>CAZOYR010000001.1:0-25627 GCA_964584105.1 uncultured Alteromonas sp.
CATTCTTCAAAGGCTACCGTCCACAGTTCTACTTCCGTACAACTGACGTAACGGGCGCAGTAGAGCTGCCAGAAGGCGTAGAAATGGTCATGCCTGGCGACAACCTGAAGTTCGTAGTAGAACTGATTGCACCAATCGCGATGGACGAAGGTCTGCGCTTCGCAATCCGTGAAGGTGGTCGTACAGTAGGTGCTGGTGTTGTAGCGAAGATTTTTGAATAATCTTAGCTGACATCTAGTCACTTGAAAAAAAAGGTCGCGCAAGCGGCCTTTTTTGTTTTTATACGCCCTCAAAACGCAAGGATTACTAAAAAGCAATTTGACCCATCCGTGGAATTCACTTTTCACACCAACGAGCTAAGACTGAGGGGGGGCTCAACACCAATCTTGTGAATATCCTGTAAGGGATGCCCCCGAGGGGCGAAGGGCAGGAAGTCCGAAGTCACGTGGTCGTACAGTAGGTGCTGGTGTTGACAGAAAATTGCTTCTGCATTTTCTGCACTTCCGACATCCATGTCGGTCTTATCGAAGATTTTTGAATAATCTTAGCTGACATCTAGTCACTTGAAAAAAGGTCGAGCAAGCGGCCTTTTTTGTTTTCGTAAATTAGTTATAGGCTATGCCCTTGCCACCATGGAAATATTTTGGCATGTCTTGCAACACGTAAACTAAATATAACGAGAATTAAACACATAAGTGCGGGACTTTACTCTGCCCTCAATTAGAAGAACGAATCTTCAGAAATAACCTTAAATCTGTCAACGCGGCTACATCTGTGTGAAGCAACTACTAATTTATCATTCTCAGTTATCCCCCCAGCTGCCAGCCTTTCAGGCGCTGGCCGACTATCTAACAGATAAAGTGAGTAATGAATCAGAGCCACAATAATCACTGGGTGGGATGCTCTTGTTACCCAATGGTGGTAATCTGATTGCTATACACATCAGGGATAGGTAGGCATGGAAGGATTTCTGCTCGCGTTAGGGCTGGTGATAGTTGCGCTGTTTATTACACTGCTAAGCCGAATAAAAAAACTGGAAGCACGCCTGTATCGTCTTGAGCATGCGTCACCTGTAAAGCGTGATACGCTAGTCCTGCACTCATCATCGCCAGCATCGCTTCACGCCGAAGATCATGTAACAGCGGCGAGCGCACAACGCCCGATCAGAAAGCGTAAAGCGTCTGTATTCCCGGCAATGGTCATTCACCAGCTAAAACATTACGGGCTACTTTGGCTTGGTGGCATAGCGCTGGCACTGGGCGGGGTCTTTCTGGCGCTATACGCTGTCGAGGCGGGTATTTTGTCACCGGCCATACGCCTGTCTTTCGGAGGAGCGTTTGGGGTTTGCCTGGTGATGGTTGCAGAATATCTGACCCGACACCGACAGAAGTTCAACGTAAACACGCCCTATATTCCCGCCGCTATCGCCTGTGGCGGTATCATTTGCTGTTATGCGGTCATCATGGTGGCGTTTAATGCATTTTCCCTTATCAGCGCTTCTCTGGCATTTGCGCTACTCGCCATATTGTCCCTGGTGTCGACGTGGCTGACTTTGCGCTATGGCATACTACTGGCGGTGGTCGGCATCGCTGGTGCCTATCTGGTACCTGTTTTTGTGTCCACGCAAAGCAGTTCCTTACTTCTTCTTTCTGCGTATCTTTGTCTGGTCACTGCGTCAGCAAGTTATATCAGCCAGCGAACCCGGCAACCTAAGCTTGCTGCAGCGGCACTGGGGGCGCACGTAGTGCTCGCTTTTGGCGCGCTGCTATCTGCTGACACGACAGATATTAACGCTGTTTTATTAAACGCAGGGGGATTACTTTATCTGTACGGTGTGACACCGGTGGCCGGGTGGCTTTTGCGTCTTGTTAAAGAATCTGAGGCCTGGTTCCCGTCCAGACTGGCTCTGACTGCCGCTATGCTAACAGGCATCTATGTCACGACCGCGATGTGGTTAGTTGATAGTCAAAGCGACATATATCTATTAAGCGCACTTTTCAGTGGGATGCTATTACTGATCAGTGCCAGAGTGCGCCAGTTTGCAATATTGCCGCCAATGGCGCTTCTGATAATAGGATTAGCGACTATTGCTGTGGCAGAGGCATCGGCTATATCGTTAACATTATCATCGCCTGTTTTGCTATTTACCCAGTGCGCTGCATTAATCCTGAGCATCTTTGGTATTGCTATGAGCAGGCAATATAAAGCACATGCCGTTTTTCATAGCTTGTATACACTCAGTGCGCCCATACTGACGCTGTTATTAGTAACCGTTACGGGCGTCGAGAACGAACCCGGTGGGGTAATTGCAGGTCTGACTGTAATATTGGCCTTCTATGGCCTGATTGCTGCCATTACACTGACCCGATGCGCGCGTAGCCTTACGCGGCTTCATGTCACGCTAACACTGCACGCGTGTTTATTGGTGATTGCCATTATGCAGCTTTCGGGCAGTTTGTTATCTGTCTTTCTGGGCTGGCAAGTTGGTTTACTCGTTTTTCAGTCTGTCAGGCAGCAGATTAAAATACCGGCATGGATTTACAAGGCTGCTGCGGCGGTGCTCGTCGCCAGATTAACAACACTGCTATGGGGCTGGTCACTGCTTTCACCTGACAGCTCAACAGCCAATACGCCGCTGCTCACTTACATTCTTGTGCTTATGCCGCTGTTGTTCAGTTGCTGGTACACGCCAGATGAAGGCAACAGGCGTTGGTTTACAGGTGTGGTATTGCATGTTCTGGCGTTGATGACGACCCATCTTTCGGTCTGGTGGCTGACGGGGGAAACCTACATCAGTGATATTGATTATAAAACTGCCACACTGCTGTCGTGCAACTGGTTACTGCTGGCAGCGGTGTATCGCTGGCGCAGCACTCATGCCACAGTACCCAGAGTATTCAACGCATTTTCGGCGATTCTGGTTACCCTGGCACTGATGTTCCACTGGGGTTTATCTGTCGGCGACAATCCATTTTTTGCAAGCCGGTTATTCAGTAGTGACCACGCTGGGATCTGGCTGACTATATTGTGGGGGCTGCCGGGCGCGGCCCTTTGCTGGCTCGCTTATGCCTGGCGCCATGTGCGGACCTTCAGAACGATACAGTCTGCCATCGGCGGCATTTTTATTGTTCTATGGATCAATGCGTTAATACGCTTAGCCTTTCACAAGACAAGCCTGCAATTGTCACAGGGATTTTCCCAGTCAGAGCTGTACACCTACTCTGTCGTCTGGCTGCTTCTGGCCACCGCATTACTTTTCGCCGCTCAGCGGTTAAATTTGAAGGCACTCAAGAAGGCGGGGTTCGGCGTGTTGCTGGTTGTGGTGTGCAAAGTATTTGTCATCGATATGAGTCATCTGTCTGGTCTGTGGCGTGCTATCTCATTTCTTGGCCTGGGCGCGTCACTGGTACTTCTGGGCTGGCTATTTCAGCGTTTTAATCAATCTGAACCAGCGACCGGCACAGCATCATAGTGCTGGTCTGATTTGCGTATTGCAGATTTATTGTTCAGATAGTACAACGGTTAAAATAAGAGCCTTAGACTTTAGTCGTAAAGGTGGCGAAGTTTTATGTGACTGCAACGTATAATCACATCAACGGCAGTAAGCTTGCCTGCGACCGTTTACGCTTTTATCACCAAGCGATTAATAAAACGATATACAAACAAAAGACAACATGACGCATTTCAGCGCTACCAGGACAACACTATGCAATCAATTACCATAGTCTTACTGGGTATTGTCGGTATGATCATCGGGTGGTTTTTCTACTCAAAGTTCATAGCGACCAAAATATTCAGGCTTGACGATAATAATGTCACACCCGCTCACGAATTGAATGACGGTAAAGATTTTGTTCCTACCAACAAGGTGGTGTTGTGGGGACACCACTTTACCTCTGTAGCCGGTGCTGCGCCAATTGTTGGCCCGGCAATCGCCGTGTACTGGGGCTGGGTGCCGGCGGTACTTTGGGTCGTTTTCGGTACCATTCTATTCGCTGGTGTGCATGACATGGGCGCATTGTGGGCAAGTGCCCGCCACAAAGGTAAGTCGATGGGGGCATTGTCAGAATCGGTAATCGGTAAGCGCACCCGCTCATTATTTATGATTGTTATCTTTTTGGTACTGTTGATGGTAAATGCAGTATTTGGTGTGGTTATCGCAAACTCGTTTGTGGATCAGCCCAATGCGGTATTCCCGGCATGGACAGCGATTGCGGTGGCGTTGGTCATCGGACAGTTACTGAAACGAAATTTCAGCCTGATACCTATGTGTGTGGTCGGGATCATTGTGCTTTACGCCTCTGTATATGCGGGTAGCTATATCCCTATTGAGCTTCCTGAAACCATGTTCGGGCTGGCTGACACGGCTAACTGGATTATTATTCTGTTTATCTATGCTGCTATCGCCTCATTGTTGCCGGTATGGATGCTGCTTCAGCCCCGCGACTTTATCAATGGCATGCAGCTGATTGTTGGTCTGCTTTTACTGTATGGGGCCGTGTTCTTCGCCATGCCTGATATCACAGCGCCGGCGTTTAATTCGCAAACCGCAGAAAGTACGCCAAGTATTATTCCTCTATTGTTTGTCACCATTGCCTGCGGTGCCGTATCCGGGTTTCATGGCATCGTTGCTTCTGGTACCAGTTCAAAACAGCTTAACAAAGAAACCGATGCGCGCTTTGTGGGCTATCTGGGCGCGGTAGGCGAAGGCAGCCTGGCGTTGATCACCATCGTTGCAGTATCCGGGGTCGCACTGGCAGCCTCTCCTGAAGAATGGCATGAAGTGTACAGCCATCTGGGCGCTGGAAGCGTCTCTGCCTTTATCAACGGCGGGGCTAATCTTATCGCCTCGGGCTGGGGGTTACCGGTGGACTTCTCATCAACAATCCTGGCTACAATGGTTGTACTTTTCGCCGGTACTACAATGGATTCAGGCGTCAGATTACAACGTTACATCATTCAGGAGTGGGGCGAAATTTATAGTCTGAGCGCCCTTAAAAACGGTGCGGTAGCAACACTGCTCGCGGTAGGCACCTGCTTATTGTTAGCGTTTGGTGCAGGCGGCTCATCAGGTAGCGGTGGTATGATCATCTGGCCGTTATTCGGGTCAACCAACCAGATCCTGGCCAGCCTTACACTTCTGGTTATCTCGGTCATGTTAATCAAGCTGGGTCGGCCGGCCAAATACACATTGATTCCGATGTTTTTTGTGCTCGTCATGGCTTTCTTTGCCGGGGTAATAAAGCTCAAGGAATACTATCTGGCCGAAAACTATCTGCTAGTCTTCTTAGATGCGGTGGTGCTGGTTGTTAGTATTCTGGTCATGCTGGAGGCCTGGTCAGTCATTTCGCGCTTTAAAAAGAGCGAGGCAGCCACAACCAATTCATAGCAGATTTGCTCTGTTCCGGCGTTTCAGGCGTATGCACCCTTGCAGGGGTTGACGTCTGAGGTCGCTTAAAAAAACACCGTCGTCAGACGGTGTTTTTGTTTGTGCTGCCAATCAGACTGCTTGACTTGTAACTTTCGCTGACTTGCTCATAATGGGCGTTGTTGTAACTAAAATTTCGGAATCCACGGATGTTTCTACTTATTGTCTATGTGTTTATTGCACTAGGCTTTTCATTCATTTGTAGTATTGCTGAAGCGGTGATTCTCAGTGTGTCATCAGCCTATATTTCAGTGTTGGAGAAAGAGGAACGCCCCAGTGGTAGTTTGCTGCGCAGTCTGACAGAAAATATCAATAAACCCCTGTCGGCAATTCTGAGTCTGAACACAATTGCTCATACCATGGGTGCGGCAGGCGCTGGTGCTCAAGCCGCGGTGGTTTTTGGTGAAGCGTATCTGGGTGTAATTTCCGCCGTATTAACGCTGCTGATTCTTATCTTTTCTGAAATCATACCGAAAACGGTCGGTGCGACCTACTGGCGTGCTCTGGCACCGGCGACGGCTTATTTTCTGAAATACCTCACCGTGGCAATGTATCCGTTTGTGGTGATGTCTGAAAAGCTCACCAAAGGTTTCAAAGAAGACAGTCCGCTAAGAGGCTTAAGCCGCAACGAATTACAGGCAATGGCAGAGCTGTCCGGCCAGGAAGGTCAACTGGCTCAGCAAGAGGCTGCTTTGATGCAGAGCCTGTTAAGCATGCATGAGCTAAAGGTTAAAGATGCAATGACGCACCGCACAGCGATGTTTTCAGTAAGCGAAGAGCTGACCGTTGAGGCATTTTTCAATCAGCACGCAAAAATTGAATATTCACGCATTCCGATTTACGAAGAAGATGACTCTGAAAATATCGCGGGATTTGTAATGCGCTCAGATCTGCTGGTGGCCCAGGCCAAAGGAGAGGGCGATAATCCTTTGAAAAATTACGCGATATCCATGGTGACTGTCCTTAACACCATGCCTCTGCCCAGTATATTCGACCAGTTTTTGCAAAAGCGCATCCATATTTTGCTGGTGGTCGATGAATATGGCGGCCTGGAAGGCATCGTGACACTGGAAGACTTGCTGGAAAACTTGCTGGGCATTGATATTATCGATGAAAAAGACACCACGGTGAGTATGCGCCGTTTCGCTAATATGATGGCAAAACGACGTCAGCGTATGATGATGAAGCATGCCAGTAGTGATTCAGACGAGGATGTTAAGCCATCCTGACGGGAATGGACACGGTGACAGTCACGCCGTGTTTATCCGGCGTATCGGCAATATCAATAGTGCCTTTGTGGTACTGACAGATCATTGATGCTATGTAAAGCCCCAGTCCAAGATGGGGCGTTGTATCATCAGCAGTAGCAGCCGACTGGCGTACAGAAACCATGGACTGCAGCAGCTGGCTTTTCATATTGGGGGGCAGTACCGGGCCCTGATTTGTCACCGTCAGGACCAGGTGTTTTGCCTGTTTATGCGCGGCAATTGCTATCGTGCTGTGCAAAGTACTGAACTCCACCGCGTTGGTGATAATTTTATCCAGCATCTGCGCAAACAGCTCGGGCGACCCGGTTGCCATCATTTCTGATTGGGGCAGGCTGAGCGCAAATTTGCGTTCGCTATAAGTGTGCCGATAACTTTCAACACATCCCTTAATCACGTCAATAATCGGATACTCTTCTTTGGTATCCTGAGCAATTGCATGCTCCAGGCGGGTTGCCTCACTCATACTGTTTAAAATATTACTCAGGCGTGCCAGTCCGGACTGCGCTCTGGCTGTGAATACCTGTTGCTGCGCTTTATCCGATGCCTGCTCCAGCATATCCAGTGAAGAGCGTACCACTGCCACGGGCGTGCGCAGCTCATGGGATAACCGCGAAGCCATATTTTCAAGGTATGAATTGTATTGTTGAAGGCGACCCAGCACGTCGGCGAACGCATGATGAAGATCGCCAATCTCATCAAACCGGCGCGCAGCAGGAAGTTGTCCGACAATTTTTCCGTTGTCATCAATGACCGCTTCTGTATCGTCGCGCAGCTTTCTGACTCTGCCGGATAAGCGATTTGCAAATAGCGCCAGCGCGGTGATGCCTAACAACATGACGGCCAGTATGACGTTAAATAATTCTTCCAGTGCCTGATTTCGCAGGGTTCGGATCCCGTTGGTGGTTTGTTCTACCACCACAGCGCCCATTACCTGCTTATTGATAAAAATTGGATAGGCAGCAGATAAAATGACTGCTTTGTTGTCCGGCGTGAGACGCCAGAGTGTTTCAGAATCGCCGGCCAATGCACCATTGATGTCCTGTCCGGCAAGGGCGTAAGCATTTTCCAGCTCGTCAACAAAGTCAGCGGGCGGGCGGGTGAGTATCCGATAATAAAGCGGGACCAGCCATTGCTGTTCAATATAGTCCCACCAGGATTCGCCTGTTGCAGCAGCAGGTGCATTGAGTCCACCGGCAGACTGGATATTACCGGCACGGGCCAATACGCGCTTGTGCTTATCGACAACCCATACCCGCGAGTCTGCGTATTCAAGGCCAGCCAGAATACGCTCAATTTCGGGTGAGGGTGTGACCACCGTCCCCAGCGCTGTTAATTCATTAGGGTTGGCTGTGCCAATGGCGTAGCGCTTCACGCGCGTGTCGGGATCATCAACGTCAACCAGCGCGAAAGCCAGAGAGCCGGAGGTCATTGATAAGGGAAAACGCAACTCTATATTATAACCGGTCGAGGTTTGCTGCCAGTTTCCTTGTATGCGTAGTGCATTTTCCTGTGCCCGGTAATTGTCGGCCTCATCCGGCAAATGATAGGCGTTGACCCAGCCAGGTCCGTATGGCGCGATGATATAGCGCTGAAGCTCACTATTTTCATTGGTCAGGCCAATAAGTAAGTGATCACTTCTGTCGACTGAAAGGCTGTTGTCAGCGCGCCAGATAACCTTATCGTCAGTCACATTGAACTGGGCGTAAAGATAGTTTCCGTGCCGCCCCACCATGTGAGTAAACGACATCGAAACCGCAGGAAAGGGGGGCGCCTGACCAAAGCGCGTTACAATCTGCGCTTCATCGTATTGCCTGGCAAGGTGCGCAACGCGTTGCCAGTCGCCGAGCGCTCCGTCAAGCCGCACTGGCCCGGGAATAGGCGGTGCATACAGGTCTGTGCCCGGCCTGACGTTTTTCAGATAGGCTGACTGACTGTCAAACAGGGCGGGCCGTTCATGCAACGCTGTTGCTACGGCCCGTGCGGTGCCCAGCAGCGTTTGTTCCTGACCGGCACGAAGATATTGCTCTAGTTCCCACACATATTTGTATCCCAGCCAGGGGATGGCCAGAAGGAGCAGTGAGACAATTAGCAGCTGAAGCCGAATAGAAAAGCGAATACGCACGGTGTATTACTACTCCTGCCACCGGTAACCCATACCATAAACCGTATCAATATGATCGAAAGTGTCGTCTGACTGGATAAACTTTTTCCTGATGCGCTTAATGTGCGAGGTGATTGTTGTATCGTCAACCACCATCCGTGACTCATCCATCAATTGCTGCCGACTTTTTACATGACCCGGATGACGGATCAGCGCGTGTAGCATCCAGAATTCCGTGACAGTCAGCGCGACCGGCTGTTGCTTCCACGTCACTGTCATCCGGCTGGCATCAACAAGCAAATGCCCAAGCCGGTACTGGTCAGCCTGAACTTTTGGCGTTGAAAGCAGATCTGTACGACGAAATAACGCCGCGATCCGCGCTAACAGGTGTGCCATGCTGATATCTTTAGTCAGATAGTCATCTGCGCCCATACGAAGCCCGCTGATAGTATCGACATCGTTATCTCTGGCGGTAAAGAAAATGATAGGCAGCGAGCCGGAAAGCTGACGAAGCTGCTGACACAGCATAAATCCGCCTTCTGTTTCATCATTCAGCCCGATATCGATAATTGCCAGGTCAGGCAGTTTCTCGCTAAAAGCGTTTGAGGCTGACGGGCGATCCTGGTAGGCGCTGACGTGATAGCCCTGTGCTTCAAGCGCCAGTTTATAATTATCGCGAATAACAGCGTCGTCTTCTACCAAAGCGATAGTGCGCGGCATATCTCAGTCCAATTTAAATTCAAATAAACCGGAAGCTACTATACACAACAAATTCAGTGACAAGGGAACTTCGGCATAAAATCCATAACTCCGCCACAATTGTGACACATTTTCCCGTCTGAACACTGCAGCTCACCAGAATTTGCTGACAAACTACATTTCATCATTTTTCTTCCCCGGTTTGCCATCTTTGACACCGAAGTTTGCCTGAGTCAGGTGGTTAACTTGTTTTCGTCAAATACACCTGAAAGGAAAAAAAATGAAAACGCGTATAGCACACTCAATAGTATTGATTTTAGCTCTTAGTGGTACTGCGCATGCAGCGCAAGATAGCTATTCAAATGAAGCGCTTAAGGCAAAGCAGGATAAAGCAGTGGGTATTGGTCTGGGCACAGGCGTGCTTGTCGGGGCAATCATTGCCGGGCCAATTGGTGCTGCGGCGGCCGGTATGTTTGGCGCTGTCATGGGCGATAATATTGTTAAAACCGACGCCCTTGAGGATACTCAGCAAACCCTGGCAAAAACCCAGTCAGACCTTTTTTCATCCGAACAGGCGCTGCTCAGCGCGGATGCCAGTATTGAAGAAATGCAGAGTAAACAGCGAGTCTGGCAGAATATCCAAAGTGCCATACAGTTTAAAACAGGCTCCGATAACCTGGAACCTGCCTATCAGGCACAACTTGATCGTTTAGCCGATGTACTCGAGCAGCATCCCGGATTATTTTTAGAACTGACCGGCTATGCAGACAGCCGGGGCGACGAAACATTTAATCTGGCACTATCTAATCAGCGGGCGAATAGCGTTAAGGCCTACCTCATCAAAAAGGGTGTTGACAGTAAGCAGTTACTTACATCAGCGAAAGGGGAAACGCCGCGAGGTAGCGACCCTATCAGCCGGGAAATGTTATTTTTTGACAGAAAGGTGGTAATGACCCTGCGCGGTGAACAAGACGCGCTCACCGCTGCACAATAGACAGACAGAATACAGCCCGGATGACACGAAGTTGTTTTTCGGGCTGGTTATCAGACTTTCCTCAAGCGCTTTTCGTTCACTGGTTTTCGCGTAGTTTTCTATCGCAACACGCTGCAATTTATCCGTTTCCCGCAAAATTCTTCTTGAAAATACGCTTTTCAAACACATCTGTGTACGATTCTGTATATTAGTCACATGCAACATCAATTCTTTCAGGCAGATGCACGGCATCAGGCCGGAATAATACCCTTTCAACAGGCTGTAATATGAATGCATTAGATATTTCCGGGTTGAGAAAGACCTATAAGGGCGGTGTGGAAGCCCTTAAGGGTTTGGACCTGACCGTTCGCGACGGTGATTTTTTCGCGTTACTCGGACCAAATGGCGCCGGGAAGTCGACCACAATCGGTATCATCAGTTCGCTGGTTAACCCCAGTGCCGGACAGGTAAGCGTGTTCGGTTATGATCTGCATACACAAAAAGAAGCGGCCAAAGCCTGTATTGGTCTGGTACCGCAGGAATTTAACTTCAATCAGTTTGAAACAGTCTTGCAGATTGTGCTCAACCAGGCTGGTTATTACGGTGTACCTCGCAATACAGCCAAAGAGCGTGCAAAAAAATACCTGGGTCAGCTGGACTTGTGGGAAAAACGTAATGCCCGCGCCCGTGAGTTGTCCGGCGGCATGAAGCGACGCCTGATGATTGCCCGAGCGCTGATGCACGAGCCGAAGCTATTGATACTGGACGAGCCAACCGCTGGCGTGGATATTGAAATTCGCCGCTCCATGTGGACATTTTTAAAACAAATCAATGAGCAGGGCATTACGATTATTCTTACCACCCACTACCTGGAAGAAGCCGAAAGCCTGTGCCGTAACATCGCCATTATCGATAAGGGCACCATCGTTGAGAACACCACCATGCGAGCCTTATTGTCTACGCTAAGCACTGAGACCTTTATTCTGGACCTGGCTGAGACAGATAAAACACCGACATTAAGCGGTTTTGAATATCGCGTGGTGGATAACCACACACTTGAAGTGGATGTTGAAAAGCAGGAAGGACTGAATCCTGTGTTCACGCAACTATCCGAACAGGGATTTCAGGTGCTCAGTATGAGAAACAAGGCCAACAGATTAGAAGAACTCTTCGTCAGACTGGTGGAGTCGGGCAGACAACAGCAGGGGGAAGCACGTGCATAAACAAAATAACTGGGTGGCGCTAAATACAATCTGGATCAAAGAATGTACCCGTTTTCTGCGCATTTGGGTGCAAACGCTGGTGCCGCCTGCCATCACCATGAGCCTGTACTTTGTTATTTTCGGTAATCTGATTGGTGATCGCATCGGGCGTATGGATGGGTTCACTTACATGGAATTTATCGTACCGGGATTGATAATGATGTCGGTGATTACAAACTCCTATTCCAACGTCAGTTCATCGTTTTTCAGTGCTAAGTTTCAGCGCAATGTTGAAGAGCTTCTGGTTGCTCCTGTGCCTACTTCCGTCATCATTGCCGGCTACGTGGGCGGCGGCGTTGCCCGCTCAATTCTGATAGGCATTATTGTTACGCTGGTGTCCCTGTTTTTTGTCGATGTACAAATCCACAACCCGCTGGTCATAGTAACCGTGGTATTACTGACGTCCATCTTGTTTTCTACAGCAGGGTTAATTAATGCGGTATTTGCCAAAAGCTTTGATGATATTAGCGTGGTACCGACCTTCGTGCTGACACCACTGACCTACCTGGGCGGCGTGTTTTACTCACTATCGCTATTGCCGGAGTTCTGGCAAATTGTCAGCAAAGCCAATCCGGTGGTGTATATGGTCAACGGATTCCGGTATGGCTTTTTGGGGGTATCCGATGTCGGGATAACCACATCGCTGACCTTACTGGTAGGGTTTAATATCTTACTCTTTGGGGTGGCGTATTATCTGTTAAAAACCGGCAAAGGTATCCGAAGCTGATGAGTAACATCACCGGAAACTCCCGGAGTATCGAGACCGCGCAGACCGGGCCGCACGAGAAGCTGGATGAGCTGGTTAAACGTTACCAGCAAAGTCAAAGCAAAAGACCTGTGAGCGCGCATACGCAGCAGGCTTTCGATGAAGTGATGGCATGGCTGGATGGCTGGCAGGGGCCGCTGATTGTTGATTCATGCTGTGGCGTGGGCGAGAGTACAGCCAGACTGGCAGTGGCTAATCCGCAGGCGAAGGTTATCGGTCTGGACAAGTCAGCAGCACGGGTCTCAAAGCACGCGCATTATCAACAACACGCTGCTAACTATCTTGTGCAGCGCGCTGATGTTATCGATTTCTGGCGATTGCTCAACCAGCACAATATCACGGTAGCGCAGCACTGCCTGTTTTATCCCAATCCTTATCCTAAAAGCTCACAGGTCCAGAAGCGATGGCATGGTAGTGCTGCCTTTGCCGATTTGATGGCGCTCACCGGGCACGTTGAAGTACGCAGCAACTGGCTGATTTATCTGCTGGAATTTGCCCAGGCAGCCGCACACTATGGGGTAAAAGGGGATTTGCAGCAGGTGCCTGAGGGCGATGATTTTACGCCATTTGAGCGTAAATACCGTGCCAGTGGGCAGGTTTGCTGGCAGCTGAGCTGCCAGCCAGAGGAAGACAATTAAATACTGTCCAGGGACGGCTTCGGCGTACTGAAGACAAATCCTTGGGCGTAATGAATAGGTAAACGCTCAACAATCTCAAGCGTGGTAGTATCCTCCACCTGCTCGGCAATCACACTGACCTTGTGGGCAGCAGCCTGCTCGCAGACATAGTCAACATACTCCTGAACCGCCGGGTTGGTGTCATATTGCCTGATAAGCCCGCCGTCCAGCTTGATGCCACGAAGCGGCATGGCAAGCAAACTTTTAATGTTTCCCGGAACGCGCCCGACGTTATCTACAAATACGCCAACACCCAATTCCTGAACCCGGCCGACGACCTCAGCAAGAAGGGGGATATTCTGCATCGCCGTTTTCGCGCTCACCTCGATACTGACCTTAGTGGCAGCAGCAGGATCACTTAAATGCGTTTTAAGCAGGTTTAACAATGACGGGCTTTTCAAGTCGGATAAATCCACATTGATATTCCAGCATACATGCTTATCGGCAAAGTAGCGGGCGCTCTGGTGAAACATGGTTTCGGTAAGCTGCTGAACATGGTTGTGTCGCTCAATTAAGTATAAAAACTCGTTGGGCAGGTACACTTTTTCACTGGGAGTGACTAACCGGGCAAGGCATTCATAACGCCAGACTCTGTCGTGCTGCAAATCGACAATCGGTTGAAAATAAGGGACAATATCTTCGAGCCGAAAAGGATCTGTAATTTCGCGTATCGGCATGACCGTTTTCCTTTCTTATCATCTACTCACTATAGCAAAGCCAACAATAAAACCAATTCTCAATGTGGGTAACAAGAAAATACGGTTATGTAATAAAGATAACTTATTGTACGAATAAAGAGAATAAAAGGCTGAACACGACGCGACGGCTTGGCGTGAATGCTAATATGGGGTAAAGTTCGGCTCCTTTGAAAGTCATTATTAAACTTTCAGCAGTAAGAACAAATAGCGTAAGGCGGGCAGGTAATTGTACCGGAATACAACTGTCCGTCAGGTCCGGTTTCGGATAAACAGAGGTGTGTTGAGTGGTGGGTGAAGCACAGGTTAGTCTTAAGCACTTGTTTCGGGTCTTTACCAAGCCTGAACACAAAGACTCAAAATTAGCACAAATTGAGCAGCACTTGTCCGACAACATCATGGACTTTCTGTCTCAGCATGTGGTGACCAAAAAAACCTCGCTGGAAGAAATCGAGCAGGATTTCTCGCTGCCCGCCGTTCCTGAGTCACCTGAATTTGTTTCCTCTCACGCAGAATCGTTGCTTGAGAAGCTGGTAGCGCATTCGGTAAATACTTACTCGCCTACTTTCATTGGTCATATGACCTCAGCGCTGCCATATTTTCACCTGCCACTGTCTAAACTGCTTGTGGGGCTGAATCAGAATCTGGTTAAAATTGAGACGTCAAAAGCATTTACGCCCCTTGAGCGCCAGGTGCTGGGTATGATGCACAATCTGATTTATGACCGCGATGATTCGTTTTATGAACAATACCTGCACAGCGCCCGCCATGCGTTAGGTGCGTTTTGCTCAGGCGGCACGATTGCCAATATCACCGCGCTATGGGTGGCGCGCAATAAATTACTGGGCCCGCAACCAGGGTTTTCTGGTGTCGCCAGAGCAGGACTGGCCGCTGCATATCGGCATTATGATATTGGCAATCTGGGTGTGATTTGTTCCAAGCGTGGTCATTATTCGTTATCCAAAGCGGTGGATGCACTGGGCCTGGGCAGAGAGCAGCTACTAAGCCTGCCGTGTCCTGCACAAACACTTGATCCAGAAGATGCGCTTCGTGAAGGCAAGCGATATCAGGAAGCCGGTAATAAAGTGCTGGCCATCGTGGGCATTGGTGGTACTACAGAAACCGGTCATGTCGATCCGCTGGATGAGCTTGCTGATGTGGCCAAAGAGCTGGGCTGCTGGTTTCACGTGGACGCTGCCTGGGGTGGGGCCACATTATTCTCGTCAAACAACCGGGCGAAGTTAAACGGTATTGCCAAAGCTGATTCTGTGACCATTGATGCGCATAAACAGATGTATGTGCCGATGGGCGCGGGCATGGCTATCTTTAAAGATCCCGAGGATGCCAACGCGGTGCGCCATCACGCCCAGTACATACTGCGGGAAGGCTCTAAAGACTTGGGGGCTACCACGCTGGAAGGCTCCAGAAATGGCATGGCGATGATGGTGTATTCCACCCTTCATATTTTAGGTCGCCGTGGCTACGAGCTGATTATTGATCAGAATATCGAAAAGGCGCAGTCCTTCGCATCGATGATTGATGTACACGACGATTTTGCGCTGACAACGACACCCACTTTGTCACTACTCACTTACCGGGTGTGCCCGCCGCAAGTTCAAAAGGCGCTTAAGGTAGCCAGTGACGCTGACAAGGTACGTCTGAACCAAAAGATAGATCGTCTTGTGGTGGGCGTACAAAAAGCGCAGCGTGAGGCCGGAAAATCCTTTGTTTCGCGTACGCGTCTTGAGTGTCCTAACACAAATTCGCAGGCTATCACGGTGTTTCGTGTCGTGCTGGCTAACCCGCTGACAACCAAAACCGATTTGCAGAATATTCTGGCAGAGCAGGTGGAGATAGCGAAAGGGATGCGGATCTGGAAAGAGCTGATAAAGCTGGCCGACCAGGTAGTGCGAACGTCAGCCAGTGTCTGAACGAAATTAGCGAACGACTTCCAGATTATCAATCAGGCGGGTGGTCCCCAGATAAGCCGCCGCCAGGATCACCAGATGGTTATCATCGCTGGTAGCAGCCTGCAGCGTCTCGCCATTACGGATCTCAATATAATCAGGCTTAAATCCATATTGTGACAGCTTATCAACCGCTGACTTGGATAACTGCATCAGGTTAGTGTCGCCCTGGCGCAGATTCTCAGCCACATTCTGCATCGTTTTATACAGCATTGGCGCCAACTTGCGCTGCTCGTCATTCAGGTAGCCGTTACGCGAACTTAGTGCCAGTCCATCGGTCGCTCGTTGTGTCGGCACACCCTGAATATCGATATCCATCGAAAGATCCCGGGCCATAAGCCGAATAACCTGCAGTTGCTGGTAATCTTTTTGTCCAAAGAACGCACAATCCGGCTGTACCATGTTAAACAGTTTGCACACCACCGTTGCTACGCCGCGAAAGTGTCCCGGCCGGCTGGCGCCACAAATAATCGAGGATATACCCGGCACCTCAACAAAAGTCTGTTGCTTCAGACCGCGGGGATACATTTCCTCAATAGTCGGCAGAAACAGCAAATCTGCACCCTGTGCGGTAAGCTTTTTCTTATCCTCAGCAAGGGTACGGGGATAGGTTGCCAGGTCCTCATTCTGACCAAACTGCAGGGGATTAACAAAGATTGAGGCGATCACCACGTCACAGGTTTCCACCGCCTTTTTCACCAGTTCCAGATGACCGTCGTGCAGGTTACCCATCGTTGGCACAAAGCCAACACGCTTGCCCTGCTGTCGCCATTCACGGCGATGTTCCCGCAGTGCTTTTATTGATTCAACCGTTTGCATATCTTACTCGAAACTGTGGTCGGCAGAAGGAAAGGCGCCGCTGTGAACTTCATTAATATAACTTTTGACGGCTTTGCGCAGATCGCCGGTTTCTGCCAGATAGTTTTTGGAAAATTTAGGCATATAATTGGCGCTGACACCCAACATATCGTGCATCACCAGTATCTGGCCATCGGTTTGATTACCCGCGCCGATACCGATAACCGGAATTGATAATTTTTCAGTGATGATTTTAGCCAGCGATGAGGGCACACACTCTAACACCAGAAGCTGAATACCGGCTTTTTCAAGCGCCAGCGCATCATCAATGATTTGCTGTGCCTGATCGCTGTTGCGCCCCTGGACTTTAAAGCCGCCAAACACATGAACTGACTGCGGAGTGAGGCCAATATGACCACACACAGGGACACTGCGCTGTACCAGGCCACGTATTGTATCGGTAAGCCATGCACCGCCTTCCAGTTTTACCATACTGGCACCGGCTGCCATCAGCGTAGCCGCATTTTCATAGGCTTTTTCCGGCGTGGCATACGACATGAACGGCATGTCTGCAAGCACGAATGCACGCTCAACGCCTCGTCTTACGGCCCGCGTATGATAGGCAATATCATCAACCGTAACGTTCAGCGTATCGTCCTGACCAAGTAGCACCATGCCCAGTGAATCGCCGATGAGAAGCGCATCAATCTGCTCGTCATCAAACAGCTTGGCGAAGCTGGCATCGTAAGCGGTTAGGGCGGTAATTTTCTCACCGGCCTGCTTTTTTTTGAGCAGCCCGGAAACAGTGACTTTTTTCATAACGTGAACTGGCAGTTGCGAAAGTAGAAAGGCGAACTATACGGATTTTATTGCTGAATGGAAGTCCTGAGGCGGCGCAGCCCATCCAGACTGCATCGGGCTACCCAGGCCGCCAGCGGCTGACCATCAGGCATAACCATGCCCGGGGCAATTTCAAAAAGGGGCACAAGCACAAACTCTCTGTCGGCCATGCCATAGTGGGGAATGGTCAGCTCCTCACTCTGTAATTCCTGATTACCAAAAATCAGAATATCCAAATCCAGCGTGCGCGGACCCCAACGCTCACCTTTTCTGATCCGGCCATGCTGGTTTTCAATATTTTGCAATGCATGCAATAAGGCTAACGGTGCCAGAGACGTTTCTACCAGTACGACTGCATTCACAAAGTCGGGCTGGTCTTGCGGTCCCATCGGGCTACTGGCATAAAATGATGACGGTTTTAATACCCGGGTCTCATTCAATTCATTGATAGCATCAATCGCAGAACTAAGCAGTGCATCAGAGTCGCCCTGATTACTGCCAAGACCAATATAGCAATGCTCCTTATGCATCAGTATTGCCTTTTGCTTTTGGCGTTCTGCGACGGCGGGGTTTTGTTTTGCCGCCTTCTTTCTTGCGTAGTGCGGAGAGCATGCGTTTTTGTTGGCCGTTATCGGCAGACTGAAACTCCGTCCACCACTCTGCCAGTTCAAGCAACTCCCCGCCTTCAACCTGGCCGCGTACTAACAGAAAATCATAGCCTGCCCGAAACTTTGGATGAGACAGCATCTGAAAGGCACGACGACCAAAGCGGCGAGGCAGACGTTGCTGCAATATCCAAATATCCCGAATCACGGTTGAAAAGCGTTTTGGGATCATGATGCGCTGGGTCTGGCGGTGGATAACATCGCCGGCAGCAATATTGAAGGCATCATGATTATTCAGGCCAGCTTCTGCCTGAACTTTCTGGGCATGCTCTTCCAGTGGATACCATAACAACGCTGCATAGAGGAATGCAGGTGTAACCCGTTGATTGTTATTGATGCGATCGTCGGTGTTCGCTAATACCTGTAGAATAAAATGTAACTCTTTACTGTTATCATCTTTTATAAGCGGAGCTACCTGCGGAAATAATGGCTCAAGCAGGTTGTATTCACGCAGTTTTAGAAATGTGTCTTTTCCCTGTCCGGACAAAAACAGTTTCAGGGTTTCTTCGAACAAGCGGGCAGGCGGAATATTGTTTAGCAGGTTCGCCATCGATTTGATGGGCGCCGCTGTGTGCTCTGCGATAACCATATTGAGCTTAACGGCAAACCGTACGGCTCTGAGCATGCGTACCGGATCTTCACGAAAACGGACTTGTGGATCGCCAATCAGTGCCACTTCACCTTTTTCTATCGCTTCGCGTCCGTTGGCAAAGTCGGTAACGGTGAAGTCGGCGACGTTGTAGTACATGGCATTGAAGGTAAAGTCGCGACGCTCTGCGTCTTCCTCGATGCTGCCAAATACATTGTCTCTGAGTAATTGCCCGTGTTCGCTGGCTTTACCCAGCGTCTGGTTATCCGTATCGCTGTGATGACCGCGAAAAGTCGCCACTTCGATAATATCGCGCCCGAAAACGATATGCGCCAGTCGAAAACGACGGCCTATCAAACGACAGTTTTTAAACAGCCCTTTGATTTGCTCCGGGGTGGCATTGGTCACCACATCAAAATCTTTCGGGATAATCCCCAGCATGAGATCGCGAACACATCCGCCTACCAAATAGGATTCAAACCCTGCATTGTTAAGCCGGTACAACACTTTTAAGGCATTATCGGAAATATCTTCCCGCGAAATACCATGCTCAGCGCGAGGGAGTACATACCCCTTCACCGATGACTCAGTATCGTCTGACTTTTTAAATACCCGTTTTACGGAATCAAACACACGCGTAATAATAATGAACTCTCCGAACTGCTAACTCTGGTTATAATAAGTGGATTCGCTTTTATCGACAATCACTTCACGGGTTTTAGGTAGCCGATCACAATCCCAGTGCTTTATTGCCCAGCGTATTATTTTATCACAATTATCAGCAACGAGGGTGTGTGGCACTGGCATATTCAAAAATTTTAAAGCGTGTAGCAGGTTTTCACCGGCGCGGGAATTATCCAGCCCAATCGCTTTATTTTGCTTACTGAGTTTATACCCAGGCTCTGTCGCAGCCACCGGGATATGGGCATAGCGTGGTGCGGGCTTGCCAAGCAAGCGGTAAAGGCTGAGGTGTGCGGCCGTCGTTTCCAGCAAATCACTGCCTCTGACAACATGGGTAACATCTTGAAAAATATCATCTGCTACCACCGCCAGGTTATAGGCAAACAGGCCGTCTTTACGTTGAACGATGTAATCTTCGGTTGCGTGGCCTGACGGAATTTTCTGATAACCTAATATTCGGTCAGCAAAGTCGGTTACCGGACTATCCAGTTTCAGGCGAATAGAAGCTGCCGGCCGACCGGTGTTGTTCAGGTCATGATGAGCATTGCGACAGGTGCCCGGGTAAACCCCGCCATTATCACGAATCATTTTTCTGGTGCAGGTACACAAATAAGCCTGGTCTGCGGCGAGAAACTTATCAACGAGTGCCTGATAAACATCGGACCGCTGAGACTGGTAAATCACCTCACCATCCCATGTCAGGCCGTGAGCGTGCAGCGAATCCAGAATCCATTTGTCTGCATTAGGTATACTTCGAGGTATATCAACATCTTCAATACGCACACGCCAGATGCCATCGTTTGCACGGGCATCAAGAAAACTTGCCAGAGCGGCCAGCAACGAGCCAAAGTGCATTGGGCCAGAAGGGGAAGGAGCGAAACGGCCAGTATAACTGGCGGAAGCTGGTGCGGTCATAGCGTTTTGATATGCATTGTTTGCACATCCATTAGGCAACATCGGAACAGCATCAGATGCTGCTCCGATGGATGAAGAAAAACAGCCGGCGGGTTAACCCTGCATCTGCTTTTCTTTAATCTCTGCCATCGTTTTACAGTCAACACACAAGTCGGCAGTAGGACGCGCTTCAAGGCGACGAATACCGATCTCAATGCCACACTGATCGCAGAAACCAAAATCGTCTTCTTCAATGCGCTTCAGCGTTTTCTCAATTTTTTTGATCAGCTTACGTTCACGGTCGCGTGTACGCAGCTCAAGGCTGAACTCTTCTTCCTGCGCCGCCCGGTCTACCGGATCAGGAAAATTAGCCGCTTCATCTTTCATGTGCGTAACGGTTCTGTCCACTTCCTGGCGAAGCTGGTCACGCCATGCTTTCAACAGCAAACGAAAATGCTCCGTTTGCGGCTCATTCATATACTCTTCATCAGGCTTAGGCTGATACGGCTGCAGCCCGGCTAATGCTAAAAGTCCTAACGATTTCTGTTCTTTTCCTGTTGGCATGTGCCACATCTCCTACACTACGACATCCAAAATGTCCCGGATAACCGATTATCTATAGCAAAATAAGCGACAACGGGCAATGTATGATGCCAAAGTAAGCTTTGCTTTGGTGTATCGGCACAGAACGCTACACCACGAAATTGATGTCCTGAGAGACATACGAAAGCTAAAATTAAGGCGCAAATATGGCGTCGTGACAGAAAAAATCAACCTATTTTTCAAACTATCACTGGGAGTGATTGATTTATCTCCACTTTTTGTTGATTTATCAGGCAGCCGAACGCCACAATATTTACACCATTACGGTGCGCTTCAAGTACGGCTTCGGCGTACTGTGGATCAATATGCGATGCAACACTGACACTTTTAATGCCCGTGTGCTGCACACAAAACGCCAGTGTGGTGGGAACACCTCGAGCGGCCAGTTCCGCCAGTTCCCGGCAGTGACGTTGCCCACGGGTTGTGACTGCATCGGGAAAGTAACCTGCACCGGCTTCATTTAATGTGACAGATTTCACTTCCATGTATTCTGTTTTCCCCTGGCGTTCAAAAGCGAAATCAAACCGCGATGTAGCACCTGGCGGCGTGACTTCCCTTTTTACCTTCTCAACCTGATTAAATGCATCCAGGGACTTGTTATTTAGTGCTTCCGCTACCAGCTTATTGGCATTGTGCGTATTTATGCCGATGAAATTATCGTCAAAATCCTGCGCCAGCTCCCACGTGTAGGGCAGCTTTCGTTTAGGATTGTCCGATTGACTCAGCCATACTGTGTAGCCCGGCTCTGCACATCCGGTCATTGCGCCGGTATTGGGGCAGTGCGCGGTTACGGTTTGACCGTCGGGTAAGGTGACATCGGCCAGAAACCGTTTATAACGACGTATAAGCGTTCCGCGGAGTAAAGACGTAGTGAACTGCATAAGGTTGTTGTTTAGACATTTTCTCTAGTGTAACAAGCGATAAAGGAATTGTGATGACAGATTTTCAGGTATCTCTTTCTACTGATGCAGCTGCAAAACAGTGGGGCGACAAAGCGCCCCTGAGCATGCATGAAAACGGGGCCGTAATTCATATCGGTGATGCCAGCGATGTGCATGCCACTATCGGCCAGGCGGCACGGACAATCGACACCCTCAATATCAAGCGTGTAGCGCTCACCGGTAAATGGGATTTCGAGCAGCAATGGGCTTTTGCAATGAGCTATACGCGCGCCCGTGATGCCGGTCAGATTACCTGGGCAGATAATGACGACAAAGACCGGCTGGAGCAACATTACCAGGCTATGCGCTTCACCCGTAAGCTGGTCAATGACACGCCGGAAGATTTGTCTCCGGAAAATCTGGCGACCCGTGCCGCAGAATGGATCAAAGACCTCGGTGGCGATAAGGTCAGTGTTGATATGATTGTTGGTGAGGATTTGCAAAAGGCTGGCTGGACCGGCATTTACAATGTCGGACGCGGCAGTGAACGTCCCCCGGTCATGTTAGAGGTGGACTACAATCCTACGGGTAATGCAGATGCTCCTGTCGATGCCGTGCTTGTGGGTAAAGGTATCACGTTTGACAGTGGTGGCTATTCCATTAAATCCAGTGAGGGGATGCTGGATATGAAATGCGACATGGGTGGTGCAGCCACGGTGACTGGCGCATTAGGCCTTGGCATTATGCAGGGCTTGCAAAAGCGCGTAAAACTGTTGCTATGTTGTGCTGAGAACCTGATAAGTGGTCATGCCTACAAGCTTGGCGACGTGCTGACCTACAAAAATGGTGAGACGGTAGAGATCGTTAATACCGATGCAGAAGGCCGCCTGGTGCTGGCTGATGGTCTCATCCGTGCAGAAGAAACCGGTGCGCCGCTTATCATTGATGCGGCCACACTGACCGGGGCTGCCATGGTGGCAATGGGTAAAGATTATCATGCTGTATTTAGTATGGATGATGATGCCCGCGATAAAATGCTGGCCAGCGCGAAAGCGGAAAATGAGCGTTTCTGGCCATTACCGCTTGAGCCGTTCCACAAGTCCCGCTGCCCGTCGTCTTTTGCCAGCACGGCAAACAGTACATCACAAAAAGGCGGCGGTGCTGGTGGCGCATCAAATGCTGCCGGATTTTTATCCCGATTTGTCAATCCGCAGGGCAAAGGCTGGGTACACCTGGATCTGGCTGCGGCTTACCATGGCAGCGCATCAGCGCAGATGCCGGTTGGCGCTACAGCGAAAGGGATAAGAAGTATCGCGCGCATGTTGGCTGACTTTTAAGGTCACCGCGTCGCTGATCTTATGTACTGCTAACACTAAAAAAAGGCGCGTGAGCGCCTTTTTTACTGCAGATGCGTTGTTTTTGTTATTAATGCGCCGGTGTGCAGTCTGATAAAAATCCCTACAAGCCGCCTAAACGCTCAGCCAGAGATTTGTAACTTTCCACCTGGCTTCTGTCAAACATTGGCCGGCCCTGTTCATCCTTGTCTTTCGCTGTAAGTAAACTTTCACGCTCCAGTCGCTCCACACGACTTGCCTGCACACCCAAAAACGAGGCGACTTCTTCAACATTCATCAGAGACATTGGTCATACCCTTTTATTAGAGATAGTAAAACTTAAGCGTAAATGAGACAATTTGCCAGATGAATTAACTGTTTTTTAAGAAAATGCGCTGAAGCCGTCAGTGGTTTCAATCAGCCTGTTAATGAGGAGAGCACACACATGGATACCTGGTCCGCCGCGGTCATGCTGTTTTTAATCATGGACCCTCTGGGCAATCTGCCGGTGTTTATGTCAGTGCTCAAAACCATTGAGCCCAAGCGCAGACGTTTTATTCTGGTACGAGAGCTGCTGCTGGCACTTTTCATTCTTTTTGTTTTCCTTTTCAGCGGTCAGGCGGTACTCGACTTTTTAAATGTGCAGCAGGAGACGGTGAGTATTGCCGGCGGCATCATATTATTCCTCATCGCGCTGAAAATGATTTTTCCTCAGTCGGGTAATCCTTTAGGCCTGGCTGTTGGCGAGGAGCCGTTTCTGGTTCCGTTAGCCATTCCCATGATCGCCGGGCCCTCCACGCTGGCTGCGTTGATTCTGCTTTCAAACCAAAATCCTGATCGCATGGTAGACTGGTCACTGGCGCTGGGAGCCGCGTGGTCTATCAGCGCTATCATTCTGCTGTTCTCAGGCTTGTTCCATCGTTTGCTTGGCGAGCGTGGGCTAACAGCCATGGAAAGATTAATGGGCATGATTTTGGTAATGATCGCCATACAGATGTTTCTGGACGGTATCGGTCAGTACTTCACACATACATCAGGAATGCTTTAAATGTCGCAGACAAAGCTGAATACATTTGGTCGGGTACGTACCCTTGAAGGATGGAAAGCCATTGCGTTTAGTGCAGCACTGCTTGAGCGCATGTTGCCTAACTATCAATTGTTTTGCGAAACCACCGGGTTCGATGACGAAGGTGCCTGCCGTCACTGTCTTGATTTGATTTGGGAGTCGCTGCGAAGCCCTAAAAGCCGGATCAACTTCGGTTTGCAGCTGGATAAGGTGGAAGAAGCCACGCCTGACACACAGCAATACGACTTTTATGGTGTGTACCCGGCGATTGATGCCGCGGTCGGTTTGGCGGCTGCGGTCAACCTGATTATCGGACAAGACGAGCAGGGTGCAGTGGTTGTCAGTAAATTATCGCAAGGCTCGGTGGAAGCCTATCTGCTGTTAACCGGCGAGGCGACCGACGAAACCGTTAAAGCGCATCCGCTGATGACATTTGAGATTAACGTTCAGCAAGAGCTGCTGGATCTACTTAGCGACTGCCGACAAAACGCCGATACAGCGAAAAAGCTTCGTGAGCTTGCGCTTGAAGCCGGTATTTCGAACATCGGACTTGAGCTTTAAGCTGCCAGAACTTCTATAAGCAGGTATTGCAGTCCCGAAGATTGCTTGTGCTTTATTATCTGCCAGTGGCTGGGTAGCTCTGGCAACACCGCATCAGGCTCCTGCTCAAGATAAATGAGACTACCTGTCTGTACCAGGTCGTGTTGCTGAATCAGTGAAATGGTCGGTTCGACCAGGCCTATGTGAAATGGTGGATCGATAAAAACGATATCAAAGATGTCGGACTGTTGGCCTAACAGGGTCAGTGCGTCACCCTGAACTACCTTGCCGTTCGCATTCAGGGTTGATAAATTACCTTCTAGCTGACGCGCCGCAGCTTTGTCTTTTTCAAAAAACACACAATAACCGGCATAGCGTGATAAGGCTTCGATACCCAGTCCGCCGCTGCCAGCAAACACATCCAGACAACGTGCATCGGTTGTGTGATGCATCAACCAGTTAAACAGCGTTTCCTTGTTTCGGTCGGTAGTGGGGCGCAATCCCTGAGCATCAAAGACCGGCAATTTACGCCCGCGCCACTGCCCGCCGATGATGCGAACCTGCCCGGTGGGTGACTTGCCAGAATGAGATTTTTTACGTACTCGCTTCATACGTCCTGAGGATGCTATCATACCGGTTATTACTGGCTGGCAAGTGTAGCCGAATTTATAGTGAATTAATAAGGGTTTGTCCGCGCAATGTCGAAACTTTTTGGCTGGTTCCGTAAGAACAAGCAGCAAGATAAGAAAACTGAAAAACAGCAGTCTGAACAACAAAATGACGCTCATAGCACCCCGCAAGAACAGGTGGACAGCCCTGAGCGTGAAAGCAGCCCTGAGCGGGATAACAGCCCTGAGCGGGCAGACAGCATTGAGCGAGGAGACAGCTCTGAGCGGGATA
>CAZOYR010000001.1:25727-30349 GCA_964584105.1 uncultured Alteromonas sp.
CGGAACAGATGCAGAATCCGATCAGCTGGATGATTCACAGCACGCGCAACCAGAAACAGCAAACGAGAATGAAAACGCTGAAAGTGAAGTGGTTGAGACGCCGGCGTCTGAGTCACATACTGCGCAGCCAGAGCCAGAGCCAGAGCCAGAGCCAGAGCCAGAGCCAGAGCCAGTAAAAGAGCCTGCCCCCAAAGAGAAGCCTAAAAAGGTATCGCTGTTCGCGCGCCTTAAAGAAAGCTTGTCGCGCACACGAGTAAACCTGGGCAGCGGTTTTGTCAGCCTGTTCAAAGGCAAGGCCATTGATGATGACTTGTACGAAGAGCTGGAAACCCAGCTGCTGGTAGCCGATGTGGGAATGAATACCACCCAAACCATTATCGATAAGCTCACCGACAGCGCCAAACGTTCTCAGCTAAAAGATGCCGAAGCACTGCTGGATATTTTAAAGGAGCAAATGCGCGGTATGCTTCACGAAGTACAGGCACCGCTTAGCGAAAAAATGGCAGCACATGACCCCGCTCAGGGGCCTTTTGTCATCCTGATGGTCGGTGTAAACGGGGTAGGGAAAACCACCACCATCGGAAAACTGGCTAAACAATTTCAACAGGATGGTAAGCGTGTCATGCTGGCTGCTGGCGATACGTTCCGCGCCGCTGCTGTTGAGCAGTTGCAGGTGTGGGGAGAGCGTAATTCAATACCAGTCATTGCTCAGCCTACCGGCTCAGACAGTGCTTCGGTCCTGTATGACGCCCTGGAGGCTGCGAAATCGCGGAAAATGGATGTCCTTATTGCCGACACCGCTGGCCGCTTACAGAATAAAAACAACCTGATGGAAGAGCTCAAGAAGGTTGTCAGGGTGATGAAAAAACTGAACCCGGAAGCGCCCCATGAGGTAATGCTGACACTGGATGCCGGCACGGGCCAAAACGCCGTCAGTCAGGCGAAATTATTCAACGAAGCCGTGGGGCTGACCGGGATAACGCTGACGAAGCTTGACGGCACGGCGAAAGGTGGTGTCATATTCTCTATTGCCGACCAGTTTAAAATTCCAATTCGTTATATTGGTGTTGGTGAAGGCATTGATGATTTGCGTACATTTAACGGCGATGAGTTCATCGACGCGTTATTCAGTGAGGCAGAAGGCCGCGAGTAACCCTGATAGTTGCTGTAGGGTGAGGACAATACATGATTAAATTTGAACAGGTGAGTAAAACCTACCCGGGCGGGCAGCGTGCGTTGAGCAAAGTGAACTTTCACATCGCGCCCGGCGAGATGGCATTTCTGACCGGCCATTCCGGGGCAGGTAAAA
This sequence comes from uncultured Alteromonas sp., assembly GCA_964584105.1. Classification (GTDB taxonomy): domain Bacteria; phylum Pseudomonadota; class Gammaproteobacteria; order Enterobacterales; family Alteromonadaceae; genus Alteromonas. The sequence continues at coordinate 27,037 of CAZOYR010000001.1, forward strand.
GTACCCTGTTAAAGTTAATCAGTCTTATGGAGCGCCCTACTGTCGGCAGAGTGCTAATTAACGGGCACGATCTCAATGTGATAAAGCGGCGTCAGATTGCTTATATCCGGCGCGATATCGGCATGATCTTTCAAAGCCATCAGTTATTAATGGATAAGTCTGTTTTTGACAATGTGGCATTGCCGCTGATTATCGAAGGCTATACACACAAAGAGACAACGCGACGCGTTCATGCTGCGTTGGATATGGTTGGCCTGCGCAACAAGGCCAAAGACCTGCCGATTATGCTTTCCGGTGGTGAGCAGCAGCGTGTTGGTATTGCCCGCGCCGTCGTTAACAAGCCGCCTTTACTCTTAGCTGACGAGCCTACGGGTAATCTCGACCCGAAACTTTCAATGGAAATAGTCAGGTTGTTTGAGGATTTTAATCAGGCTGGCGTGTCTGTGCTTATCGCTACCCATGACCTGGGTTTGATTGCCCGAATGCGCTATCGTACGCTGACCCTCAAAGATGGTCGTATGATAACCGATGGATTGAATGATGAGCAGGAGGAGCTTTATTCATGAGCCTGCTATTCAAAGGCCGCCCGCAAGGCGCCAGTGACTCACGGGTAGGTATCGTTCAGTCGCTGTTGATGGTTTGTGTGGCGCACCTTCGCCAGGGCCTGTCATCCTTAGGGGAGCTGTGGCGACAGCCCGCCGCTTCCATTATGACGGTGGCTGTATTAGGGCTGAGCATTACCCTGCCCAGTACGCTTTATATATTGGTGAAAAATACCGAGAAAATCAGTGCCGGTTGGGAGCAGGCCTCTGAGATATCATTGTTTTTAAAACAGGGCACCAATGCTGCCAGTTCACAGCAGCTACTCACCCGGCTTAAAACCTGGCCGGAAATTGAGAGTGTGACCTATATACCTGCCGATGACGCGCTTAAAGAGTTCCAGCAATTATCCGGTCTCGGTGATGCCATGGCCTATCTTGAAGCAAACCCGTTACCCGATGTGGTATTGGTCACTCCGGCCGAAAAGTTTGTCGCACCGGCGGCGGCTCAGCGCTTACTTGAGAAGCTCAAGCGGCAGCGGGAAGTCGATGTGGGAAAACTGGATATTGAATGGCTGGAGCGCCTTTACGGCTTACTGGATATCGCCCGTGAGCTGGTAACATTAATCGGCGGTCTGTTGTTCATCTCGGTGGTATTGATTATAGGTAACACCATCCGACTGAATATACTGAATAAAAAAGACGAGATTCTGGTCATGAAGCTGGTGGGAGCAACTGATGCCTTCATTCACCGGCCCTTTCTGTACACCGGCTTCTGGTATGGATTGCTGGGCGGTCTGATAGCATGGATGGCTGTCATTATTATTTTATGGTGGATGGACAGCAGTATTCAGGCGTTTGCCTCGTTGTATCAAAAAGAGTTCAACATAACCGGTCTGACCGGCACAGCGTTATTCACCATGCTGGGATTGTCAGTCGCATTGGGCTTAGTGGGCTCGTTAATCTCAGTACAGCGACATGTCAGGGAAATAGAGCCCAAATAACAGGCCAGACAATCGCCTCCTCTTAATTAAGCAGGGGGCGAGGGTAGTGAGACGATATGGTGGCCCGGACACTATTGCCCCAGACAATTGCCTGATTATACAGGCTGTGAAGTATCTTCTGGTCCGTATCCAGCGCCTTGGACTGCTTAATAACATTTAGCCATAACGCGCCTTCAAACGCTCTGACCAGCGTCATATAGTGATTGAATTCACTCGATTTTCCTAACAAAGCGTCATTAACCGAATCGGTGAGCGGCAGTTGTTTGACGATATCCAGCATATCCTGGTCCAGCAACGCATCCAGCAAAGAAAATAATCCAACCAAAAAACCGATAGGCGGATTTGTCTGTCGCTTGCGATGCTGTGACAAAAGGTCAAAGAACTTTGCTCTGACCAGCGACATATGAATCAGCTCAAGAGGCTTGTCACTGCCAAGGTGGGTCAGGGAGAGCAGCGCGATAAATTTCTTAATCTCAACCTCACCCATGTATGTCAGTGCATGTTTCAGCGAGGTGATCTTATAGCGCTTATTCACGGTCGGGTTGTTGATAAACTTAAGCAGCAGATAACTTAGTGCTGCGTCACGTTCGATGATGCCGTTAATTCGGTTCAGGTCAAACTTTTCACTGCTGCTCTCGCCCATCAGTTCTGCCAGACTCATTTTAGAGGCTGGGATCTGACGTGCAATTCTCGCTGCAGGAGAAGCGAAGAAATAGCCCTGAAAAAAATCAAAACCAAGATCTCTGCAGTCCTTGAAAACATCATAATCGTTGACGTTATTCGCAACGAGCTGAACATTTGCATCAGTAAACTGGCTGATACGCTTATGCGCCTGCTCCAGCCTGATTTTGCTAATATCAACTTTAACGATGTCTACCAGTGGTAATGCTTCATGATTTCCGCTTAGCATCATAGGGTCATCAAGCGCCAGCTTAAAGCCAAGCTGTTTAATGTGCTCACAAGCCTCACGCAGCCCTGTTTCCTTATAGGGATTTTCGCCTAATTCAACCACTACCTGTTCAGGGTTCAGGTTGGTGGGAAAACGCGACACAAGCGTTTCTGCACTAAAGCTGATAAAAGACTTTTTCTCTGCACTCAGGTCGTCCAGTCCCAAAGGGTTGAACTGCTCAATGATGCCTTTTGCTTTTTCTGATGGTGGTTCAGGAAAGGTGCCACCTTTGCCATCCCGAAACAGCAGTTCATAGGCAAACACATCCTTGTCCCGATCCAGAATGGGCTGTCGAGCTATAAACGCAAACATTTTTTTCCCCAACATGAGCGCGCGTTGCACGCCTCTCACTTTTCAACATGGTATTTTTATTCAACGCTTTACTGTACCTCACAGCCCTGGTCGAATCCAGCACAAGCGCACTAGCTTATAACTGGTGTGTGTATCTGGTTTACCCAGTCAAGCGCCTCACTATAATAGCGGTGCAAGTCAGACTGATTTATTTTATAGCGAGCGGCAAATTGTTTTACACCTGACCATTGGGCCTGTTCAAAGCAGGCAATAAGCTGTACACAGTGACGTAGCCATCCGGGCTTTTTGCATAAAGCCTGTTGCACATCTTCATCAAGAGGGATCTTTTCCACTAACTCTTCCATCGGTTGACTGATAAGTGCATCAAGAAGCGAGAGTAACCCTACAAGGAATCCTGCATTTATATCCGCATTGCCACTGCTGGCGCATAACTGCTCACAGAATTTGGCCCGCACCAGCGACATGGTGAGCAGCTCATTCGGCTCGTCCTTACACATGTTGGACAGGGC
>CAZOYR010000001.1:30449-53864 GCA_964584105.1 uncultured Alteromonas sp.
GTAATAGCCCTGAAAATAGTCAAACCCCAGTTCGTGATACTGATTGAACTCAGCGCGGGTTTCGACCTTCTCAGCCAATAGTTTTATTCCGCGCGCCTTCAGGCTGGGCGCCAGTGCTGCAATTTTTTCATAGGACGTTTCACGGATATCAAATTTTATAATGCTGACAAAAGGCAGAAAAGGCGCCCACTTTTCATCTAAATCGTAATCGTCCAGCGCGATTTGATACCCCAGTTTTTTTAATTGGCGGCACGCCTCAATTAACTCTACATTAATGTCTACACTTTCCAGGATTTCTACGACTGTATGAGCAGGATCAAGTGAGCGGGGAAAGTGATTAATTAATGTGTCCTGATGAAAGTTAATAAATGCCAGGTGTTTTCCGATAACTGCTTCAAGTCCAAGACTTAAATGCGTGGAAGAGATAACCCGGGAAGTGGCTTCATCAGGCGTTATATCCGGAAAGCTGTTAGATTTTCCGTCCCGGAAAAGCAGCTCGTAAGCGTACAGTTCATGATGGGTATTAAAGATGGGCTGACGTGCTACATAAGCAAACATCTTATAGCTCCTTGTTGAGTCAGCATGCTTTTATTTACTGTGGCTGTCATTGAACAGTCACGGTGTAGTGGTACAGTCTTTGCTGTTTGTTTACTATCATAAGGTAGAACCTGAAACGGGTGTATACCTTTTTGGCAGAGTTTTGTATTAAAATCTTCAGCGTGCAGTGTCGCCGATGATTTTGAAGACTGCCCCATGGCAAAATAGCGTTGGGTACTTCAATACAGTAAAGGAACTTTTCTTTATTTTTTCTGTCTTGATTATTGTCGTTTAGACACTATAACTATACATTGCGTTAAATACAGGTGCGGGATTCGCAATACAACGCTTATTTTGGTACGATACAGTGCTTAAATAACTGAGGTGATTATGAGCAACACAATGCAATCAATGGCCCTTTCGGTTCCTCAAAACGGTAGCATCGAAGGCTACATTCAGGCCGTCAGTTCAATCAATATGCTGACAGCAGAAGAGGAGCGGTCTCTGGCGTTGAAACTTCGCGAAGAGGACGATCTTGAGTCCGCGCGCAAGCTGGTTATGTCGCACCTGCGTTTCGTTGTGCATATTGCAAAATCGTATTCCGGCTATGGTCTGCCTCAGGCTGATTTAATTCAGGAAGGTAACATCGGCCTGATGAAAGCGGTTAAGCGTTTCGACCCGTCAGTGGGTGTGCGTCTGGTTTCCTTCGCCGTTCACTGGATCAAAGCTGAAATTCATGAGTTTGTACTCAAGAATTGGCGGATCGTTAAGGTCGCAACGACAAAAGCGCAGCGTAAGTTGTTCTTTAACCTGCGTAAGGCCAAAAAACGTCTTGGCTGGTTTACCCACGACGAAGTACAGACCGTGGCAAGTGAGCTGGGTGTAAGTACCAAAGAAGTGCTTCAGATGGAAGCACGAATGAGCAGCCAGGATCAGGCGTTCGACCTGAGCGCAGATGATGATGAAAATGGTAGCTTCGCGCCGGTTCAGTTCCTGGAAGATAAAAGTGCTGACGTTGAAACTGATGTTATCAATCAGGACTGGGATATGAACGCGAGCAAGCGTTTGTACAGTGCCATTAAAATGCTGGACGATCGCAGTCAGGACATCATTGAAACGCGCTGGTTGGCTGACAATAAAATTACCCTGCAGGATCTGGCTGATAAGTACCAGGTATCTGCTGAGCGTGTTCGTCAGATTGAAAAGAACGCGATGAAAAAGCTTCAGGCAGCGATGGTGGCCTGATAAGCTTCTGAGTAAAAGTAAATATAAAAAAAGCGCCTGTGGCGCTTTTTTTATATCTGATAATTAATTCAGTCTTACCGAGATGGTATCAATAATATGAAGTGCCTTGGCTTTCGCATCATCTACGCTCATGGCCCTGGCAAGAGCAACGCCCATTCTGCGCTTACCTGCAACGGCCGGCTTTCCGAATAACCTCAAATCGCTGTGAGGCTGCGTGAGCGCAGACGCCACATTTGCGTAGCTGATATTCTGACTAGTGCCTTCTACCACTAATGCGGCAGATGCCGCAGGCCCGTCACAGGTAATCATAGGGATGGGGAGGCCTAAAAAGGCTCTGGCGTGAAGCGCGAACTCAGACAGGTTTTGAGAGATCAGCGTCACCAGACCGGTATCGTGAGGTCGTGGTGAAACTTCACTAAATATAACATCATTACCTTTTACAAAAAGCTCGACACCAAATAAGCCATTGCCGCCAAGGGCCTCGGTAATCGTAGCCGCAATAAAGTGTGCCTTTTCCAGCGCTTCGGCAGACATCATTTGTGGCTGCCATGAAACCTGATAATCGCCGTCTTTTTGAGTATGGCCCACGGGCACACAAAACTGTGTTGACCCCTGAGATCGGACGGTCAGCAATGTGACTTCATAATCAAATGCAATCGCACCTTCAACTATCACTTTGCCGTTGCCTGCCCGGCCGCCTTCCTGCGCGTAATGCCAGGCTGCCTCTAACTGGCTTTGATCAGTGATATAGGACTGGCCTTTGCCTGATGAGCTCATGATTGGTTTTACAAAACAAGGGTAGCCAATACTATTAACGGCATGCCTGAAGTTTTCCCAGTTTTCAGCAAATTCAAATGGGGAGGTTGGCAAACCCAGGGTTTCCGCAGCGAGTCGGCGAATTCCTTCACGATTCATCGTCAAATGTGCGGCGTTTGCACTGGGAACAACGTTAAATCCCTTGGCTTCAAGTTCAAGCAGGGTGGCGGTGGCAATTGCTTCGACTTCAGGAACAATAAAGTCCGGCTGATGCTGTTCAACCGCCTGCTTGAGTGCCTGTGCATCGAGCATGGAGAAGATTTCACTCTGCTGAGCTACCTGCATCGCGGGGGCGTCTGCATAGCTGTCACACGCAATGACCTGACAACCAAGACGAATGCATTCAATAGCAACCTCTTTGCCCAGCTCACCACTGCCCAATAGCATGACTTTTGTCGCTGATGTAGTAAACGGTGTGCCGATGGCAGTCATGGTTTTTCTCCAGCTGGTGGTGGTATTACGTAATATACCCCTTTAAATTCAGCAACTGGATTATCACCATCAAGAATATCGACATGCAGGGTAAAGCGCGTTTTTTTGTTTTTTTCCAGATTGACATACTTGCCGGCTAACGATTCGACATTACATATTCCTCTGGGCTTCATCGTCACGGGCTTGTGGTAGTGAATATCGCCGTCGCCCAGTACAATATCCCCTTCCAACTGTCTTTCTTTTAATTGCAGGTACAGCAGGCCCCACCCTGTCAGCGTCGCCAGTGAAAAAATGCTGCCAGCGAACATGGTGCCATGAACATTGATATTTTTGTTCAGCGAGGCGCGTGTTTCCAGCGTATTACCGCTATACATGTGCAGTTTTATGCCCATATGTTCGGTAATTGGGATTGTATCGGTCCAGGTTTTTTGTAACTCTTTACACCATTTGGGATGCAGAATTAACGAGCTGGGATCAGACAGTTTTTTCACCATTTGCTGACGTTTCAGCATACCCAGTTCATTAGGCGCTTCGCGCTCAATAACAAACCCGCAGGACGAGAAAAATTCAATAGAGGTTTCCCGGCTGTTGGTCACGGCACGCACCGCACCCATCTCCCGTGCGACGTTTTCCAGTGCGCCTAGCATCATCTGACCTAAGCCGCGACGATGGTAGTCTGAATGAACCGCGATGTGGCGTATTTGCGCTTCTTCTGCGGTATTCAAGTGGACGCGTCCGCAGGCGACGATTTCGCCCTGACCGTTCACCAGCATCCGGTGTTCAGCAACCTGCTCATATTCGTCTTTTTCGGATCCGGGAGGAAAATTCCACGGCTGACGAAGATACGTCCAGCGAAAAGTAAAATACCTTTCAAGCTGCTCTTCGGTTTCTGGTGTCACAACTCTGAACACATATACCCCGACATTTGTTGAAGTGCGTCAGCCATTTAACCTTATGGTTGCGCTGGTAACAAGCTTATTATGAATAATGGATGAGAAGCGTCTGGCATGGATCCGGCAAAAAAAGGCAGTGCTAGAATGTGAACTGAAAAGTGACCGGTCCGTCGTTGACCAGTGCAACCTGCATATCAGCCCCGAACTGACCTGTTTCAACATGCAGGCCAGCCTCAGTTAACGCAGTAACCGCTTCGTTATAAATTGCTTCACCATGCGCCGGTGAGGCGCCGCGAGAAAAGCCCGGACGATTACCTTTTTGCGTATCAGCCACCAGAGTAAACTGGGAAACCAGCAGAATTTTGCCCTGCGCCTGCTGAATATTAAGATTCATCTTGCCTTCTTCATCACTGAAAAGGCGGTAGTTAGCCAGCTTTTTCACCAGCTTTTGAATCTGCGTATGGTCATCGGCTTTTTCTACGCCCAGTAACACCACCATGCCCCGGTCGATTTTACCCACCGTCTCATCATTGACGGTAACACTGGCCTGAGTGACCCTTTGTATCAGTGCAATCATAATGCTCCCTGTAACGCTCTGGACATATCCCGGGTCGCGCTGCACAGTTTAAGGGCTATGCCTCCTTCACTGGTGCTGTGCCCGGCACCGGACACAATATGCAAATCACTTTGTGGCCAGGCTTTATGCAATTGCCAGGCGGCTTCGGTTTTACAAATAACATCGTACCGGCCATGTACAATAGCAGCGGGAATATGCGCGATTTTATGAATATTGTTAAGAATATAATTTTCTTCGATGAAGCACCGGTTAAGTAAGTAATGGCACTCCAGTTTGGCCAGGCACGTTATCAGCGACAGCGGGTAATGTGTAGTGAAGTCACCGGTTCCCGGTGGCAGGTAGAGCCGTGATAAGCGCTCCTCCCACACATACCAGCGTTTTAAAGCGGCCAGGCGAACGGCCTCATTATCGTTATCAAATTGCTGCTGGTAGTTTCGACAGATTGCCTCAACGGTATGCGGCTCATCAATGCCCTCTACAAATACCTCATAGTGCTCAGGATAAAGCTGTGCGCCACCACCACAAGGCTCCAGATACCATTTGCGATCTTCTTCGCGCCCCAGAAATACGCCGCGTACGATCACCCCAAGTGTGCTTTGCGGATTCCTGATGGCCGCGAGCAGAGCGAGCGTGGCTCCCCAGGAGCCCCCGAAAAGTACCCAGCGGTCGATGTTTAGTTTCTGACGCAATGTCTCGATATCATTGAGGGTATTTTGCGTGGTATTACCTTGGAGACTGCCGAAAGGGCGGGAGCGACCGCATCCGCGCTGCTCAAAAGCGATAATGTGATAGCGGTTGGCATCGAAAAAGCGTCGGTAATTGGGGGATAACCCGGCCCCCGGACCGCCATGTAGATAAAGCACCGGAATACCATCCGGATTCCCACTCTGTTCGTAGTAAAGCTCACAGTCATCGGCAGTCTTCACGTAACCACTGGTGTAACTTCCGATGTCGGGATAAAGTCGTTTCATTTTGTTACAGCGTATTGTTCTACTGTCAGATTTGGTTTAGTTTTTCAGTTAACCATACGTATTCGGTAGTGAAAAGCTAACATCATGCAATTTCTCTACTATACGCATCTTTAATTTTTGTATGCAAACTATTTCATGAGGGGCGTTATGTCAGGACAAGGTTCGGGCGGGAATGTCATTGCGGCATTATGCAACTTTTTTATACCGGGACTAGGCCATTTATTACAGGGCAGAGTATTAAAAGCACTCATGTTTTTTTTGGTAACCGGCGCGTGTTACGCACTGGCTGCCACGGTAATTTTTATCTTCCTATGGCCGGTCGGCGCAATCTTCCACCTGTGGGCAATCATTGACGCCGCTGTCTATAAGGGACCAGATGCGAGGTTATAATGCTTAAGAATTTACTCGTTGCCAGTTCACTGGCTTTGACAGTTAGTCTGGCGGGTTGCCAGTCTGCTTACTATTCTGCCTGGGAGCAGGTCGGTGTTGAAAAGCGCGATATCATGGTAGATCGCGTTGAAGATGCCAAAGAGTCCCAGGAAGATGCGCAGGAACAATTCAGTTCTGCGCTGGAAGAGTTCAGTGCGCTGGTAAACTTCGACGGTGGCGATTTAGAAGATGTCTATAATTCGTTAAATGACGAGTATGAAGACAGTAAATCAGCCGCTGAAGATGTCAGCAACCGTATTAATAAAGTGCAAAGTGTGGCAGAAGCGCTGTTCGATGAGTGGGAAGAAGAACTGGACGAGTACGAAAACACCACGCTGCGTCGTGAGAGCGAAAGTAAGCTACGCCAGACCCGCCAGCGTTACGAAGATATGTTACGGGCCATGCGCAACGCTGAAGGTAAGATGGATCCGGTACTGCAGCGTTTGCAGGACAACGTGTTGTACCTGAAGCACAACCTCAATGCTAATGCGATTGGCGCACTGCAGGGAGAGTTGACTACCATCCGTGGTGACGTCGATACACTTATTGCCGAAATGAATAAAGCCATCTCTGAATCAGATGCCTTTATTGCCTCTATGCGCTAAGCATGTACCGCTCCCTGCCATTACTCGGTGGGGAGCTCTCTGGGCTCCTTCGTGGCCCGCGTTTTTTCAAATGTATCATTCAGACTGCAAGTGAACTCTGCACCCAGCAGAATCACCATCCACGACAAATACACCCAGAGTAACAATACAGGCAATGTTGCCAGCGCGCCGTAAATCACCTGGTAAGCCGCAAAATCTGTTACATAGAACGCAAAGCCCTTTTTCGTCACCTCAAAACACAATGTCGCAACCAGCGCGCCGGGTATCGCATAGCGCGCCTTGACCTGTCGGTTAGGCACCAACATGTACAGAATAATAAAGGTGAGTAGCGTGGCCAGACTAGGCACCAGCTCCAGCAAAAAAGTGCCAAGCCCGGGCGTATAGGTTTCTGCAAATGCAGCGATGCCTGCAAGATAAGAACTGACGACCACACTGGTGCCAATAAGCATCGGTCCTAATGTGATCACCATCCAGTAAATGGCGAAGGTATACACCATCGGCCGCTCACTGGGCGTTTTCCAGATTCGGTTGAGGGTTTTATCCACGTTCGAAATCAGCAACAGGGCGACCACCAGCAACGAGATAATACCAATAGCACCCATTTGCGATGCGTTGCTGACAAAATCGGTCATATGTTGATGCACCACATCACTGGCAGTAGGCACAAAGTTAGTAAAAACAAACTGCTCTATTTTACTGCGCACCGATTTAAATGCGGGAAACGCGCTCATCACAGTGAAGGTTACCATCACAAATGGCACCAATGATAAGAGCGTTACATATGCCAGATGACCGGCAGATATGGTGATACTGTCACGTTTGCAGCGGGCTATAAAAACCAGCACAAAACGTTTCAGGTGTGGATAGCCTGTTTTCCATACGGCCGATAAGTTTTGCAGACGCAAAAGTCACTCCTGACCCAAAAGGTGAAAGTATCAGTTTAACGCGGTATGCCAACACCTTACAGTAAAAGTTGTGTCAAAACTAACCGTTACCCCCGGGCCCCAAGCATATGACAGATTGCGTAGCTCAGTTCGCTGCGATTGAGGGTGTAAAAGTGAAAGTGTTTAATGCCTTCCTGCGCCAGTACCTTCACCTGTTCCATGGCGATGTTCGCGCCCAGCAAATTGCGGGTGGTATGATCATCCTCATGTAACCCTTCAAACTGCTTGTGCAGCCAGCCAGGTACATGCACATTGGTGAATCCGGCAAATTTGACCAGGGTCTGGTAATTGGTCACCGGCAGAATGCCGGGTACGATGTCCAGGTCAATACCGGCAGCTGCAGCACGGTCTCTGAAGCGCAGAAAGACACTGGTATCAAAGAAAAATTGAGTGATTGCCTCGCTGGCTCCGGCTTCTGCTTTTCGCTTCAGGTTGAGTAAATCAAACTGCGCATTAGGCGCTTCCGGGTGCTTCTCAGGATAGGCCGCCACTGATACATCAAAGTCTGCAACATCTTTTAGCAAGGCAACCAGATCGGAGGCATACATTTCTGTTTTGTCCACGCCCTTTGGTAAGTCACCGCGCAGGGCCACAATCCGACGAATGCCGGTATCCCAGTAATCCTGCGCAATCTGACGAAGCTCCTCTTTAGACGCGTCCACGCAGGTCAGGTGCGGAACAGCGGCAACGCCGGTTTGCTGATGGATCCGTTTTACCACATCATGAGTTCTGTCCCGCTCGCCACTGTTCGCACCGTACGTCACAGACATGTAAGCGGGCTTGAGCGGAGCGAGGCGTTCCACAGATTTCCACAGGGTTTCTTCCATCTGCTGTGACTTAGGCGGGAAAAACTCGAATGAGACATCTATATCCCGTAATTCAGACAGTGACTGATTAAGGGCGTCTATCCCTTGTGCAAAAGAAACCATAAAACACTCTCGTTGTGGACGTTTAGACGTCTAAACTAAGTAATATATGTCTAGACGTCAAGCGGTTTACACTGCTCAATTGACCTTTTCTGCACATTGTTTAGAATTTCTGCTCATAATAAATAACAGCTAACCTGAGAGCGACTAATGGCAGAATGGAATGGTAAGTATATACACCCCTATGCAGAACATGGGAAAAAGAGTGAGCAGGTAAAAAAGGTTACAGTCTCTATTCCCATCAACGTGCTCAAAGAGCTCACTGATGAGCGTACCCGCCGGCAGATTAACAATCTTCGTCACGCTACCAATTCGGAATTACTGTGCGAAGCATTTTTGCATGCGTTTACCGGTCAGCCGCTTCCTGATGACGACGATTTGAGAAAAGACAACCCGAACCGCGTACCGGCAGAAGCGCGCAGAAGAATGGAAGAGATGGGGATCGATCCTTCCTACGAAAACGAGGCATAAAAAAGGCCGCATGAAGCGACCTTTTCGAACAATCTTTTACTTATAATGCGAGGGTAGCGCATTCAGCCGTGCAACACCCGATGAAATGGCTGCTTTTGCCACCGCCGTGGCGATGCGGGAGCACAGCCGGGGATCCATGGGTTTTGGAATGATATAGTCGCGGCCAAAGGTCAGCGATTTTGAATTACTGGCCTTCAGGACTTCCTCCGGTACCTCTTCTTTGGAAATTTGGCGGATAGCCTCAACAGCTGCCACTTTCATCTCATCGTTGATAGCGCTGGCTCTGACATCCAGAGCGCCTCTGAAGATGAACGGGAAACAAAGCACATTATTTACCTGATTGGGATAATCTGACCGGCCTGTTGCCATGATCAGGTCAGAACGCACGTCGTGCGCCAGATCTGGCTTTATTTCCGGGTCCGGGTTGGAGCAGGCAAATACGATGGGGTCAGTGGCCATCAGCGCCAGGGCTTCTGGTGGCAGTAAGTCAGGACCCGATACACCCACAAATATATCTGCGCCATCCATGACATCTTCTAAGGTGCGTTTGTCGGTATTATTGGCGAACAGTTTTTTATGCTCGGTAAGGTCATCCCTGCGGGTATGGATAACGCCTTTTCTGTCCAGCATATAAATTTTTTCACGCTGCGCACCGCAGGTAATTAATAGCTCCATACAGGCTACTGCTGCAGCACCGGCGCCCATACAAACAATGGTCGCGTCTTCAATATTTTTCTGCTGAATCTCCAGCGCGTTTAACATGCCCGCAGCCGTGACGATGGCGGTACCATGCTGGTCGTCATGAAAAACAGGAATTTTACAACGCTTGATCAGCTCCTGTTCTATTTCAAAACACTCCGGCGCCTTAATATCTTCCAGATTAATCCCGCCGAAAGAGTCAGCGATATTGGCCACGGTATTAATGAATTCTTCAGTCGTGCGGTGTTTCACTTCAATATCAATAGCATCAAGCCCGGCGAAGCGTTTAAACAGCAACGCTTTACCTTCCATCACGGGCTTTGAAGCCAACGGCCCTAAGTTGCCTAAACCCAGGATTGCAGTACCGTTACTGATAACCGCGACAGTATTGCCTTTGCCGGTATATAAATAGGCATCATCAGGATTGTTCGCAATTTCACGCACGGGCTCGGCCACACCGGGGCTGTAAGCCAGCGATAAATCATCCACCGTTTCTGCAGGTTTGGAAAGCTCGACGCGGATCTTTCCCGGTGTAGGTTTAGCGTGATAATCAAGCGCACGTTGTCTGAAATCTGACATTATAAGTGATGTCCTCTATGTGTAGGGTTAGATTACCGGTACAGAAATCATCGCCGTCCGGTTTTTTATAACATTCAGGTCTTTGCCTGATTTTGGGCGCCACTTTAGCATAGCAGCTATAACTTACATATCTGATGACGTGACATGTTATGGACTACTGTAGGGGATTTATTAACCAGCGACTACCTGTCAGCATAAATAATCTTCATTCATACAATTTATGTCGTCGAGGTCATTTATAAGTTTTCTGACTGGTAGGAGTAGAGTGGGGAGAATGGTCTAAGATGGGCGGTGAGTGCAGGATAAACAGGAGGCATAAAAAAAGCGCCATAAGGCGCTTTTTTCAAAGACAAAAACTGTCTTATTTTCTGCCCAGGGCACCGAAACGCTTCTTGAAGCGATCAACACGGCCACCAGTATCAACGTTACGCTGCTTACCAGTGTAGAAAGGGTGGCAGTTTGAACAAACATCAAGGTTCAGATCTTTGCCAACTGTAGAGCGTACTTTGATTTCGTTACCGCAAGAACACGTTGCAGTAATTTCAGAGTATTCTGGATGGATATCGTTTTTCATGGGTTACCTCAAAAAAAAGGCCGTATCGCAATCCAGCCCGAAGCTGAACACCATACGCTACTTAAATATTTTCAAAGTCAAAACGACCTTGCCGTAAAGAGGCGCGCATATTAATGTAAGTGGCGTCGCTTATCAAGTATGTGATGTAAAAATACACAAGTGCTGCGCGTTAGCAGCTAACGATGAAAAAATTAAAATAAGTTCTTCATGCCATTAATTGATGTCGCTGTTCCTGTTCCGCTCAGACAGACTTTTACCTATTCCCACGAACAAAACTTGTCACCGGGCGTGCGGGTAACCGTTCCTTTTGGTAACCGAAAACTCACCGGCGTGGTAGTAAAAAGCGATGTCCATACGGAACATCCGGATAAAGTAAAAGCGATTGACGCAGTACTGGACGCATCTCCGATACTAGATACGCACCAGCTGACTTTATGTCGCTGGTTATGGCAGTACTATCATCATGCCCCCGGCGAGGTTATTCACACCGCCTTACCTGTACTGCTTCGCAAGGGTGCCAGCGCAGCGCCTGAACCAGAGTTATGGTATCGGGTGTCATCGTCAGCCAGCGAAGCGGACAGCGCTGATCTGTCCCGAGCCCCAAAACAGCGTGACTGTTTTGAATCACTGCTGCAGGCGCCGCTTTCAGCCGATGTGCTGAAACAAACATTTTCCGGACCCGTGATCAGGGCGCTGACTGAGCGAAACTTTATCGAAACGTTCACCCGCACGCCTGATACCGCCGATAGACAGTGGGCGGCGGCGCTGTCTGTTAGCAGCAAGCCGGTACCGGATCAGGAACAGGCAGTAGCCATCTCGGCCATTGTGCAAAAACAAGACACCTTTGCACCGTTTCTGCTGGAGGGCGTAACAGGTAGTGGCAAAACAGAGGTTTATCTGCAGGCGATCGAATCGGTGCTCAAAGCCGGCCGACAGGTGTTGATCCTGGTGCCTGAGATTGGCCTGACACCACAGACTGTCTCGCGCTTTACATCCCGTTTTGGTATTGAGGTTGGCGTATTACACTCACAAATTACCGATAAAGCGCGATTACGGGTCTGGCAGCAAGCCAGAGATGGCGCGCTGGGTATCATCATTGGTACCCGTTCGGCCATTTTTACACCGCTTAAATATCCGGGCATGCTCATTGTTGATGAAGAACATGATGAGTCCTTCAAACAGCAGGACGGGCTAAGATACCATGCCAGAGACCTTGCCGTGATGCGCGCTAATCAGGAAAGTATTCCGCTGGTGCTGGGTTCTGCAACCCCCTCGCTGGAATCGCTGAACAATGCGATAACGAAGCGGTATCAGCACCTGCAGCTTACTAAGCGCGCCGCAGGCGCACAAGCTACCGTACAGCATGTGCTGGATGTGACCGACCAGCCTATGCGTTTTGGGCTGGCTGAAGGTACGCTTTCACTCATGCGCCAGCATCTGGGACAAGGCAATCAGGTGCTGGTATTCGTCAACCGCCGGGGGTATGCGCCGGCGTTATTATGTCACCACTGCGGTCATACCGAGTCTTGCCAGCGGTGTGAGCGTCCATTCACCGTGCATAAAGCACATCGGCGCTTACATTGTCATCATTGTGGGGCAACCCGACCGTTGCCAGCCAGTTGTACACAGTGTGGTAAAGCGGACATGGTGACAGAGGGGGTGGGCACCGAACAGCTGGAACAGGGCCTGAGTCAGCTGTTCCCTGATGCGCCACAGGTCAGAATCGACAGCGACTCTGTACGCGGAAAGGACAAGCTGCAGGGCATACTTGATGCAATCAATCAGCAAAAGTATCAGCTTCTCGTCGGTACCCAAATTCTGTCTAAAGGGCATCACTTTCCTCACGTTACGCTGGTGGTGGTGCTCGACTGCGACGGCGCTTTATTCAGCGGTGATTACCGCGCGCCTGAGAAACTTGCCCAGCTTGTTACGCAACTGGCCGGTCGGGCAGGGCGAGCCAGTAAACCCGGGCAAATGTGGCTGCAAACCCATAACCCACAACATCCGTTGTTACAGGATCTGATCAACAACGGCTACGGGCACTTCGCCCGACATGCGCTACTGGAGCGCAAGATGGCTGTGCAGCCGCCGTTCGGTGTGCAGATATTATTGCGGGCTGAAGCGCAGGATGGTCAGCTTGCCTTTCAGTTCCTGGCCGAGGCCGCGACACACTTTGAGAGCCTGCAACTTATCGGCCCCATGCCGGGACTGATTGAAAAACGGCAGGGCAGGTTCCGATTTATTCTGGTGCTTCAGTCCGATAAGCGCAAACACCTGCACGAGCAACTGCGCCTGGCGCTACCCGCAATCACCGCGCTGCCGCTGGCTGCTAAAGTCCGGTGGTCTGTAGATGTGGATCCAACAGATTTCAGCTAACCAAATAAATTCAGCAAATGATTAAATTACAGGCAGCAATCGCCTGGCCTTTTGGTTAAACTAGCCGTGATGCAGACATTCTGTGTTGAAGTACAAAAAGAGGAATGAGTGCCGTTTATGGCTCAACGCGATTATGTTTCTCGCGGTCGTGGATCGCAGAATAAAAAGAAAAACAACAATAAACGTGCGACGCGACAGCCCAAGCGCCCTGCTCAGGGACAGGCTCAGCTTCCTAAGGTAAAGCTGGCTATTGTGGTGCTTCTGCTGGCTGGCTTTGTGTGGTTCTTATGGTCTATCAGTGGTGCAGCACCAGAAGATGTCGATGGCCCGGTATCTTCTCCGGTATCTGTACAGCCTGAAGAGGCATTACCTGAAATGCCTGAAGAAGAGTGGGAATATATTAAATCTCTGCCTGGGTATGAGGTCGAGGTGGAAGTGGCTGAGCAGCAAAAATCTGACAAGCTGTATCTGCTGCAGTGTGGTTCTTTCAGAACCCGCGCCCAGGCTGAAGAGATGAAAGCCAATATTGCGTTTCAGGGGTTGGAAGCGCAAATCAGAGATACCAATGGCAGTAACGGACAGTGGTTTCGGGTCATCTTAGGGCCCCTGCAAACCAAACGTGATGCTGAAAGAGCCAAGCATACCCTGCGTAAAATCAATATCACAACCTGCATGATACTGACCTGGTCTTTGTAGAATCAGCGTAGCCTGGCATCGTCGCCAGGCTGTGTTTTCCTATCATTCCTGAATACATACTATCTTTTAAGCAGATTGTCTGAGTTCGCAGGTGGGCTCGCTTAATCCCCACATCAGCGCCTTAACCACATCGGTTTGTTCGCATTGCGCGCCAAGCCTTGAAAATCATATGACGTCCCCCACTTATCTATCATCATTCTTAATCACAATGTCATTAGCGATGACATGTAACCCAACGAACGGGGAAGACAAGTGACAACAATTGTATCGGTAAGACGAGATAATCAGGTCGTAATGGCCGGAGATGGACAGGTATCGCTGGGCAATACCGTTATGAAAGGTAATGCACGCAAAGTACGCCGTTTATATCACGATAAGGTACTGGCAGGCTTTGCCGGTGGTACAGCAGATGCTTTTACCCTGTTTGAGCGCTTTGAATCAAAACTGGAAGCCCATCAGGGACATCTGACCCGCGCTGCGGTGGAGCTTGCTAAAGACTGGCGTACCGATCGCGCCTTACGTCGCTTAGAGGCGCTGTTAGCTGTGGCAGATGAAACCGCCTCATTCATTATCACCGGTAATGGTGATGTCGTGCAGCCGGAAAACGATTTGATTGCTATTGGTTCAGGCGGAAATTATGCGCAGGCCGCCGCCATTGCAATGCTGGAAAATACCCAGCTTACGGCAAAAGAAATCGCAGAAAAGAGTCTGACCATAGCGGGCGACATTTGCGTATTTACCAATCATAGCCAGTCTGTCGAAGTGCTCGACTATTAATCAACGTATTCATCGGGTGTGTGCTGATGACAGACCCGTTTTAACAGAAGGTTTTTTTATATGTCTGAAATGACACCCAGAGAAATTGTTCACGAGCTCGACCGTCACATCATCGGTCAGCAGGATGCCAAGCGTGCTGTTTCTATCGCATTGCGTAATCGCTGGCGTCGCATGCAGTTGCCCGAGGAGTTGCGTCAGGAAGTAACACCTAAAAACATACTGATGATTGGCCCCACCGGTGTGGGCAAAACAGAAATTGCCCGTCGACTGGCCAAGCTGGCAAATGCGCCGTTTATCAAAGTGGAAGCCACCAAATTCACCGAAGTGGGTTATGTCGGTAAGGAAGTGGAAACCATCATTCGCGACCTGGCTGACATTGCAGTGAAGATGACAAAAGAGCGCGAAATGACCAAAGTGCGTTATCGTGCAGAAGAAGCAGCAGAAGACCGTATTCTGGATGTATTGCTACCAGCACCTGAAAACGCGTGGGGCAAAAAGGAAGAGGTTGAAGATCGCGGCACCCGCCAGAACTTCCGCAAAAAATTGCGTGAAGGCGAGCTTGACGATAAAGAAATTGAAATTGATGTTGCGCAGCCGCAAATGGGTGTTGAAATCATGGCCCCTCCCGGCATGGAAGAGATGACTAACCAGTTACAGGGCATGTTTCAGAACTTAAGCGGTGACCAGAAGAAAAAGAAAAAGCTTAAGATTAAAGAAGCATTCAAGATGCTGATTGAAGAAGAAGCTGCGCGTCTGGTCAATCAGGAAGATTTGAAAGAAAAGGCCATTGAGTCTGTTGAACAGCACGGCATCGTGTTTGTCGATGAGATTGACAAGATTTGTAAGCGCGAAGGTAATCAGTCCGGTGATGTATCCCGTGAAGGTGTGCAGCGTGACTTGCTGCCATTGGTAGAAGGCTCCACGGTATCGACCAAACACGGCATGATTAAAACAGACCATATTCTGTTTATTGCCTCTGGTGCTTTCCAGATGAGCAAGCCTTCAGATCTTATCCCGGAATTGCAGGGTCGCCTGCCGATTCGCGTGGAGTTATCAGCGTTAAAAGTTGAAGACTTCAAGCGTATTCTGACTGAGCCCAGTGCCTCGCTGTGTGAGCAATATCGTGCTCTGATGGCGACCGAAGGCGTCACCATTGATTTTGACGAATCGGGCATTCAGCGAATTGCAGAAGCAGCGTGGCAAGTTAACGAACGCATTGAGAATATCGGTGCGCGCCGGTTGCACACAGTGCTTGAGCGTCTGATGGAGGATATTTCTTATGATGCGTCTGAAAAATCAGGCGAATCATTCACCATCGATGCGTCTTACGTTGACTCGCATCTGGATACGCTGGTGGATAACGAAGATCTGAGTCGCTTTATCCTGTAATCGTACCCTAAACTGTTAAAAGCCGCCTTTGGGCGGCTTTTTTATTGCTCGTGCGCTGGTTTCAGTGCTTTTTTGAATATGTACCAAGTAGCATCTGCGCCAACAGGTGCGAAACCGGGTGACCACTTTGACGTTCAAATTCTGCAAAGCAGGGTGCCGGGTTGGCTTCAAGAAAAACATATTCCCCGTTTGGTGTATAACGCCAGTCTATTGCAGTCCATCGCATTTTAAAGGCCTGGCAGAGCGAAACTGCCTGTTCAGCGATATCATCGGGTAAGGTATGTGCAAGCAGTCGGGCATGGTCGTCGCTGCGAAAGTCAGTAGCATTTGACCGTATTTCTGCGCTTACCACGGTATCGCCTATAACATAGGTGCGAATATTGGTGCCTTCAATGTAGTGCTGAAAGGTCATCGGAGACTGCGACAGCAGGTGCTGTAATTCAGGCTTGGTTAACTCTGCGCTGTTAAGTCGAACGGTGTGCTGCCCGCCGTGCACCGGCTTACAGATTAGCGACTGATGCGATTGCACAAATGCCCAGGCTTGCTCAATATGGTTTCCGATATAGGTAGAAGGTGTTGTGAGTCCGAGTTGATTGGCATGAGACAGTTGCACGGGTTTATTCTGATGATAGCGAATGGCGTCAACAGAATTGCACCAGTTGATCGACTGACAGGCCAGCAACGTGTTGAGTGTGCTTTGATAGTCTTTTTGTTTACTCGCGTTCAGCGCTGGGTGAGAAGGTAGTGAAAAGCGAAACCAGAATGCAGCGTCAATCTTGTTAAATTCACATTGTGCCTGCGGACCATGTAACACGCCGACACTATCCTGCGCTGACCAGCTTAGCTGAAACTGTGGGCCAAACTGCGAAGTGTCCACGATATGACTGATAGCTCCGGCATTACAAAGGTGCTGTTGCACAAGCTGTATTTCACGATGGGAAGATTGACCCAGCAACAAGATAGTCTGTGGCATAACGAATATCTCTAAGACGATGCTGCCAGCCCGATGGCTGACAGCAGTGCGATTACTGCGTTAATAAATCTGGCAGATCGCCACCATCTTCGCCAATCGCCTGCGTATAGTAGCGGATAGGCTTTTTAGGCAGCGTGAGTCGCTTATCGTCGTCACTGGCAAAGATGTTGCCACCATTTACTTCAGTGGTTTCAGCCCGGGTCATTTTCTTTAGTGCTTGTTGAGTTTTTTTCATAATCATTCCTTGATCATTAATGCTTAATTGCGTAGTAATTTTATCTCAGGTGCGCGACTTTGCAGCTGTACCAATGCAGGGTTTAACTGGCTTTCGGTAGTGCATTACGCATGGCATAAAACTGATGAAAGTATTGCGCCATCAGCGCCGCACGATTGCGAATTTCGAGCTTGCGATAGATATTTGCGCAGTGAAATTTTACTGTGCGCTCGCTGATAAAAAGCTGAGCGGCAATGGTTTTATTAGGCAGGCCTTCCAGTATTTTCTGAGCGACCTGAAGTTCTCGTTTCGACAGCACGCTCAGACAAAGCGTTTGTTGCTGCGCGAATGCAGGTTGATTAAGCATATGTTTCTCCTTGAGGGGTAAGTATAGGTACAGCCTGAGGCTGCGGTTTTTCTATGCGGGACAATCCGCCGTTTTGCAGCAGATAAACGTCATCTGCCATCGCAATGGTTTCGGGCCGGTGGGCCACAATAATTCGGGTCACTGAAAGTGACTTCAGGTTATGATTGATCTTTGCTTCGTTGATGACATCCAGGTGGCTGCTGGCTTCATCCAGGAACAGCACCTCTGGCTGACGGTATAATGCTCTGGCCAATAGCAACCGCTGCTGCTGACCACCGCTAAGTGCACTGCCCATGTCGCCGATTAATGTTTGATACTGCATGGGCATTGCCGCGATGTCGTTCTCCAGGCAGGCCATACGGGCGGCCCATTGCATTCGCTGGTGGCAGGGGGTATCATCAAAGCCGGTGAGGTTGTCAAACACCGTCCCGCTCAGACAGGCATCATCCTGCAGAACGGACGCAGAATGTTCTCTGAACCACGCTGACTGGCTAATCGCGTGCCCCTGATAGGTAACCTTACCGGTGTCGGGCGTGAGTAAACCCATCAGACATTTCAACAATGTGCTCTTACCCGCGCCGCTTGCCCCTACAATGGCAATAGTTGAACCTTTGGGCACGGTCAGGTTGATATTTTCAAATACCGCCGCTGAGGTGCTCGAAAACCGGTATCCGAGCTGGGAAACCACCAGCCCCTGGTCGGATGCATTGTGTGTCGGCGCAGGCAGCGCTGCGTCGAGCGTCTCACCGGGGGTGAAAACAATGTCGGCAAGCCGGGCAAGATGTACCCGCAACAGTCGCAACTGAATCAGGTGATTAATGAGATTTGCCGCGGCGCCGGTGAATTTTGTTTTATAGCTGATAAATGCGTAAAGCATACCGACGGTCATCGCCGTATCCATGACGGACTGCGCCGCAAAGTAAATAACCAGAATATTTTCGATACCGAAAATCAGCTGATTCAGCACCGAAATACTCATCTGGCGCTTGCCGATACGGATAGATGTGTTCAGCGAACGTGTCAGATGATTGCTCCACTGGTTGTGGCGCTGGGACTGATAATTCAGCTGCTTGATAGTTTGTATAGAGCGCATAGACTCCATAAAATGAGATTGCTCCTTCGCCTGATTTTGCAGCTCCTCAGTGCTCAGCATTTTTAACGTGCGGTAAGTCACCACTCTGATCAGCGTAAAAGCCAGAACACTCAACAATACAACAATCGTGAGCGTGGGCGAATACAGCCACATGACCACAATCATCAGTATCGTCATCACGCCGTCCAGCAGCGCTGTCACTAATCCGGTAGTCAGTTGCTCCCTGATTTGCGCCAGTGAGCCAAAGCGCGAAACAATGTCGCCCAGATGACGCTTGGCAAAAAAGTCGCTGGGCAGCCTTAGCAGATGATGAAACAAGTTGCCGGATATCTGTAACTGCAATGTTGATGACAAGCCCAGGATCACCCATTCTCTGAGCAAGCTGGTGGCACTTTCGATGATCAGCAGTAAAAAGAATCCCAGCGCCAATACCAGCAAAAGGTCTTCAGCACCGCGCAGTAACACATCGTCTATGACGGTTTGCATGTAATAGGGCGAGGCCAGTGCAAACAGTTGCAGTAAAACTGACAGGGTTAATATCAGTGCCAGACTTCGTTTCAGGCCAGTGGCTTTTTCCCAGAAATGAGACAGCGTCAGGACAGGGCCTGGTGCGGATTGTTCGAAGCTGGCACCAGGGGTGATTTCAAGAGCAATTCCGGTCACATGGTCACTGGCCTGCGCGAAGGTAAGTGTACGTTCACCAACTGCCGGATCATTTACGGTAATCGTGTTTTTAGTTACCCTGGTCAATACGACAAAGTGCTGCATATCCCAGTGCAAAATGGCAGGTAAGCGCAGCTGTTGAAGATCATCTAATTCCAGTTTTACTGCGCGGGTGCTGAAATGACTGTCATCCGCTATTTTCATCAGCGACTGTAACGTCAGGCCGCGGGTAGACAGTCCGAACTTCTGACGATAAAACGAGAGTTCCTGGCGGTTACCGTGATACTGACTGATCATGCACAGACAGGCCAGGCCGCATTCGGAAAGCTCTGCCTGGTGAATCATCGGCACCTTTTGGCGTCCGAATAACGATAATGAGGATAAGTTAAGCATTACGCCATCCTCCCGGTTATTGAATACAGAGGTTCAAGTAACCATTCAAGCAATGTTCGCTCGCTCAGATTCACGTCGGCAGAAAATGTCATGCCCGAGCGCAGTGAAATTTTCTTGCCATAGGCAACAAGCGTGTCACTAGTCAGTGTCGCTTTTGCCAGATACACCGGTTCATTGACCGACACTGGCAAGTAATCGAACTCAGCGGGTAACAGGGCGGTATCAGAGACCCTGTGAACAGTGGCCTGATGCATGCCAAATTTCTGATACGGGAATGCATCGTAGCGGATATCCAGTGTCTGGCCATGGCGGATAAATCCTGCTGAACGCACAGGCACAACAAAGTGCGCTTCAATCTGCGCATCGGGCGCAAGTAGTGTCAGCAGTGGCTCTCTGGTGCTGATGTGCTGACCACGCCGGGCATTCAGGTTTGCAATAATGCCAGCATCACGTGCTCTCACAATATATTGCGACTGGCTCTCTAACTGCGTTATTTTTTGTTTCACCTCACTGATGCGACTGGTCAGCACTGCCAGCGACTCATCCCGGGTAATTTGCTGTGTAGTAAATGCTGTTTGCTTTTGCTCAAGGCTTAGCTGAAGATTACTCAACTGACGCTCAAGTTCTTGTCTGGATTGTTTAACCTGAAGCAATTCGGCATAAACGGCTTCGATCTCTGAGCCCGAGATATGGCTGCCTGCCAGTGGTAGTAGTTTATTATAGCGGCGGCTGACAAGTGCCAGTCTGTCACTGGCGGTTACCAACAAAGCTGATAACTGTTTGATATCTTCATTCATCGCGTGCACCGACTGCTGATGGGCCTGCAATTCATGCTCGTAGCGTTTGCGGGCGTGAGCGACCTGCTGTTCCAGCATCAGTTGCTGGGTCTGATACTCCGCCGCCAGGCTTTGCTGCGCCGACACCCCGGAACTGAGTGAGGTTTGCGTATCAATAATAGCCAGCGGCTGACCGCGCGTTACGCGCTCACCGTCGCTGACCAGAACCTGGCTAATGATGCCGGAAGTCTGACCGGCAAAGACTCTGACCACACCGCTGTCCGGTTCCAGCCACCCGGTTACAGTGGCCTGACGGCTGTAAGACTGCGACGAAAGATAGATAAATACCATCGCGACCCATACGCCAATAACGACACAGCAAATAAACACTTTTAAGGAGGGTGTCATCATAACCTCTCCGTGCAGACGCAATCCTTGCGCGGCTATCGCCTCTTGTCTGAATAATCCTTTTCTCATTGCAGTACTCTTCATGCTCATTGATGGGGCAGGTCAGAGTGAGAGCATCACCTCCATGCTGATAATTGGTCTCCGTGGCAGCATCCTTACTACCTCCCTGACCGAACTCTCACTCTGCCGTACCGTTGATGTCTGGCCTGATAAAAAACATCCATATTTGTGCAATTGCGCACTATCAGTCCTGACATTGTCGAGTTCATTTCGACAGCCACCACCCTAACAAACGCCACCAGCCAGCGATTATGTCAGGCGGTCCAGTTAGCGCTACAGGCCAGTATCGGCGCATAATGGCCTGAAATTACAAGGCAGTGTCCGTGTAGTGAAAATGCAAAGAAAACGGATTCATTAACGTATAATCTTAAAAAGTCAGTCGGCTGGTAAGCAAAAGAAGCGATATTAGGCTGAAAAGAAAAAAGGTCACCGGGAGGTGACCTTTTAAGGTAGATAATTCACTGACAATACGAATTCATATTAGTGATGTTGCCAGTGATATTTGTGCGACTTTACATTGATCTCTTCGGCAGTTTGCTCTGGCATAAATGCTTTATTGTCTTCTTCAAAGAAGAACTTCTGGCGTGTCGTTTTGCTGCCAAGCTCATTCATTGTGGCGGCTTCAAAAACACGGCCGTTTAGCACGGTATAATCAACATACTCACTGCGGTGTATGTCATTGAGTACGTTACCGTCGATAACAACCATATCAGCCAGCTTACCTTCTTCTATGCTGCCGATATCTTTGCCCATACCAAGATGAGTGGCACCATCAATTGTGGCTGCACGAAGCGCTTCAAAAGGCGTAAACCCGCCCTGACTCATCAGCCACATCTCCCAGTGTGCGGCCAGGCCTTCACGCTGGCCGTGCGCACCGATGTGTACACTTACCCCATTTTCACGAAGCGTTTTGGCATATTCCGCCACCTGAACGTGGTTGTACTGATTATCCGGCGCTGTGGGGCGACGAATCGCACGGCCATCTAACAGAAAAGATGGGGTGTAGCGAAGCAGGCGAGGGTTTTTCCACACTTCGGTGCGGTCATACATGTATTCTTCACCCATCATGCCGCCGTACGATACAACAAAGGTCGGCGTATAACCGAACTCCGAGGCCTTCCACAGCTGTGTCACGTCACTATAGCCCTTAGGAATAGGCAAGCTATGCTCAAGGCCGGTATGACCGTCAGTAAGCATGCTCAAATTCTGCTGAAGCTTACCGCCACCTTCAGGGACGACCATCATTTTCTGTTTGTTCGCTGCCCACAGAATTTGCTGGCGCTGGGAGCGTGCTGGCTGATTATAGCTTTTGACTGAAATAGCGCCGGCATCTTTTAACCGCTCAACGTGAAAATATGCATCTTCGTAATCATTCACAATCGCTTTGTAACCCAACGCTTCAGCGCCGTATAAAATCGCGCCGGTTGAGTAAATACGCGGGGCAACAATTTTACCGGCACGCTGCATTTCAGAAGCAGCGAATACTTCCGTGGTGTCATTAGAAGGATCATGAATGGTGGTTACACCAAAGGCGACATTGGAGAATTGCCCCCAGTTTTGCTGAGGAATAATCTCATTGCGCCCCTGGGCACCGTGGGCATGGGCATCTACCAGCCCCGGAATAATGGTTTTGCCAGTGGTATCAACCCGCATGGCATCATCAGGGATGCTGATTTCACCCTTACGACCGACGGCTTTAATACGGTTGCCTTCAATCAGCACTACACCGTCTTTAATCACTTCCTGACGGTTGTCGGCATCACGCATGGTAACGATATCACCACCCACCAGTGCCTTGATGCCCTTAGGCTTATCTGCTTTTACGCTAAATGCCAGGTTGGTACGTTTGGCCTTGGCATCCTCATCGACTTTCTTACCCGCTACAAAATCAAAGGCATTGGCCAGTTCATATTCATAGTAATGCGGACCGTGAAACCAGCCTACCGCTTTATTGTCCGGTCGCCATGTCAGGTATTCGCCTGCCCGTTTGGAGATTTGTTTTACCGGCAATGACGTCATGTCCGGCGACAGTGTTACCTTTTTACCGTTAGTTACATAGGGTGCCACATAGGTTCTGAACTGATGAACAAAGGCGACCCATTGTTTATCGTGTGAGATACGATACTCACTGACCTTATCGGCACCGTACAGATGAACCTGCTTATCATTGCCCTGCAAATTGACACTGGCAAGTTGCGTCTCAGGATAGGGCGTGCCGCCCACTGATTCGGTAAAGAATACGCGTTCGTTGTCTCCGGCGAAGTGCGGCTGGGTGCCTGACGATGACACTTTCATGGCGTCACCGCCATCCAATGCTTTTACATACAGGCCAGGTTCAAGTGAATACTTGGGATCCAGCAGGTAGCCCCCTGAAAACTTACGCCACGCAGCGTAGCTGCCGTCGGCAGAAAAACTGGGCTCTACAAAATGGCCCGGCTGCGCGGTAACCACCTCACTTTCACCGCCTGAAGCCGGAATGATACGTACATCACCCAGTTTTTTGTCGTGCCAGGTGGTGTAAATAATGCGCTT
>CAZOYR010000001.1:53964-61095 GCA_964584105.1 uncultured Alteromonas sp.
TCTTTGGAGTTGATATCAATTTTATGGAAGGTTCCGCCGGTCCAGTAAACGATGGATTTTGAGTCAGGCATCCAGTCGAAATAGGCATAATAGCCTTCCGAGCCAAAACCTTCCTGCATGTCACGCTCAAGTGTCAGTGTCAGTGGTTTTTCTTCACCGGTTTTCAGGTCTTTTAAAAATAAGCCGGTTTTATTCTTTACCCGGCGAATAAACGCCACGTATTTACCATCCGGCGAGGGCGTCGGCACAATGGCACCGCCGGTACCACTGATAAACCGGGTCTCTTCGCCGGTTTCCCTGTCGTATCGGGTGATGGCAAAAATACCTTCTAAAGGATCACGGTTATATTCAAACTGCGCACCGGCTACCGTGTTCTGGGTATAATAGATGTACTTGCCATCGTGTGAGAATGTGGGATCGGCGATGTTCTGCTGGTCGCTTTTACCGTTCACCCGACCTTTAATTTTAAGGCCATCACCGCCGTTGATGTGATACATCCAGATTTCACCGGCAGGAATACTGCGGCTGGACATAATCCCTTTTGTCGCTACCAGATAATTACCGTCGGGGCTCCATTTGGGGGAGTGGATCAGATTGTTTTTTTCCTGCGAAACCTGTCTTAAATTCTCGCCGTTACTGTCCATTACCCAGATGTTTGAAATACCACCGCGATCAGAAATAAACGCTATCTGGCTGCCATCGGGTGAGATAGCCGGTTCAATATTCCAGCCAAAATCGGCAGTCAGTGCAGTGGCTTTTCCACCGTCCATGCCAACCTTATATAAGTCGCCCAACATGTCGAACACCATATAGGTGCCGTCCGGTGATATCGACAGACTGGACCAGGTTGTCTGCTCAGTGTTGATGGTGACTTCGTTTAAAGAAAATGGCGGGTTGAGTACATCCCATTCTTCTTTCTTTTTATCATCCTGTGCATTGGCCGATAAGCTCAGTGTCGCGCCAAGGGCAAGCGCCAGAACTGAACGACGAGAAGTAGTTATCATTGTTATATCCCAGACTTTTCGAGTGTAAAGTCTTAAGGTATCGGGTATTTTTCGCCATTGCAAAAAATGCCGGTGAGGGGCGGGACAGATGGTATATAAAAGACGGTTAATGTAAAAAAAAGGGCAGTGTCATCACTGCCCTTTTTTATTGGTGCGGTTGCATCACGTCATCGTAACAAATTCTTCTGCGCTGGTGGGATGAATAGCAACACACGCATCAAAATCCGCTTTGGTGGCGCCCATCTTCATGGCCACGGCAAATCCTTGCAGAATTTCGTCCATGCCGTGACCGATACCATGCAAGCCGATCACTTTCTGCTCATCGCCAACACAAACGAGTTTCATTTTAGTAGGCTGACGGTGGCGCGTAACAGCGGTATACATGGCTGAGAATGATGATGAGTATACGGTTACTTTATCCTCACCGTGTGCTTCTTTTGCCTCCTGTTCAGTCATGCCGATAGTACCGATTGGCGGATGACTGAACACCACGGTAGGGATCAGGGAGTAATCCAGATGGGCTTCTTTTTGACCATTGAACAGGCGCTCGCTGAGTAAACGTCCTGCTTTGATGGCAACCGGGGTCAGTTCAACATGCCCGGTGATATCACCTACCGCGTACACTCCTTCGGCGGAGGTATTCTGGAACTTATCCACAGTAATGTAACCTTTGTCGTCCGTTTCAACGCCGGCCGCATCCAGTCCGAGTTTTGCTGAAGACGGCTCACGGCCGATGGCCCATATAAGGCAGTCAGTTTTCAACACTTCGCCGCTCTTCAGGTGCACGGTTAGCTCGCCATTCTCTGCTTTCTCTACTTTTTCAACGCCTGACTGCTTGTGCAGGGTAGGGCCTTCGTTTTCGATAACATCGACCAGCGTCTCATGAACAATCGGGTCAAAGTGTCGCAATGGCGCATGGTGGCGGACCACCAGGTCAGTTTTGGTTCCCAGACTGTGAAGGACGCCGGCTAACTCAACGGCAATATAACCCGCGCCAATAACGACTGCCCGTTTGGGCTGCTGGTCCAGTGCAAAGAAGCCATCAGAGTCGATACCATGCTCTGCTCCGGGCACATCTGGAAGTCTGGGGTGGCCGCCGGTGGCAATCATGATATGGGGGGCTGTATACCTTTCACCGTTAACTTCAATGGTCTGCTTGTCGACAAACGAGGCGTAGCCGTTGATAACGGTAATCTCGTTTTTGGCCATCATTTTGCCGTAAGAAGCATGAATGCGCTCGATATATGCACGGCGGTTTGCCACCAGCACTGACCAGTCAAAATGATTGACCGACACATCGAAGCCATAATCTTCGCCATAGCGGTTAATGGCTTCAGCAACGTTAGCACCAAACCACATCGCTTTTTTAGGCACACATCCTACATTCACGCATGTGCCACCAATTAGATTCGCTTCGATAATCGCAACTTTTTTGCCATGCTTGGCCGCGCGGTTTGCCGAGGCGATCCCGCCACTGCCGCCGCCAATACAGATATAATCGAATTCTTGCATAATTCCCTACCAGGTCAGTTGAGTGAGGCTATTCTGGCACGATACCAAACCACGCTCAAAATTTACGGATAGAAAATATACCTGATACCTTACATTGAGGATTACTCTGTGATGACTTCGTCTTTTGCCACTCCCGCATTGATCAACATTGCAAAGGTGGTGTTACGTTCTGCTTCGATTTGTCGCAATTTATCAATAGTGGTTGTAGTAAACACGTGTCCCCGGGGCAGAATCAGCAAATGATTATCGTTATATAAATTCGCTTCCAGTTGCATGCCCGGTTGCAGTTGGCTGGCAGTTACAGATCCCTCCGTGTGGCGTATCTGGCCAATATCTTTCTGGCGCATCAGTCCATCGAGGATCTCTGCATCGTATCGGGTATTACGGTAATTATTCAAAAAGGCCTTCGCTTCATCATCACTCATCGGCTGGCCGGTCAACCGCCCTGCGATAAGTCGCCAGTAATCTCTGGCAACGGCAATGATTCTGGCACCTAAAGGAATAGCCGCACCCACCTTTTTCATGGGGCCGGCACCATTTACCTGCTCAAACTGATGTTCAATAATCTCGGCAACGGGCTGAAGATGCTGTGCAGGAGCCAGCATTTGTACAGCCTGACGCGTTTGTGAAAGATAATTTTGCTGCTGCTGATAGTTCAGCGTGTTGAACGGGGCACTAAAATCATGCGCGTGAAGACCCAGCAACCCAAGCTCACAGACGAGCCCCGCATACCTGATATTATCCAACGTTGCCTTATCTGCGCCGCGTTGCTGACCCAGGCTCACCGCAAGCTCGCTAACATCAATGGCAAACTTCCCACTTACCGCCGGGTTAATGCTGATAATGTTATAGATGACCTGTTCAAGTGCATGGTTATTCAGTTCAATTTTATTTAAAGCCGCACGGATCTGACGAGTGCGCTTTTGAATGGTAAGTTCCTGGCCTGTGTTTATATCTTTTAGCTTTTTATTCTGTGCCCGTATCAGTCGCTCCAGTCTGTTGTTTTCATCTTTTAGCTTTACCCGCTCGAGACCGTCTTCAATGGTTTTTATCAGCGCCTGATTGTCCCAGGGTTTTTGCAGGTAGCGATGGATTCTGCCTTTGTTGACGGCGTTTATCGTCGCTTCTATATCGGCATAGCCACTCAACACAACGCGAAATGTATCGGGATATTGGTCAGCAACCACCTCCAGCAACTCAGCGCCGGACATCTGGGGCATTTTCATGTCAGAAACGACGACATGCACGGTTTCACGCGTCAATATCTCCAGTGCTGACTGTCCGCTGTCTGCCAGCAGTACATTAAGGTCGGTTTTGTGCAGCGCACGTCGAATCGATCTGAGAATATTGGCTTCATCATCAACAAAAAGCACGGTGTAACGATTCGCGGTGGTGATGGGATCCGGCTGCATGAATACTCCTGAACGCGTAGGGCGCGCAATTCACTGGTAGTTTTACTATAGCCAGTAAAATAAAAAGTGCGAACTCTGCACATCGGTTTAAGCCATTTGTGAATCCGGCCACTATTAATATCAGGTCAGGACAGACCTTGTTTTAACAAATAGCGTCCCTACATCCTTTGCATGAATTATGAAAAAAGTGAGATATCAATGACACAACCAGCCATCAAATTGGTCGACGGCCTTCCCGTTTTTTCTCAAATTACGCCGGATCAGATAAAACCGGCCATTGAGGAAGCCATAGAAACGTGTAAGACGACTATCGATGAGGTTGTTGCTTCAGGCGACTACAGCTACAAAAATGTTGTGGGAAAAATTGAAGAGGTGGACGACAGACTGGGCAAAATGTGGTCGCCGGTATCTCACATGAACTCTGTGGTCAGCAGTGATGCCCTGCGTCAGGCGCATGACAGTTGTCTGCCATTGCTGTCTGATTACGGTACATGGGTCGGTCAGCACGAAGGCCTTTATAAAGCTTACACCACGTTGCGACAAAGTGATGAGTTTAAAACTCTGGATGAGCAGCGCCAGAAATACATTGAAGATACCATTCGTGATTTCACACTATCCGGTGTCGCTTTGCCGCAGGATAAAAAGACCCGGTATGCGCAAATCAGTGCACGCCTGTCAGAGCTCTCATCAACCTTCTCTAATAATGTGATGGATGCCACCATGGGATGGACCAAACATGTCACTGACAAAAATGAATTAGCCGGACTGCCCGAATCGGCGCTCGATGCTGCCAAACAGGCGGCAAGCGAAAAAGAATTGGAAGGCTGGCTGTTTACGTTAGACATTCCCTCCTACTTACCAGTGATGCTATACGCTGAGAACCGCGAATTGCGCGAGGAAATGTATCGCGCTTACGCTACCCGGGCGTCTGCCGAAGGTCCAAATGCAGGCAAGTGGGACAATACAAAAATTATTAACGAAATTCTGGCACTGCGCACCGAAGCATCGAAAATGCTCGGCTTCGATAATTATGCCGAGCGCTCGCTGGCGACCAAAATGGCAAGTTCTACCGACCAGGTTGTCGGCTTCATTCGCGACCTGGCTGAAAAGTCTATGCCTCAGGCACGAAAAGACCTGGAAGAAGTCAAAGCGTTTGCTACCGAACAGGGTGTAGATACCCTGAACGCCTGGGATATCCCTTACTACAGTGAACAGCTAAAACAGCAAAAGTACACCATTTCCGATGAAATGCTGCGTCCGTACTTTCCTGAGGAAACGGTGCTCAGAGGCCTGTTCGAGGTGGTCCACCGTCTCTACGGTCTGAAAATTGTTGAGCAGCCTGGTGTTGATACCTGGCATAAAGACGTTCGCTATTTCACCATCACTGATGAGGCAGATGCGCTACGTGGCAGCTTCTATTTCGACCTGTATGCACGAGCCAACAAACGCGGTGGTGCCTGGATGGATGAGTGTCGTGTTCGCCGTGAATTACCGGATGGCGATATCCAGTTGCCCGTCGCTTATCTTACCTGCAACTTCAATGGCCCGGTGGGGGATAAACCCGCCTTGTTTACTCATGATGAAGTGCTAACTCTGTTCCATGAATTCGGGCACGGGCTGCATCATATGCTGACAAAAATGTCGGTAGCGGGTGTATCCGGTATCAACGGGGTGCCGTGGGATGCAGTAGAGCTGCCCAGTCAGTTTCTGGAAAACTGGTGCTGGGAAGAAGAGGCGCTGAGCTTTATCTCGGGTCATTATCAGACCGAGGAGCCACTGCCTAACGATCTGCTGGACAGAATGCTGGCTGCACGTGATTACCAGTCAGCCATGCAGATGGTCAGACAGCTTGAGTTTAGTCTGTTTGATTTTCTGCTGCATCAACAGGATGGTGAAAATGTTGATGTCCAGGCGCTGCTGGATGAAGTCAGAAAAGAAGTCGCGGTGATAACGCCTCCTGCGTTTAATCGTTTTCAGCACAGTTTTGGTCATATTTTTGCTGGTGGTTACGCTGCGGGCTATTACAGCTATAAATGGGCAGAAGTGCTTTCTGCCGATGCCTTCAGCAAATTTGAGGAAGATGGCATCTTTAACCGTGAAACCGGCAAATCCTTCTTACACAATATTCTGGAAATGGGCGGTAGTCGTGAACCTATGGACTTGTTTGTCGCATTTCGCGGCCGCGAGCCGAATGTCGACGCCCTGCTGCGCCATAGCGGAATAGGCCAGTAATGGCAGCTGAACGTTTCGACGCGATATATCGTCGGGCATGTGAGAGAAAAGGGGGCGAGGCAGGATTAAATGCCCTGTTGCGCCAACCTTTGAGCCCGGAGCAGGTCGCAAAGATCCCGGATGACCGGTTTCTTGCGGCAATGACCCGGCAGGTTTTTAAATCAGGTTTTGTCTGGCGCGTCATTGAGCAAAAGTGGCCTGCATTTGAAGACGTGTTCTTTAATTTCGACGTTGAAAAAATCCTCTTGATGCCTGACGAAATGCTTGAGCGCAAGGCCAGCGACGAGCGGATCGTGCGTAATTACAAGAAGGTCATGACAGTCAGAGATAACGCCATGATGGTGGCAGATATCAGTCGTGAGCATGGCAGTTTCGGTGAATATGTTGCCCGGACTGAAAAGTCAGACGTTACCGGATTATGGCAAACACTGAAAAAGCGCGGTGCGCGGCTGGGAGGAAATACCGGCCCTTATATGCTTCGCGCACTGGGTGTCGATACCTTTATTGTTTCATCTGATAACGAAGATTATCTGAGAAAGCATGAGGTGATTGACGGCACCCTGCAAAGCCAGAAAAGTCTTAAAGCAATGAACGAACAGTTTGTGCAATGGCATGAACAAAGTGGTTTATCGCTTAGCGAACTCAGTCAAATCCTTTCGTATAGCTGGGGAAGCAATAACCGGCTGGCCTGAGTGGACGCAATGCCAGCATCATACGACGAGTGTCCTTCACCGGATAACCCGTTAATTGCGCTATTTTCACCGTAAATGGCTGTTTCTGGTTAGCGATATTGGGTACACTTCCTTTCCAACAGACGACAGGTACAGGAATGGTATGAGCGATACAGATAGCCGGGTGGAAGCCTCACAAGACACCCCTAACGCATCGACAGAGCAAACCGACTTCGGATTTCAGCAAGTCGAAAAATCACAAAAAGCCTCTCTGGTTGCCAATGTGTTTGATTCTGTTGC
>CAZOYR010000001.1:61195-77522 GCA_964584105.1 uncultured Alteromonas sp.
CGTGATCAGGGGCTGGTAAATAACATCGATTATGTCCAGGCCGATGCCGAAGCGCTGCCTTTTCCTGATAATTCGTTTGATGTTGTTACCATGGCGTTTGGATTGCGAAATGTGACAGAAAAGCAAAACGCGCTGAATTCCATCTACCGTGTGCTTAAACCGGGCGGACGCCTGTTGGTGCTGGAATTTTCCAAACCTGCGTCAGAACACCTTTCAAAAGTTTATGATATGTACTCTTTTCATATCTTGCCGAAAATGGGACAGGTTGTCGCTAATGATGCAGACAGCTATCGCTATTTGGCTGAGAGTATTCGCATGCACCCTGATCAGGAAACCCTGAAAGGTATGTTTGAAGGTGCCGGTTTTGAGCAGTGTGATTATACGAATCTGACCGGTGGGATTGTTGCACTCCATCGCGGGTACAAGTTTTA
This sequence comes from uncultured Alteromonas sp., assembly GCA_964584105.1. GTDB lineage: Bacteria > Pseudomonadota > Gammaproteobacteria > Enterobacterales > Alteromonadaceae > Alteromonas. Next base: position 61,627 of record CAZOYR010000001.1, read on the forward strand.
ATGCCAGCATCGTCATTGTTTACCGCTTCAGCAGAGATCCTAATCAATAAGGTCATCGCGCTGGACGAGGACAGTGAGAAGCGCCTGGCCGCGCTCAGCGGAAAACGGCTCACTGTATTTTTAGATGGCTTACCCTGGGGGGTAACGCTGGCCTTCTCAACAAAAGTCGATGTTCTGCTGGAACAGCATACCTACGAGGATGTTGTAGTCCATGCAGATGACAAGACCTGTTACATCAAAACACATTTTGATGTGTTACCGCGACTCACCCAGACCAGCCAGATTACTCAACTTATTCGTGAAGGAAAGTTGCATCTGCAGGGCGAGCCAGGGATCGCCCAACAGGTAGCGGCGTTATTTCAGCAGTTGGAGATAGATTGGGAAGAGCAGCTTTCAGCCTATACCGGGGATATTCCGGCCCATCAGATTTTCAGCGGTGCCTCGGGTCTCAAAACACAATTTATGGCTTTTTCTGAGCGCTTTACCCGCGGCCTGAGCAATGCCATTACAGAGGAGAAGGATATCGCGGTGGGAAAATTAGCAGTGATGCATTTTAATGATGAGGTCGATGCATTACGCGATGATGTTCAGCGTTTTGAAGCCCGCTTGCGTCTTTTAGAAAACACTTTGTAGTATTCCTTTCCATGCAAATATTTCGCTTGTATCAAATAAATAAGGTGCTGCTCCAGCACGGACTGGATGAGCTTATTCCGGATCGGTGGATGCCCTGGTATGCGCGCCTCATGCGCAAATCTATTTTCTGGATACGTAACAAGCACAAGGGGCAGCCTGCGGGTGTGCGTATTACCATGGCCTTGCAATCATTGGGGCCGGTTTTTATAAAATTCGGGCAAATGCTTTCCACCCGTCGCGACCTGTTGCATCCGGATATTGCCAACGAACTGGCGCGTTTGCAGGACAAAGTCTCGCCTTTTCCTTCTGACATCGCCCAGCAAATTATTAAAGATGCGCTGGAGCTGCATGATTTAAGCGAATTGTTTAAAGAGTTTCATATTGAGCCTCTGGCATCTGCCTCCATTGCGCAGGTGCATGCAGCAAAATTACATGACAATCAGGATGTGGTTGTCAAAGTACTGCGCCCGGATATCCGTAAAACCATTGATGCGGATATGGAGCTGCTTTTTTCACTGGCGCAGGTGGTACAGCGCTGGCTGCCGGATGGTAAGCGGTTAAGACCGGTCGAAGTGGTCACCGAGTATCAGAAAACGCTGGTGGATGAACTGGATTTGTTGCGTGAATCAGCCAATGGTATTCAGCTCAGACGCAATTTCGAGGGCTCCGAAGCGCTCTATATTCCGCGGATCTACAGCGATTATTGCCGTCATAATGTACTCATTATGGAGCGTATTTATGGCATCCCTGTGTCTAATGTCGATGCACTGCTTGCCCAGAATACTAATATGAAAAAGCTGGCTGAGCGTGGTGTAGAGGTATTTTTCACACAGGTATTCCGGGACAGCTTTTTTCACGCTGACATGCACCCGGGTAACATTTTCGTTGGCACCGAAACCCCGTCTGAGCCACGCTACATCGCTATTGATTTTGGTATTGTCGGCACGCTGAACAAAGAAGATAAGCGGTACCTGGCGGAAAACTTTGTGGCGTTCTTCAACCGGGATTATCGAAAAGTGGCACAACTGCACGCCGATTCTGGCTGGGTTCCCAGAGATACCAATATCGATGAATTCGAAATGGCTATCCGGACCGTGTGTGAGCCTATTTTTCAAAAGCCGCTGGCTGAAATCTCATTCGGAAATGTTCTGCTGCAACTGTTCAATACCGCGCGGCGCTTCAATATGGTGGTGCAACCGCAACTGGTATTATTGCAAAAAACACTGCTCTATATTGAAGGGCTTGGTAGGCAATTATATCCCCAGCTCGATTTGTGGAAAACAGCGAAGCCGTTTCTTGAAAACTGGATGGAAGAGCAGGTTGGTTTGCGCGCCATGATGACCAAAGTGAAGGCCAATCTGCCATTCTGGTCAGAGAAGTTGCCCGATATGCCAGACTTGCTGCATGACAGTTTACAGCAGTTGAAGGCACTACCACTGCAACAACAGCAGGAGCATCAGCAACTCATGGCGCTGCAGGTAAATAATATGCGCGCTACGCATTATGGCATTGTTGGCGCTACGCTAATTATTGTCGCCGCGTTGTTGCCAGTGTACGGTATGCACTGGGCATTTCCGGGCGCTACGGCGGTAGCTGGCGTGACATGTTGGTGGCAATCCTGGCGTAAAGGCCACAAGAAAATTAAGTCATAAAATAGCGGTAAATGACATTTTTGTGATAAATGTTAATTGCTTCCTATTTTTCTATGAATTTCCTAAATACCTGCTATAGTACCTTTAGCCATTGGGCTAAGTCTTTAAGAGACGTGCTTATTTTGTTTTTTGCGTTGATGTATAAATACTCAAGTTACACCTGTGATTTGCTGTTAGTGGTTTGTTCATTCCAAAGTAAGACCCAAATAACTCGTCCATGGTTAAAGACGAATTGAAGAGATACGCGAAAGCGAAGTTTTAAGAGAGATTTGAGGTCTACATGTCTAAAGTTACAGGTACCGTTAAATGGTTTAACGCTGACAAAGGTTATGGTTTTCTGACGCAAGATAGCGGCGATAAGGACGTTTTCGTTCATTTCCGTGCTATCGTTTCAGATGGTTATAAATCTTTAAACGAAGGTCAGCGCGTAGAATTTGAAGTCGAGCAGGGCCAAAAAGGCTTGCAGGCAGCTAACGTTCAAGCACTGTAAAACGTTAAGACGGCAGCATTAGCTGCCGTTTTTCTTTTCTCCCATATCAATGGGAATATACTCACACCGCGGTTCCTCAGCCGAAAAATATTTCTGATAGTGCTCCCAGTTTTCTAATTTCTTTCTGTCTCTCGGATTTCCACGCATTTCCATTTGTTTTTTCAACTGAGCCGCAGGGGCGTGCAGCCAGTACACAGTAACATCGCATTGAAAACGGTGCTTTAGCTGATGTGTCCAGTTTGAGTTCGTCAGTTCCCGTGTAAAGGGCGCACATAGCACAACAGGCACATGAGCAAGATTGGCGCTTGCGGCGGCAAACATGGCTTCATACACCGGCTCCCGAAAGGCATGCTTGTATGCAGCACTATCCCGATCATCGGTAGACATGCCAGCGAGCGACAGCCCGGCTTTGATGACTGGTTCAAAAACGTCATCGATATCGATTAGGCTGGCACGCCACTGTGCGGCCTGACGTTTTGACCAGGTCGACTTGCCTACTGCTGGCTGACCGGTAACGATGTAAAGCATTCGCTCCACCTCTAATGCTATAAGTTGATTGGCGGTGACAGTATGTCGGTTTTTACTTTATGCTGATGATTATCGCTGTTGCAAGGTTATTAATGGAGTCTATCCCGATGAGCAAATTTCCGGTTTTCATAAAATCTGTGGTTTTTATCTTTAGTTGCCTGATGATCAGTTCAGCATTAGCACAGGAAAAGACGCTGGCAGTGATAGATGAAAAGCCGCTGATGTTATCTGACATTTCTCCTACCAAAGCAGAGTTGACAGAAATGGCCGAAGCCATGCAAGTCAGCAGGCAGCTCGCCTTATCGCGCGTTCGTCATAACCGGTTTGCTGAGCAGCTCATCGACCGGGTGATGGAAATCTATGCGCAACAGCAGCAAATACAACCTGATGAATCGCTGGTGAATGCGTTTGCAACGCGCTTTGGCAATCAGTTGAAAGCCAATGCTGAGAACAGTCGCTCGGTGAAAGAAATTGCTGCTGAACAGGCGCGTATCTGGCAGATAGAAAAGGCGCTGTATGACGAGTTTGGCGGTACAGTAATCTTCACCCAACAAAATCCCCAATATCCGATTGAAGCCTACAATATGTTGCTGAACCGGTATGAAGAAACGGGGGTGCTGGTTTTTAAAAGTAAAGAATACGAGTCTGTGCTCAGGCGCATTTTCGCCCCACCTTATGAGATGAAAATCGCGCCCGGGCAAGTCTCATTTAAGACGCCCTGGTGGGCCGAAGGTCAGGTCATTAGCAGCGCATCGTCCGCACAGACAAAAAGCGGTGTCGAAAAGTAACGCTCAGCGCCATCGGGAAGAATAGTAACAATATTTTTATCAGCATACGCGGGTGATTGTGCCAGTTGGCCGGTTGCCCACATTGCGGCACCTGATGATATTCCCACCGCCAATCCTTCGGTGCGCGCCAGCTTGCGGGCAAAATCTACCGCATCCTCGTCGCTAACGGTAATAATCTGATTAAAACACGATGTATCAAGAATCTCCGGAATGTGGCCGGAGCTAAGCCCCTGAATATTGTGTACGCCGCTTCTGCTTTCGCTAAGTACCGGGCACCGGGCAGGCTCCACCGCGATTATCTCGATATGCGGGTTTTTAGCGCGAAGTGCGCCGGATAGTCCGGTGATGGTCCCGCCGGTTCCTATGCCAGCGACGACAGTATCGACCTTTCCCTGCGTATCGTGCCAGATTTCAGGGGCAGTATACATCTGATGCGCATAGACATTTGCCCGGTTAGAAAATTGGTTCAGCGATACCGCATCGGGACGACTTGCGACCAGTTGCGCGGCGTGATCGATGGCACCTTTGGTGCCCAGGTCCTGCGCCGTTGTTATTACCTTCGCCCCGTAATGTCTGATCAAATGCTGACGTTCCACAGACATGTGCTCAGGAATGACGATGGTAACCGGTACGCCAAGCATGGCACCCAACCAGGCGCACGCGACGCCATTGTTTCCGGATGAAGCTTCTATAATTTCCAGCTTTTCTACATTTGCTGTTTGTTGCAGCAAGGCCTCGAACATCGCCAGTGCGCTACGATCTTTAATGGATCCAGCCGGATTAAAAAACTCCACTTTTCCCATCGGCGTTGTGTGCCAGTTAAGCTGTCGCGCCAGGCGATGCATTCTGATCAGCGGCGTGCGGCCAATCGTCTGGGTAATACTGTCGTAAATTACAGCAGGTTGTGTGAGATGTGTTTGTGGACTGGCTAGCATATTGTAATTCATCGTTGCTTGTTATTTTACAAACAGTGTGACGTGAAAGCTGTGGGTAATATTGCTATTTGTGCATCTAATACTTATTGTAAGGAGTAAAATATGCTTTTGATTATCTGATTTATGGAAAATATTTCTATTGATGCCGTAGATAAGAAGATTTTGACGTTTCTTCAGCAAAATGCCGATATAAGTATTTCAGAATTAGCTGAGGAAATTGGTCTGACGGCAACGCCTTGTTGGCGACGCGTTCAGCGCTTGCAGCAAGCCGGGTTGATCACCCGCAAGGTCGTGTTACTGGATGCGCAAAAACTAGGCCTGTCGATGACAGTGTTTGTACAGATTAAAGCGGCCCAGCATGATGGAAGGTGGCTGGACAAATTTGCCCGTCATGCATCGTCTTTTGATGAAGTGGTCGAGTTTTATCGTATGAGTGGAGAGTACGACTATCTGTTAAAAGTGATGGTGAAGGACATGCAATGTTTTGATCACTTCTACAAAAGACTGGTCAATGGTATTGACCTTAACGATGTGACTTCCAGCTTTGCCATGGAGCAGATAAAGTATTCAACGGCAATGCCGCTGCATCACTTGTAGACATTTATCGCTTTCTGATGCAAATCAAACCGGCCTGTCTCGTTCCATGATACGCTACCAGTTTACGCATAACGTTAAACACTGATCATAAGGAAAACAACTATGGCGTCGCCCTTAACCAACTGGGATGATTTACTACTTCTGAATGAACAGCTGAGTGATGAAGAGCGCATGATCAGTGAGTCAGCCCGCGCTTTTTGTCAGGAAAATCTGCAACCTGGTATTCTGAAGGCTAACCGGGACGGCACATTTGATCGTGACATTATGCGCCGCTTCGGTGAAATGGGGATGCTGGGCGCCACGATTGAGGGATACGGCTGCCCCGGGGTTAATTATGTGACTTATGGACTTATTGCCCGGGAAGTCGAGCGCGTCGACAGTGGTTACCGCAGTGCAATGAGTGTGCAGTCATCGCTGGTGATGCATCCTATCAACGCTTTTGGCTCGCCGGCGCAAAAGGAAAAATATCTGCCTAAGCTGGCCAGCGGTGAATGGGTAGGGTGTTTTGGTCTGACCGAACCGGATGCGGGCTCCGACCCGGCGTCTATGAAAACGCGCGCTAACACCGTGAATGGCGGCTATCAGCTATCAGGCAGTAAGATGTGGATTACAAACTCGCCCATTGCTGATGTCTTTGTGGTGTGGGCCAAGTGCAGTGACGAAAATGATGCCATACGCGGATTTATTCTGGAGCGGGGCATGGACGGACTTTCTACGCCCGCTATTGAAGGAAAACTGTCTTTGAAAGCCTCCATCACCGGTGAAATTGTGATGGATGAGGTATTTGTTCCTACAGAAAATCGTCTGGAAGGCGTGCATGGGTTAAAAGGCCCGTTTAGCTGTCTGAACATGGCTCGCTACGGCATTTCATGGGGGGCGATGGGCGCTGCAGAGTTTTGCTGGCATGCAGCGCGCCAGTATGGGCTGGACCGTCACCAGTTCGGCCGGCCGCTGGCGCAGACGCAATTATTTCAGACCAAGCTGGCAGATATGCAAACTGAAATTACACTTGGCCTGCAGGCATCACTCAGAGTGGGCAGATTAATTGATAATCGTCAGTTTGACCCGGCCATGATATCGCTGGTCAAACGCAATAACTGCTCCAAAGCGCTGGATATCGCCAGAAAGTCCAGAGATATGCACGGCGGTAATGGTATTGCTGACGAATATCATATCATGCGGCATATGGTTAACTTAGAAACGGTTAATACGTATGAAGGCACCTATGATGTGCACGGGCTGATTTTAGGCCGGGCACAGACAGGCTTACAGGCTTTCTTCTGACAATGCGACAGGGGCTTGCGAAAAGATGTCCGCGAGCCCGCTGAAATTGCTTATTAATAATACGTGAGCTTCTCTGATTTGCCGGCAAATATCCGGTAAACCATAAAGGTGTAAGCCAGAATACAGGGCACCACGATGCTGGCGCCAACCAATAAGAAGCGCAACGAATTTGCATCACTAATCGCATCAGCAATAGTCATTTTACCCGGTACAACAAACGGATAATAACTAAGGCCGAAGGCGGCAAAGCACAAGACATAGACGGTCATTGCTATAATGAAGGGCAGCTTTTCACCCCGACCGTCGGTTTCCGGCATTTTGTTAAGTATAACGCCGCAGAAGCTCAGCAAGCCAAAGCATGCCACCGGGATCGCCATCAGCAAAAAGCCCCAGTTTGAGCTTAGCCACAGCTGACGCACATCATCATGTAAAGTGAGATTGGCAATACTGACTGCAACAATACCTACCGATAATACAATCAGGCCGCGGCGCGCCCAGTAAATCGCCTTTTCCTGCAGCGCTGATTCTGATTTCAAAATCAGCCAGCAAGCACCGATGAAGGCGTAAGCAGCAGTCAGACCAAACGCCGAGAGCAGGGCGAACCCCTGCGCCCACAAATCGGTGCGCAAGCCGGTGACCCAAATACCCAGCATATACCCCTGGGACAATGTGGTAAGCAGGGAGCCATATTTAAAGGACAGATCCCATCTGCGCTTTTTGACCTGAGCAACCTTAGCTCTGAAGTCAAAAGACACACCACGCAGTATCAGACCCAGCAACATCAGCGTGGCAGGAATATACAGTGTCTGTAAGATTTCGCTGTGAGCATCTGGAAAGGCAAACAGCAGCAGGCCCACTGCCAGCACTAACCAGGTTTCGTTAGCATCCCAGTATGGTCCGATAGACGCAATCATATCGTCACGAAAACGCTCTTCGCGTGGCGGCAGTAAGACGCCGACGCCCAGGTCATAGCCGTCGAGGATGGCGTACAACAAAATCGCCAACGCGAGCAAGCCAATATAAATATCACCCAGCACTTCTATTGATAAACCTTCAAATGGCATAGTGACCTCCTAGGCGCTCAGCGGTGAAATTTTAGAGGCTTTCGCTTTTTCGCGCTCTTCGCTGGTGATTTCTTCAATCTCAACCGAGCGTCGGCACATCAGCGTTAAGGTGCCCATATAGGCGATAAGCAGCACTGCATAAATCGTGGCATATAAGGTAAATGAAAATGCCACATTCGCCGCTGGCAGACCGGTCACCGCCTCTTTTGTTTGCAGCACGCCGTAGACCAGATAGGGCTGACGGCCAACTTCGGTGACATACCATCCGGCCAGTGTGGCAATCCAGCCGCTGAAGCTCATGGCCATAAATACTTTATTCAGCCAGCCGGGCAGTGTGCCCTTGCGATAAAGATAGTAGCTACCCAGCCAGGCACAAACCAGCATGAGCATGCCCATGCCCACCATAATTCTGAATGAATAAAAGACCGGCGCCACAGGCGGATGTTCACCCTCAAACTCATTTAGGCCCTTAATCTCACCATCCAGAGAATGGGTCAGAATCAGACTGGCACCTCGGGGTATACCAATTTCAAAATGATTGGTTTTGCTGTCTTCATCGGGGATAGCGAACAGTAATAACGGGGCTCCCCGCTCAGTTTCCCAGACGCCCTCCATCGCTGCCACTTTTTGTGGCTGATGCTCCAGCGTATTTAAACCGTGCAAATCACCGGCATAGATTTGTAAAGGGATTAAAACCGCTGCGGTATAGGTCGCTGTTTTAAGTGCCAGTTTTGGCGCCATTTTGTCATCGCCACGGAAAATGCGATAAGCAGACAAGCCGGCGATCAGAAAACTGGCTGTCAGACCGGACGCCAACAACATGTGCGCAAACCGATAGGGGAACGATGGATTGAATATAATTTCGCTCCAGTCTTTGGCGTATATCACTCCATCAACGATTTCGTGGCCCTGCGGCGTATGCATCCAGCTATTCAGCGACAGTATCCAGAACGCTGAAACGGTCGTACCGAATGCCACAATCAGCGTGGATAATGTATGCAGCCAGTTAGGAACGCGGCGAATACCGAATAGCATGATGCCCAAAAACGTGGCTTCAAGGAAAAACGCGGTAAGCACTTCGTAGCCCAGCAACGGGCCGGCAACATTACCGGCTTTCTCCATAAACCCGGGCCAGTTTGTGCCGAACTGAAATGACATTGTCACGCCGCTGACCACTCCCAGGGCAAAGGTCAATGCGAACACCCTTACCCAGAAGCGGTACATACGCATCCAGACCGGATGACCGGACAGATTGGAGCGCAATTTAAAATAGAAAAGATACCAGCCTAACGCGATGGTAATGGTGGGAAAAAGAATATGAAAACTGATATTCAGTGCAAACTGAAGACGCGATAATATGAAAGCGTCCATTGCAACCTCCTAACGTTAAGATCGAGCCTTAGCGGGTAAGACTTTGTCTTTTAAATCCAGGATCCGTCCTACGCCAGAGCCGAGTTTCATTAGCGTGGCTAACTTTTCCGGCCCTAAGTTTTGTAGCTCCTGTGACCAGGCTGTTACTGACTCCAGCAGGTCATGAATCTCATTCAGCTTTTCCTGTACGTTTGCATCTTCTTCGTGGGCAGGACTGTCCAGCATCAAATCGCGTAGCAGCGACATGGTTGGATCTATCTCTCGCTTACGCCTTTCTTCAAACACGCGATTGGCCAGAACCCAAATGGAACCGGCTGGTACAAAAAATTCTTTGCGCTCGCCAGGGACTATTTGTTGTTTGATTAGCCGCCAGGACTGAAGCTCTTTAAGCCCCATGCTGGTATTGCCCCGTGAGATATTCAATGCATCGGCAATCTCCTGGGCCGCTAAAGGCTTTTCACTTAATACAATTAGAGCCAGCATTTGACCGACAGTTCGATTAAATCCCCAGCGACTGCCCATTTCGCCAAAATGCATTACTGCTGATGTCACAATTGGTGTCATAATTCATATACTGAAGTTTCAGAAATTACTGAAAGTTTAGATCGAATGTTGATGCAGATCAATAGTTGATAGTTATTTGATGCCAGCATTCTTCCCTTTACCGAAACTGTGCGTTGCGAAAATCGCATTGCATATTGCAAAACGTATGTCGTACCAGTCACATTTTTATGTTTAATCTATTGATTTAAATGGTAATTAATAAATGGCACGTATGTCGCTCTGCATAGATGGATGTATTTCAAAGTAAGGATTGACGATGAAAATGAAGCGCGCTGTTTGCACCGCATTCACACTGGTTGCTTTAACGCCATGGGTGAGTGCAGTAGAAGTCATCGATGGACAGTATGTCTGGCGTTTTAACTCTCAGCAGGCCTGGCCGAATGGTTATGAGCAGGCTACCGGTAAGCCTGACGATCTCACCTATATTGATAATTATCCTGATGCGTTTTTCCAGCGAATTACCAATGCATTGCCCGAAACCGAGCTCAATGAGGCATTCATTACTGATGACGCTGGCTCCACGATTTATCTTAAAGAAGAAGGCGAAGTCTTTGTAACCTTCCTGCATGAAGGGGCGGGTTATCAGAATTCTTTTGGCTATTTTATCTTTGACGCAGACAATCCTCCGGCCACAATTTATGAGGTCAGAGAAACCGTTATTTTTCCGAATTTGTCCTATCCTCACTTGCGTCAGGGGGACAGGGTCAGTATTGGCAATTTTCCTGCTGGCACCAGTATTGGCTTTTTCATTGCCGCCAATGGTTTTTCAGCCACAACAGGCGTTAAAAGTAGTGCTGTTCCATATTATTATTCGCTCAAACACTTAAACCCGGAGTCCAGCGAAAGTCTGCGCCAGCATATGGCTGCATTGTACGATCCTTACGTGGAAGAAGTTATTTTGGGGTTTGAGGATTTACCGCGTACCTGGGGTGACAATGACTTTAATGATGCCGTGTTTTCGGTGAAAGCGACGCCTGCCAGCGCACTGGATACTGCAAACCTCATCACTATGCCCGATGCTGATGACAGCGATGCCGACGGGATATCGGACTCACTTGATGAATTTCCCAACGATTATCGCCGCGCTTTCAGTAGCTTCTTCCCCTCAAACACTGACTATGTGTCACTGGCCTATGAGGATAAATGGCCGCGGTTGGGTGACTACGATATGAATGACCTGGTCATCCGGGAGCGTCTGCAAACCATTTCCAGCGCGCAAGGTGATATTACCGGCTTCAGACTGCATGGGTTTATAGATGCCCGCGGAGCCGGCTTTAACAATGGCTTTGCTTTACGTCTGATGGACTTACCGTCCTCACTTTTTAAAGAGGGCAGCATTAGCATTGATGGCTCGACATTTACACTTTTCGCGGAACAGGGGCAGCGCGATGCCGTCATCATTCTGTGGGAAAACACACACGATTTCACCACTACGGGGGACAGCGATGATTGCCAGTTTTTTAATACAGTCAAAGAATGCCCGGAATACGCACCGGTACCCTTTACTGTTGATGTGGCATTCTCAGAAGGGATAAATTCGCTACAGCACACTGATTTGGACTTCTTTATTTTCCGCACCAATAAACGGGGGCATGAGATTCACTTTGCCGGATACCCGCCTACCGACAAAATGGATACCTCATTGTTTGGTAAGCATGCTGATACCTCAGACCCAACGACAGGGCGTTATTATCGCAGTGCGGAAAACCTGTCCTGGGGATTAAAAGTCAGCGGGGCCTGGTATTACCCCAGAGAATACAAAGACATCGTCTGGTGCTACGCCGATTATGAAACATGGGTGGAAAGTGCAGGTGAACAGGCGAAAGACTGGTTTAAGACCAGTAACCGCGACCACCTTTACTTTGTACCAAACCGTTAAGAGGAAATTCTCATGCTCAGATTAACCCGAATCTCTATGTTTCAAATAATTGTAGTGTGTATGAGTGTCATTTTACTAAGTGCCTGCGGAGGCGGAGGTGGCAGTTCGTCCAGTGACAGTACATCAGCATCCTCTGCGCCCACAGTCCCGGCAACACCGGCATCTCCCCCGTCGGCGCCAGAACAAGGCGCTGAAGAAGGCGAAGATTATTCTCCTGATGCTGCTGCGCTGGACAATGAAGCAAATAAATCAACACAGCTCTATGTAGAACCTGACTTCACCTTTGATACCCACAAAGTAATAACCCTGGATATCAGTGCAACCGGCGCCAACGGGCAGGCGCTTATCGATACACTGGTGCTGGTATCCGTGGTGGACGATGATATCAATGCCATGGATGATGAAAGACTGCAAAACAAAGCACTACTTACCGTGGCTAAAACTGACGGTAGTGGCAGTATTTACAGAAAGATTGAAATTGCCAGTACTGAAAATAAATTGCTGATAGAACTGAATGCGCTGGGCATAGAAAACGAAGTGCTCATAGCAATTGCAGAGGATAACTATGTCAGTCACCAGTTCAGATAGCCATTTTTTGTGAGGGCACATCGCAAATAATGCCCTGGGTATGCAGGTCACCGACGCAGCGGTGGCCTTTTACAATGTGGTTACCTGAATTGAAAAGATAAAAAACACTGCTCTTCCAACAGCTGGTCCGCGTTCGATTTTTGCAAAATCGCTGGCTTTTAGCCAGCACCGGGTGTTGTTCTCATTCACTGTGGCTGACCCCTTCCAATAATTGTTGTGAGCAGGACGTTCCGTGAAGTACTGAAATATCCCCGGTAGTTTCAAGTACAACCGCTCGCACCTCAGACAGCTCTAGGACATTGGCTTCCCGTAACTTTGCAAGTAGATCGCTTTTGGCAACGCGTGTCTGCTGTAACGCTTGCTCGATAATTTCTCCGTCACGCATTAACAGCACGGGCTGGTTTTGCATTATGGATTCAAATGTATCAGATGCCTTGCGCACACGGGCGGTTGTATACTGCACCGCAAACAATGCCATCATGGCAATGGCTGACTGACCAAATGATAACCAGGTCTGCGACTGACTTGCCCCTGCCAGCAGCGATCCGACTGCAACTGTCATAACAAAATCAAAGTTGGTCATTTTTGAAAACGAGCGCAGACCATTGATCCGAACCAGTATCACAACCCAGCACATCGCCATTGTTGTCAAAATTGCGCCTTTCAAAACCATGTCGAGCACTGAGTTATCTGCAAACATGACAATATCCTTGTTTCACTGCAAAAATCAGAAAAAGAAACGTAGATACGTTGGGTGAACGGATAATTATCAAAGCAGGAGCTAAAACAGCGACTTTGTAATTTTTAGTGCTGTACCTTCCACGCCAAAAAAAACACTGGTGCGCTTTATTCGGCAATTTTGAAAATGGCGGGACGTGAAGACGTTTTTCAAACTCCTTTTGTGTTGTGTCCGTAATCCCAGTGAGGTGAATATACTTTGTGATGAAAAACCACTTTGGGTTGGAGGCTGATAATGGCAAAAGATCATGGTAAGCAAATTAAAAACGACGACACTTACGAAGAGCTCAGAGATCAGGGCTATAGTAAGGAAAAATCAGCAAGAATTGCCAATGCGCAGGCTAATTCAGACCAGCATCCTTCAGAAAAAGGCGGCAAAGGCAAAAAATACGAAAAGCGTACTAAGCAGGCGCTTTATGACAAAGCGAAAGAAGTCGGCATAGAAGGACGGTCAAAAATGTCTAAAGATGAGCTTATCGACGCCCTGCGTAATCACTGAAGTAAAAAGCTACCAGCGTGACAGTATTTGTTGATAAACCTCTTCATCCAGCAAACTTGGGCGCAGAACAGGTGTGACGTCTTTCATCAAACTAAGGGCTTGTTGCCAGTCTGATGCAGTTTCACCATTGATATAAAAGGTGGACGCATCAGAGACGCTACTCGTATCGAGCGGATAGGCCAGCGTCAGAGCGCCCGCTTCAAGCTTGGGGTGAGCAACAGCGCGACTGGTGATGAACTCAGCAGTTCCATCACCGTCTATATCTTTGGTCAGCCAGGCAATGTTAAGCAGTTCATTGAACGTACCGTCATTTTGCATTTCATCAATTGTTGAATTGAATGCTTCAACTACTGCCTGATTACCTTCCCCTGATGACATTGCCAGGCGAAAGCCCGCTGTAATCAAAGGTACTTTTGAAAAGTGCAGAAGTTGCTCGCCTTTGCTTCTTAATAAGCGATTAAATTCATCCACTAGCAGGCGTGACGACATCAGATAATAAGAGCGATCATCTGCAAGCTGCTTGAACGCATCAAAGGTAGAGGGATTTCTGGCCCACTTGATATCTTTAATCAGACGAACTTTATCGGTATTGGCAAACCGGTTTTCAATGGCAACACGACGATCCATCAGGTGCTCAATTTCAGCAACGGAGCTGACCGCTTCATGCTTACTGATTGCGAACAGATAAAGCGGCAGATAGGGCTTTGAATACAGGAATGCAGACTTTTTCTCATCCAAGTCGACAAATGCATAATGGCCATCGATTTTCCCACTGAGCAAACCGCTACCCAAAAATGCCGGTCGCATTACCTCAAGTGTGACGTCCTGCTCCATGCGAGAAAATGCTTCGCGCATAATCGCATTAATGCGAGCGGGCTTGTCGCCGTCATCAATAAAGGTGGGCAATTGCGCAGCGCCCAGCTTGATCTCAGCACCTGCCACGGAACTGAACAAGCCCAGTATCATACACATACATACCGTTAAACCACGCACAGATTCACCTTTATCGTTATTTGTATTAATTCTTACACTCCTGTTCAGTGTAGCGGTTTTCGACGACCGATAGCAAAAAAGTCGAGTTAAAAGAATGAAATAAAAAAGCCGCCTCTAAGGGCGGCTTCATCGTTATTCGCCGAAACTGCCGGCAGCGCCGGGAAATACCACCGGACTTTCATAACCATCTTTACTGACGCTTGCTACGCCGAAGAAGTAGTTGTCGATAACCACATTCTCGAGCGTGAACTCGTTAACGTCACCCACAAATTTACTGTACTGCCATTGCGGGGCATCCGTATAGCGCCAGTATATCTTGTAACCGGCCAATTGCGGGTTTTGGTTGCTATCAAGCCCTTTCCAGCGCAGTGTAGTAGAGGGTTTTACTGCGCCTTCAATCTGTACGTCAGCGGGTGGTGCAGGGGCCCATGACATGGCCGCCAGACTCACTGCATTTAATGAGGTCAGTTTCGCGGCATACTCAAAATTGACACCATCAAGCGTATCGCCGTACTCAACACCGTTTTCGGTGCGAAGGTCCTGATGCTGGCGCTCGTAATTCTCGTTGGTTTCCATAATACGAATACCTGGATAACCAAGGTCATTGAACGGGCGGTGATGACCGCCACGGCCATAGCGGTCCAGGCGATAAACAACCATTGTATCTAAGTTGGGGATGAACTGATCGGCAAGCTTATCGATATAACGAGCCAGATTACGTGATGGCGAGTCCACCTCGCCCCCGGTAAATCGGCGAGTCGTGGCTTCCTCGTCAGTTTCGGTCACGCGTGTGCCTTCAGCAAACAGACGGGCGGTTGTATTATTGATGACGCCATTGACCCCTTCAATATTGCCAATCATATCGTTGTTCAAAACCGCTTTAAGACGCCAGTTCTCTTCCTGCGCTTTCTTAGCCAGAATCTTGCCACCAAACAGGCCCTGCTCTTCACCGGAAAGAGCCGCATACACAATACTGCCATTAAATTTGTACTGGCTCAGTACTCTGGCTGCTTCCAGTGTACCAGCCACACCAGAGGCATTATCATTGGCACCGGGCGAATCAGAGGTTGCATCCATCACATCTGATACGCGCGAATCAATATCGCCCGACATCAGTACATAGCGGTCAGGGTCAGTACTGCCGCGCTGAATCGCCACCACATTGACGACCTCTGTGGCTTCGGGAATGCGCTTTTCACCACTGATGGTGTCACCTACGAACATGACTTCAAGACAGCCGCCACATTCTTTTGATATGGCTTCAAATTCCTGTTTGATCCAGCGGCGGGCTGC
>CAZOYR010000001.1:77622-87093 GCA_964584105.1 uncultured Alteromonas sp.
CGCCACATTCTTTTGATATGGCTTCAAATTCCTGTTTGATCCAGCGGCGGGCTGCGCCGATGCCACGGGTGTCAGACTCAGTTTCAGATAAGGTATGACGGGTACCAAAACCCACCAGTTTCTCAATGTCCTGCTCAATACGATCAGCAGACACATCGGCCACAATGTCGTGTAGTTTGTCGGTATCTTTTGCGTGGGCAGACGCCACAGTGAATGGCAGAGTGAGTAAAGCTGCAGCGGTAACGCTGAGGCGTGGTTTCATGGGTGCTCCTTCAAAGCTAGTTATGTCACCACGCCTTATAATTATTGAAGTGGCGTGGCGTTATATAAAGGCGTATGCATCACCGAATAACTGATCATCAGGTAATTTTCGCTCATAAAAGTCATCTCTGGCTGCTTTGGCCATTTCAAACCGGCCGGCGATATAGACCTGCTTATCTGATAAATCGGTGTAGTCTGCTAGTACGGCATGATGTACCCAACCGGTTCTTCCCTGCCAGTTTTCATCGGCGTATTCCACCACCGGGATAAACGAAAACTGCTCATTTTCGTCAGCCATGCTCGTTAATTCGTCGAACAGATACAAATCTTCTTTATTTCTGCCGCCCCAGTAAAGGGTAACCGGCGTGTGCGGATGGTCTTTCAACGATTGCTGCAATATTGAGTAGGCATAGGAAAAACCTGTCCCGCCAGCAATCAAAATCATCGGCTTACCGTTTGACTGCAGGTGCGCCTCGCCGTGGCCGCCACTAATCGTGATTTCGCCATCATTTTTCATACGCTCAAGCACTTCGGTGGCATACGCATTATTCTCATCCGCACCAATATGCAATTCTATCTGCTGATTATTGTAAGCAGCGTTGGCAATAGAAAAAGGGCGCTTGTCGGTTTCACCCATATGCACCAGGACATACTGACCTGCATAAAAGTCGACCGGGCTGGCGGGCGTTAACACAACTTTGTAAACCGCTTCGGTCAACGGCGTTATTGCGTCAACCTGACATAAAATATCTGACATGTACTCTCTTCTTAACTGAATTCGCTTAACGATGGCGAGCTAGTCCATGATACCAAGCTCATTCCAGATGTCATCCACGCGCTGTTTGATATCATCGTCCATGACAATGGGTTCACCCCATTCGCGGTTGGTTTCGCCGGGCATTTTATTCGTTGCGTCCATGCCCATCTTAGAACCTAAGCCTGAAACCGGCGATGCAAAATCAAGATAGTCGATAGGGGTGTTCTCCACCATCACCGTATCACGGGCAGGATCCATGCGAGTAGTAATGGCCCAGATCACGTCGTTCCAATCACGGGCATTCACATCGTCATCGCATACAATGACAAACTTGGTGTACATGAACTGACGTAAAAAAGACCACACGCCCATCATGACGCGTTTGGCGTGTCCGGGGTACTGCTTCTTCATCGTGACTACCGCCATACGATAGGAACAGCCTTCTGGCGGCAGATAGAAGTCGACAATTTCCGGAAACTGTTTTTGCAGAATGGGCACAAACACCTCATTCAAAGCAACACCCAGAATGGCGGGCTCATCCGGCGGACGGCCAGTGTAGGTAGAATGATAAATAGGCTGTTTGCGATGTGTGATATGGGTAACGGTGAATACCGGAAAGGTGTCTACCTCATTATAGTAGCCGGTATGGTCACCGTAGGGTCCTTCGGGCGCTGTCTCGTTCTGGTCGATGTAGCCCTCAAGAACAATCTCGGCACTGGCCGGAACCTGCAGGTCATTACTGACTGATTTTACTACCTCGGTTTTGTCACCCCGCAGTAAACCAGCAAATGCATATTCTGACAAGGTGTCCGGCACCGGTGTCACCGCCCCCAATATGGTGGCCGGATCGGCGCCAAGGGCTACCGAAACCGGGTAGGGTTCGCCAGGATGCTCCTGACACCATTCGCGAAAATCCAGCGCGCCGCCGCGATGAGAAAGCCAGCGCATGATAAGCTTATTTTTACCCAGCAATTGCTGGCGGTAAATGCCCAGGTTCTGACGCTTTTTATGTGGCCCCCGGGTGATGGTCAGGCCCCAGGTTATAAGCGGTGCCGCATCGCCGGGCCAGCAGCGCTGAATGGGCAAACTGGTTAAGTCGACATCATTACCACTAACCACAACTTCCTGACACGGCGCTTTTCGCACTTCCTTGGCTGGCATATTTAACACCTGTTTGAAGACCGGCAGTTTGCTCCACAAATCTTTGATGCCCTTGGGCGGCTCAGGCTCTTTCAGATACGCCAGCAGCTTACCTACCTCGCGCAGTGCATGAACACTGTCCTGCCCCATGCCCAGCGCAACCCGCTCCGGCGTACCAAACAAATTGGCCAGAACCGGAATATCGCTCCCTTTAGGATTCTCAAACAACAGGGCAGGACCACCTGCACGTAATGTGCGATCAGCAATCTCAGTCATTTCCAGGTTAGTATCTATCTCACGGGAAATCCGTTTCAGTTGTCCCTGAGCTTCCAGTTTGGCAATAAAGTCACGCAGGTCTTTGTATTTCATGAGTATCAAACTGTCTTTTGGTTCTTCAAGGTTGGGCGCAGTATACATCATACTGTGCATAACATTCAGTACGAACTGTTGTGAGTAAAAAATCGAATTACGCGCTATTTTCGCTGGACACCGATACCGAAAGGGTGTGTGATAGACGATGCGTGGTATTTTGCTGATACCGCTTTAATGACGGTCTTAACGAGGAGACGCTATGAGTACTTTTGATACGGCTATGACCGAAGAACTCAATCTGTTATTAAAATTTCCCAGCGACAGCTTTATGCAAGGATTGAAAATTCACCATGACGCCAGCAATGCTATTGTCAACGCGGCGCAGCGGCTGTACACCAAGGGGCTTATCACCCAGCCTGATGGTGGCTACCTGACTGACCTTGGTATTGATGTGGCAGATCATGCCCGCAAAGTTTTCAGCGCGTTATTTTCCAAACTAAACTAGCGGCCATTTTCCTGCTTCAGATTTGCCCGCTTCTGCCGATAGCAATAAGGTAGAACGTTCGAATTTCGGGTCAGCTATGATAAAGCAGTTAATCACTCTCACGTTTACTCTGCTGTGTGTAGGGTCGGTACATGCTCAGCAGCTAAAAGCCGTTCAGCTTTATACGCAAAATGAGTTAATTACACTTATAAACGCCAATGCGCATCTTGATCGCGTTGTTGCTGACCGCTGTCAGTTAGTGCAGGATATAGAAGCGCACGCAGAAGTGCTAAAAGAACCGGCCTATCAGTTTTTGTGGGGAGACATGCTGGCCTGGGGCGTTTGCGTTGATGCTGAGCCTGAGCGTGGCATAAAGTTCATGCGCAGTGCAGCGCAACAAGGGTTACCCGCAGCACTTGAACAACTGGGCCGTTACTATGCCACCGGCAAACTGGTGCAGCAGGATAATCAGCAAGCGGTTATTTATCTCAGAGAAGCTGCTGCACTGGGCAATTTAAATGCGCAGTTGCAATTAGCGAAACTGTTTCTTGACGGCCACGGCAGCCCGTATGATTATGAAGATGCCTATCGCTGGTTATTTAACGCTGTCACTGACAATAAAACTACTCACACCAAAATCGAGCGTTACCTCTCTCAACTTGAGCAATTGATGCATCCCAAAGCGGTACGAAACGCCCGCCAGGTAGTCTACTGAAGCATTTCGATCTTCCTTGCTTCGCACAAAGTAAAAGCCAGATAAGTCGGTAAAGACATCATATTATGCAGGTGTATCGTTGACGATGCGCCTGATAAGCCGTGTTTTCATACTGATAACTGTTATACTGGCGCCATACTGTATTTATCTAACTACTTCAAGGGCGAAAGACGAACTGCATGAGTGACGACCCCCATTACCAGCGTGAGAAAGAAAAATATGAAAACCCGGTAGCCAGCCGGGAGTTTCTTATGTCGGTTATCAAAGAACATGGCAAGCCGATTTCCTTTCTTGAAATTTGTGCCGCAGTGGGTGCGCAAAGCGAGGAAAGCCACATTGGCGTGCAACGCCGGCTTCGCGCTATGGAACGGGAAGGTCAGGTTCAGTTTACCAAAAGCAAACGCTATATCCTGCAGGATAAAGACGAGTTGATCCGGGGACGAATTATTGGTCACCGTGATGGGTTTGGATTTTTACGCCCTGAAGATAATAGTGGTGATTTGTATATCAGTGGCGGTCAGATGCAGCTTTTCCTGCATGATGATGTGGTGGATGCCCGCGTCAGCGGTACAGACAGAAAAGGCCGCAAAGAAGGCTATATTGTTGCTGTTGTGGAGCCACGGGAAGAGCCTATCGTTGGCCGCTACTTTACCGAACAGGGCTTTGGTGTGGTCATTCCTGATGATAGCCGCATTAATCACGAAATCGTCATTCCGCCTGAGAACGTCAACGGTGCCCGGATGGGGCAAGTGGTTGTGGTTGAACTTACGCAGCGGCCACGCCGGCGCGTAAGTCCGGTGGGTAAAATCACTGAAATCCTCGGCGAGCACATGGCGCCGGGTATGGAAATTGAAATGGCGTTGCGCACCTTTGATATTCCACATCAATGGCCTCAGGGCGTGGAACGCGCTGTCAGCAGCCTGACCGAGCAAGTCCCCGAAGATGCCAAACAGGGCAGGATTGACTTAAGGCAGTTGCCCCTGGTCACAATAGATGGCGAAGATGCCCGGGATTTTGACGATGCGGTATTTTGTGAACCGCTGGATAATGGCGGCTGGCAACTCTGGGTTGCCATTGCTGATGTCAGCCATTACGTGCGACCAGGTACAGCGCTGGATACCGAAGCGGTAAATCGTGGTAATTCAGTGTATTTTCCGGAGCAGGTTATCCCCATGCTCCCCGAAGTACTGTCCAACGGCTTATGCTCGCTGAATCCCGAAGTAGACCGCTTATGTATGGTGTGTGAGATGACTATCTCTGCAGAGGGCAAGTTACAGGCCTATCAGTTTTATGAAGCAGTGATGAACTCGCATGCCAGGCTGACTTACACCAAAGTGTGGCAGATTTTGCAGGGCGATAAAGACCTGCATCAGCGCTACGAATCACATGTTGGTCATCTGCGTAATCTACATGATCTTTATCGGGTTCTGAGAAAAGCCCGACAACAGCGCGGTGCAATCGAATTTGAAACACAGGAAAGTAAATTCGTATTTAATGCGCAGCGAAAAATTGAAGATATCGTGCCTGTCGAGCGCAATGATGCGCATAAGATGATTGAAGAATGTATGATTCTGGCAAACGTCAGTGCGGCACAAATGCTTGAGTCTCACAACGCGCCGGCACTTTATCGGGTCCACGATAAGCCGGATGCCGACCGGTTGACTGCATTTACTTCCTATCTGGCAGAAATCGGTGTTCCTCACCACATAAGTGAAGATGCCTCGCCATCTGATTTTACTGCTGTGGTGAATAAAACCCGTAACCGTCCTGACCAGGAACTGATTCAGACCATGTTGCTTCGCTCTATGAAGCAGGCCGTGTATGACGGCGAGAATGTGGGTCACTTCGGTTTGGCGCTGGCGCAATATGCGCACTTTACCTCGCCCATTCGCCGCTATCCTGACCTGGTTGTACATCGGGCGATTAAAGGGATTTTGTCTAAGAAGCCGTTTAACCAAAAGGTTGCTGGCGCCAAAGCCTATACCGAAGAGGAAATTGAACAGCTTGGTGAACAGTGCTCAATGACAGAGCGACGCGCAGACGATGCAACCCGGGACGTGGCAGACTGGCTTAAATGCGAATTTATGCAGGACCATGTCGGCAGCAGCTTTGATGGTGTAGTCAGCTCGGTAACGACATTTGGTTTGTTTATCCGGTTAGTGGACTATCATATTGACGGGTTGGTACACATCACGTCATTGAAAGATGACTTTTATCACTATGATGCGGTGAAACAATCATTGTCAGGCGAATCGGGCGCACGTCAGTTTCGTTTAGGTGACAGCGTGTCTGTCCAGGTGGCAGCGGTCAACCTTGATGAGCGAAAAATCGATCTGGTACTGGATGACTCTTTACTGAAGAGCCGCACTGGTAAAAAGGTCAAAGTGAAATCTGCAGGTAAGAAGTCTGCAGATAAGCCCGGTAAGCGAACGGCTAAAGATAAGCCACGCAAGGGGACAGGCAGCAACCGGACTAAAAGACAAGAAAAACCAAAAGGCAAGAAGAAGTAAATGGCACAAAACGAGTGGTTATATGGTCTGCACGCAATTGATGCAGTGTTGTCGTCAGAACCTGAGCGCATTATTGAGATATTCGCGTTGAAGGGCAGAACGGATGATCGGCTCAATGATGCTGTTAATCAGGCCCGGCGGTTCGGTATCAGCGTTCAGTTTTGTCACCGAAAGGTGCTGGACGATAAAGTCAATGGTGAGCAGCACCAAGGCATTGTCGCTAAAGCAAAACCTGCCAGGGTGCTTGATGAAAATGACCTGGACAAACTCATTGAACAACACCCGTCGCCGTTATTATTAATACTTGATGGTGTTACCGATCCACATAATCTTGGTGCATGTTTGCGAACCGCTAACGCAGCGGGTGCTAATGCGGTTATCGTGCCCAAGGATAAATCAGCCGGCCTGACCGGTACAGCTCGTAAAGTTGCATGCGGCGCTGCTGAAACAACGCCTTTTATTCAGGTCACTAACCTTTCCCGTACGCTCAAAGCGCTGCAGGGGCAGGGTGTGTGGGTTATCGGCACAGCGGGCGAGGCAACACAGGAAATTTATGATGTCACGCTTAAAGGGCCAATGGCTTTAGTAATGGGGGCAGAAGGCAAAGGCATGCGCCGCCTGACCCGTGAGACATGTGATGAACTGGTAAAACTTCCAATGGCGGGCAGCGTCTCAAGCCTTAATGTGTCGGTCGCCACTGGTATTTGTCTTTATGAAATGGTGCGTCAGCGCCGCTAATCCTTTCTCATTCATACCCTTTTAGGCTGTAAGTGAATAAATCTTTACAGCCTTTTTTGTTTAAAATTCACCCTTCCTCTTTAATCTGATTAAAAAATACCCTAGCTTGGCAATATCATTACTTGTTAACAAATTGTTGCAGGTAACGATGTCCATGCAAATCATGTGGAATTATCTTTTAGTTCATCGATTTTGTAAAAGATGACATGGGGTATGAAGCATGATAAGTATGTAATAAGTCTTATACATAAAGCTGTTTCAGCTTTTGTATAGTGGCTAAGCCAAATCAGCAAACTGATTTGAACGCAGTATAGTTTTTCATGGTGTTTAGTAGTTCTGAAAGAGGCAGGGAAACGCGTCTTTTTCCGGTTAAAATGAAATCACCGGCTAGCTATATCGTTGAATTTAAACCCTTTTGTAACGCTACATTGAAGAGCGAGGGAGAAATAACACTAAAACAATAAAATAAGATTAAAGGACAGCAAATGTTGAATAATAAACACACATTTTGTGGTAAAGCAGTAGTTGCATCGTTAACGCTATTAAGTGCATCTGTCACAGCAGCCGTTAACAATGGTCCGGTTAAGGTCACAGAACCCGCGTCATCATCGCAAGCCGGCCAGCTACAAAATGTACTTTCTCAGAAGTTATCGCTGGTTCAAGACGAACAGCGCTATATTGTGAAGTTTAAGCAGACAGGTTCTGCAGCAATGAAGGGCAAGGATAAAGCTAACAAAGGCCCTAATGAAAATGCATCTGACAGAGCGTTTGATGCCATGGCTGCAAAAAACATCCTGAAAAATGCAGGTGCAAAACCGCATAAAGTACTTGGCAAACATAAGATGGTTGCCGCTTCAATGAGCAAGTCAGTACTTAACAAATTGCGTAAAAACCCTAATATAGAAGAGATTTCTGACGATCCAAAACGTCGTCTGATGGCACAAACCACGCCTTACGGCATTAATATGGTTCAGGCCAGCCAATTTGCGCAGAGCGATACCAGCGCGCGCCGTGTATGTATCATCGATACAGGTTATAACCTGGGTCACAGCGATCTGCCTGGCACAAATAATGGTCTGACAGGTAATGCTAATAATTCAGCAGTAGGTAACTGGTACAACGACGGTAACGGCCATGGTACTCACGTTGCTGGAACTATCGCAGCGTATGACAACACACAGGGTGTGGTCGGTGTTTATCCGGGCGTTAACATGCACATCGTAAAAATCTTCAATGATAACGGTGACTGGACTTACGCGTCCGATATTATCGATGGTATTACGCAGTGTCAGAATGCAGGTTCAAACGTGGTAAATATGAGCTTAGGCGGTGGTGGTTCATCATCCGCAGAAGGTTCAGCCATGCAGGGTTTTGTGGATGACGGAATGCTGTTGGTAGCAGCAGCAGGTAACGATGGTAACAGCACCAAATCATACCCTGCATCTTATAGCGCAGTTATGTCAGTAGCGGCGGTTGACTCAAACGAGAATCACGCTAGCTATTCTCAGTATAACTCAGCGGTAGAAATTGCAGCGCCAGGTTCGTCTGTATATTCAACTTATCCAGACAATTCGTATGCAACCTTAAATGGTACATCAATGGCGACGCCACACGTTGCTGGTGCAGCAGCATTGGTTTGGAGTTATTTCCCGCAGTGTTCAAGCACGCAAATTCGTAGTGCGTTGAATGCGACTGCGAAAGACCGTGGTACAGCGGGTCGCGATAACTACTATGGTTACGGTATTATCAAAGTATCTAATGCGGTTGATTACCTGAATACTAATGGTTGTGATGGTACAGGTTCTGGTGGCGGCACGGGCGGTGGCGGCGTTGAGCCGGTATCAGGCCAGCTGTCTAGTCTGTCAGGCTCAAGCGGTACATGGGACCGTTATACCTGGGACATTCCGTCTGGCGTATCATCGATGACTGTTCGTATCTCTGGCGGTTCCGGCGATGCTGATCTATATGTACGATATGGCGCGCAGCCTTCTACATCTACCTATGACTGCCGTCCTTATAAGAACGGTAACGATGAAGTATGTACATTCAGCAATCCTTCATCAGGTACATGGCATATCGGCCTGCGTGGATATACCACTTACTCGGGCGTAACCATGGACTATAGCTACGAGTAATCACTTTTAGCAGATAACGAAAAGGCCGCACTAGCGGCCTTTTTTATGTGACGCTGACAAATAAACACGTCGCGTAGTTGTCATGACTTTTCACAGTTGTTATTGTGCGCACCCGATGTACGATATCCATACAAAACTGCTGACCGTTGCAGGCCGGATACCCGGGCAAGCAGCCAGTGTTTTCTTAAGCCTCCAACGGGCGCAAAAAATACACGGTACCGCCTAAAAATAATTCAAATTTGGCCTATCGTTACCCTATCTTTTCTGTTATCATTTCGCGCCCTTTTTATGGGGGTATGTACATAAAAGCAACAATAGTTGTTGCTTTTAGCAGCTAAACGACTCGAGAGAGTCTTAATTTATCAGCGGAGCACTAACATGATCCAAATGCAAACTAACCTGGACGTTGCAGATAACAG
>CAZOYR010000002.1:0-1527 GCA_964584105.1 uncultured Alteromonas sp.
CTGATTAACTCGATCTCCAGCTTCACGACATCGCGAAACTCAGGCTGATTAATAGGTTCATCACCATTTGACAGGTAAGCTGTTTGTTTGAGGATTTCACCCGAGAAGATAGTAGAGGGTAAAGGCTCTGCGTGTAAGGAAACATCGGAGATGACCATGATTCGGCTGTCAGGCTTTATTTGTCCCACCGCTTGCCAGGGCCCGGGGACCGGATTTTTGATGGTGATCATGTCAAAGGCAGCATCGTCATACCATTTTACATTCTCTTCTTCTGCCCGTGACTGATAAATTTTAGATCCATCAGGACGCACCAGAACGACCGGCGCAGAACCATAATCACGGAAGAACACCATGGTGACTTCATCGACGTTGTAATCCACTCTGAAACGATTTTGTAACAGAGTAATAGAGTTCTGGTAGCCGTCTCCCAGCCTGACGATAGGGACATTTGCCGCATCCGTTTTTTCCCCGCTCGCGCTATCGGATGCGGTGTCTGACGGATTACTCTGAGGTTGTTGACTATTGTTTACCGCGGGAGCTGGTTCTTGTGCCGCAAGCGCAAAAGAACTGGTCAGCCCAATTAGCACAAAGAAAATCGCAGATGCGGCTGTTCGCCATAAACTAGCCACTGCACCGGCTCTGCAAAGCCCTTTTACCATCCTTTTGTACAATCGAATTACTCGCCCCGAACGTCCCGCCACAAACATTGACCACCACTGTTTTGCACGATATCTAAACGCGCTTCATGCTGTTCTAATTCATCGGCGGTAGCCCGAATAACCTTTAATTTATTTGCGCTTCGATTAACACGGCGAATGGTTGAGCCATCGTTTTCGCTATCTTGTCCACCCTGCCCGGCCAGGTTCAGCTTCGTCTGGCCACCGGTCATCATCAGATACACATCAGCCAGAATTTCAGCATCCAGCAATGCGCCGTGCAGCTCACGGTGGCTGTTGTCGATGCCGTACCGTTTACATAATGCATCCAGGTTATTTTTCTGGCCCGGGTGCGTGCGCTTGGCCAGTGCCAGGGTATCTAGCACCGAGCAGATATCCCGCGTCTTCACTGATGTTGTGGAAGGCTCTTTTGCAAATTCATGATCCATGAATCCGACATCGAACGGCGCATTGTGAATCACAAGTTGCGCGCCTTCAATGAACGCAACAAAGTCACTGGCGACATCTTTGAAAAGGGGTTTATCGGCCAGAAACTCATTGGTAATACCGTGAACTTCAATGGCTTCCTGCTCAATTTCACGCTGGGGATTTACGTAAACATGGAAATGGTTGCCTGTCAGTTTGCGATTGACAACTTCTACACACCCGATCTCAATGATGCGATGGCCCTCTTTGGGGTCAATACCGGTCGTTTCTGTATCCAGCACAATCTGGCGCATGTTTTATATTCTCGTTACTTCTGACTTTTTGCTAGTATACCAATCCCAAATCACCTGACCATAAGCCAGTTAAAAAAAGGAGCGCCCGTGGGCAAAAAAGCGATAGAAATATATACCGATGGTTCCTGTCT
>CAZOYR010000002.1:1627-60201 GCA_964584105.1 uncultured Alteromonas sp.
GCTGTCAGCAAACATGATGTCACATGGCACTGGGTAAAGGGCCACTCCGGGCATCCTGAGAATGAGCGTTGCGACGACCTGGCAAGAGCCGCCGCTAATAAACCCACGAAACCTGATGAGGGCTTCAAGCCGGATTAATATCCGGCAGCGCGCTTACCAGTGAGCAATTAGCTTGCCCTGAGTATCGTTTTTCTCAAGCCGCTCATGAGCAGTGGCAATATCCTCTGCCGCATAAACCGTATCAAGATTGACCTTTAACCCGCCCTGGCTAAATGCCCCCAGAAACCGTGCGGTAAATGCATTGATTAAATCGGCTTTGTATTCGTCAGAGCGGCTACGCAAGGTCGAGCCAATTACTTTTGCCCGTTTAGCCAGCATTAATCCCAGATCCAGCTTGTCTGCATATCTGCCTCCAAGCATGGCCAGATAAACTACCGTGCCGTCTTTAGCGAGCACGGAAAGATTCCGGTTCAAGTAGTCACCACCCACGAAATCGATGACGGTATTAACCCCCTCCTTCCACTGTTCAGAAACAATCTTGGCAAAGTCCTGTTGTTTATAGTTAATCAGACAACTGGCCCCCAAACTTTCGCACAGTGCAAGCTTCTCCTTTGTGGATGCAGTAACAGCGGTACTAATCCCCTCAAGTTTACATAGCTGGATCGCGGCAAGGCCCACACCACTGGCACCAGCATGAATAAGCGCCCTGCCCTGCGCCGGTGTTTGTGCGATATCAAACAGCGCCTGATAGGCGGTCAGGAATACTTCACTTAACCCTGCTGCCTCGTGCATGGATAAGTGTGAAGGCAGTGGCATAAGGTGTCGGGCATCAACCACGGCTTCCTCTGCGTACCCGCCGCCCGGCATCAACCCAAAAACGCTATCCCCAGGCTTCCATTGGGTAACATCAGACGCAACCTCCAGAACCTCACCGGCGGCTTCAAGCCCCAGAATCTCACTTTCTCCTGGTGGCGGCGGATATTTACCCTGACGCTGCAGCGTATCAGCGCGATTGACGCCGAAAGCATGCACTTTAATTTTAACTTTTCCTTTGGTCACTGATGGCGAATCAGTGGTGCGAATTACCAGCCCCTGCGGACCGGCTTCTGAGTCATAATCGATATATCGCATTTCAATCACTTTATCTGCATGGTACCGAAAGTTACGTTGCGTTAGGCAAAACAGATGATTCTGCTATACTGCGCCGCCTGTTCGAATTCATTTAAGTTTGCCTATGTCTGCCAAAATTATTCTTCAGCCTGAGCGCGAGAAATCCCTGAAACGTCACCATCCCTGGGTTTTCGCCAGTGCAGTGGCGAATGTAGAAGGACGCTGTCGTGCCGGCGACACTGTAGATGTCTACGCCAGTGATGGTAGTTGGCTGGCACGAGGCGCCTATTCACCCGAGTCGCAGATTCGTGTCAGGATCTGGACATTTGAACAGGACGAACCGGTCGATAACGGTTTCTTTATGCGCCGTATTGAAGAAGCTATTTTATTACGACGAACCGTCATCAATATGTCCACCACCAATGCATTTCGCCTGGTCGCGGCAGAATCGGACGGTCTGCCAGGCGTGACCATTGACTTATATAACAATGTTGCGGTTCTGCAGTTACTTAGCGCTGGAGCTGACAAACAGCGTAAAAAAATCGTATGGGCCTTGCAGAAGTTACTGCCCAATATTGGGCTGTACGAGCGCTCCGATGTAGACGTTCGTAAAAAAGAAGGGATGGCACCCCAGACCGGTCCCTTAACCGAAGACGTGCCGACCCGGGTTGAAATTAAAGAAAATAATATCCGTATTCTGGTTGATATTGAACAGGGTCACAAAACGGGCTTTTACCTGGATCAGCGGGACAGTCGGGCTCGCGCCGCGCACTATGCTAAAGACAGAGCGGTGCTTAACTGCTTCAGCTATACCGGTACATTTGCCTGTTACGCACTATCAGGTGGTGCACGGCACGTGACCAATGTCGATGTTTCAGATTCGGCGCTGGCGCTTGCAAAGGAGCACCTGGCACTGAATAATTTCAGTGATGAGCAGGCGTCGATGGTGAAAGGCGATGTGTTTGAAGTGTTGCGCAGCTATCATCAGAGTCAGACGCAGTTTGATATGGTCATTCTGGATCCGCCTAAATTTGTCGACAGCAAGGCATCCCTTAATCGCGCGGCCAGAGGCTATAAAGACATCAACATGTATGGCATCCATGCGGTAAAACCAGGGGGACTGTTGCTGACATTCAGTTGCTCAGGGCTGATGCCTGCTGACTTATTTAATAAAATTGTAGCAGACGCCGCTCTGGATGCGGGAAGACGGGTTAAGATAATTGAAAGGCTATCGCAGGCGCCGGATCATCCGGTTAGCAGCACCTACCCTGAAGGCTATTACCTGAAAGGGCTGGTCTGCCAGGTCTTTTAACGTGCACGGAATTATAGGGCGGCAGACACCGCCCTTCGCCTGTGCTATTTCATTTCTGAAATTTCAACACCGATAATGCAGCTGTTTTCCGATTCCTGGACACAGCGCACCACAGTGGCACTGGCTGACAGCGAGGGGATTTGAGAACTAGTGGATTCAATTGAAACTTTAACTTCAGTCCCAAGTTCTACGGAAGGCTCATCGACCTCTAACGACATGCCCGTCGCGCTGATATCTTTGCAAACTGCCTGTAGCGTGCGGCTCGACTCATCATCGTTAATCTGCACCTGACATGGCGAGTTCACCATCATTCTGAAAAAGTTACGCTTATCATCGTATCCCAACATCTTTTACTTCTCCTGACTGCTGCTTCGGCAATACCGACCTACCTCATACCGGGCTATTTGTTATAGGCGGCAGAGATGTACTTGTCAACAGGGATCATAGGCAGGTACAACCCCTACGGATTTTATGTTTTACAACACATATAGCTGCTGTTTACGAAGCGTTAACCCAAAAAGGCTTAAAAATCGGCAAGAAAATTTTGAATTCTTTTGGCCGAAACAGGATAGGCCGTGCCCAATTGTTGCGCAAACAACGATACCCGCAATTCTTCTATCATCCAACGCCCCTCCTGCAAGGCCTCGGGGAGCTTACCCTGCGGATACTTTTTGCAGGTTTTTTCGTACTCAGCCGTTACTTTCTCGATAGTCAGCTGCGCCTGTCGATCTTTTGTAGGATCAATGGGAAGCTTTTCAAGCCGTCTGACTAATGCCTTTATGTAGCGATTCCAGTCTGCAAGCCTTGCTGCACCAATATCGGTCACAAAGCCAGGGTACACGAGTGAGCCAAGATGCTGACGGATATCTCCGATAGCACCAACCATTGTCAGTGGAATATTCCCCTTCATTTGTTTCTGGCACTGATGCGCCAGGGTCAGGCCGGTTTCAACCTGTTGCGCTATTTCAACCACCTTGTCATTGATTTCTCCCCTGACCCAGTCGGCACATTGGTTGAAAATACCTTCAGTGCGAATTTCAGTATCGTGCTCTTGCTCGAATGCAGCCCTTAAAACATCAATACCGGCAAAAATACAATCGTCGACCAACGCTTTGATCTGCCCGAAAGGGTTGAAATAAAGACCTAGCTTAGCCTTATTGGGCAATGTTTTTTCCAGATGCCCGACCGGTGAGGGAATGGCCGCGCGCAGAAGTACATTCACGCCGTCACGATGCAACTGCCGCGCTTTGTCTTCGTCATCCACCAGCACAATGTCAGCTTTTGTGCCCTGCCTGACGAGCGCAGGATACGCCTGCACTTCAAAACCACCGACCTTTTGCACAAAAGTAGCCGGTAAATTATCAAAGTCCCAGGTTTGCAGGCCTTTTCGTTCAAGTTCCGGCGTTGCGGCTTTTTCAAAGGTCTGTTGCACCTTACCCTGACACTGTTGTTTCAGCGCTTCCAAATCATCGCCACGCGCAATAACCTCGCCTTTTTCGCTGACAACAGCAAAGTGCATGGTCAGATGGGTATCCACCTGTGCCAGATTCCATTCATCGGGCAAAACTTCCACGCCAGTCATCTTACGCAACTTGGCGCTAACAGCGTCAAGCAGTGCCACAGGTCGGCCATTTTTATCCTGCGGGCTGATGTCCGCCAGGCAGGCCTGTGCAAAATTGGGCGCAGGCACAAAGTTTTTGCGCAACCTTTTAGGCAAACTTTTAATCAGTGCCACTACCCTGTCGTGGCGTAATCCCGGCACCTGCCAGTCAAACCCTGTCTCACTGACCTGATTAAGCACTGGTAGCGGAATATTCACTGTCACCCCGTCATCTTCAGCATTAGGCTCAAAATGATATGACAATGGCAAGGTGATGTTGCCTTGCTTCCAAACGTCTGGATAGCCATTTTTAGCCGCATCAGGCTGCTCACGATACACATCATCTTCAGTGAACGTCAGTGAAACAGACTGATGATTATGTTTATACCATTTTTTGAATGCCGCTTCGTTATTCACGTCCTGCGGAAGACGATTTGCGTAAAATGCAACCAGCGTTTCTTCTTCTACAATCAAGTCCCGACGACGGGTTTTTTGCTCAAGCTCATCAGCCTGCGCCAGCAGCGCCTGATTGTCTCTTAAAAATGCATAGTTCAGCCGGGTGTCACCATTTACCAGCGCTTCGCGAATAAATAGCGCCTGACACAATGCCGGGTCAATCTGGCTATAGACGACCGGACGTTTCGCCACAATGGGCAAGCCGAAAAGTGTGACTTTTTCATAGGCAATAACGGCGCCGCGCTTTTTCGACCAGTGCGGTTCAGCATAACTGGATTGAGTCAGATGACTGGCCAGCGCTTCAACCCAGGCCGGATCAATTCTGGCATTTATGCGGGCGAACAGGCGTGATGTCTCAACCAGCTCCGCCGCCATTATCCACTTCGGCTGTCGCTTTGACAGGCCTGAGCCGGGAAAAATCATAAAACGCGTATTACGGGCGCCCAGATATTCCTTATCTTTATCCTTCGTGCCCAGGTGCGACAACAAGCCGGCACAAATTGCCTGGTGCACAGCCTGATAATCGGCATCCTGATTACTTAACCCAAGATTTAGCTCAGCCAAAGACTTTTTAAGCTGGCTGACAATATCCTGCCATTCCCGCATGCGCAGGTAGTTGATAAAGTGTGATTTGCACCATTTACGCAGCTGATTGTTGGTCAGCGCATTCTGTTGTTCACGAAAGGCATTCCAGGTATTTAGCAGACTGATAAAGTCAGATTCTTTATCCGTAAACTTACTGTGCGCCTCGTCGGCCTGCTGGCGTTTATCGCTGGGCCGCTCGCGGGGGTCCTGAATGGACAAACCGGCTGCAATGACCATTACCTCTCGCAGCGCATTGGTTTTATTTGCCTCAAGTACCATTCTCGCGTAGCGGGGATCAATAGGCAGCCGTGCAATCTGACGACCGGTTTGCGTCAGAGAAATCTTCCCCTTGGTACGCGCAATAGCCTCAATTTCCTCCAGCAGCCTGAAACCATCGTTTATATTCCGGTTATCGGGTGGTTGAACAAATGGGAAGCGGCTGATTTCGCCCAACCCCAGTGCCATCATCTGCAAAATGACGGAGGCCAGATTGGTACGTAAAATTTCTGGATCGGTAAACTCAGGGCGCCCGAGATAGTCCTCTTCACTGTACAGACGAATACAAATACCATCTGAAACACGGCCGCAGCGTCCGGCCCGCTGATTGGCAGAAGCCTGCGAAATCGGCTCTATGGGCAGACGCTGTACTTTTGAACGCGCGCTGTAACGCGAAATTCTGGCCATCCCGGGATCGATAACATATTTTATTCCCGGAACCGTTAATGAGGTTTCAGCCACATTAGTGGCAAGCACAATGCGCCGCCCACTGTGCGACTGAAATATGCGGTTCTGCTCCGCGGCGGAGAGTCTTGCATAGAGCGGAACAATTTCCGTGTTGCGGTATTTCTGCCGGGACAAGGCATCCTGCGCATCTCTGATTTCCCGCTCACCGCTTAAAAATACCAGAATATCGCCGGGCGGCTCCGCCATCAATTCATCCACAGCGTGGATAATAGCGTCATTCTGATCGGCATCGTCGGCACTATCTTCCGGCGCATGATAACGAATTTCTACCGGATAGGTTCGGCCACTGACTTCAATAATGGGCGCATCGTTAAAGTGTCGCGAAAAGCGCTGTGGATCGATGGTTGCCGAGGTAATAATCAGTTTTAAGTCAGGGCGCTTTGGTAAAAGTTGTCGGATATAGCCCAGCAGAAAGTCGATGTTCAGGCTGCGCTCGTGGGCCTCATCAATGATGATGGTGTCATATTGATTTAAAAAGCGGTCCTGTTGCATCTCTGCCAACAGCATACCGTCTGTCATCAATTTTACGTAGCTGCTATCGCTGACATTATCAGAAAAGCGGATTTTGAAACCGACCTTTTCCCCGATGGGCGTGTCCATCTCCTGTGCAATCCGATTCGCGACACTTCGGGCAGCCAGTCGCCGCGGCTGGGTGTGCGCAATCATTCCATCCACACCCCGCCCCAGTTCCAGGCAAATTTTTGGCAACTGCGTGGTTTTACCCGAGCCTGTTTCACCGGCAACTATCACGACCTGATGGTTGGCAATCGCCGCTTTTATATCGTCTTTTTTATCACTGACTGGCAAGGGAGGATAATGAATTGCAGGCAGGTTTTCTGCCCGCAGCGCCCGCTTTTCTGCAGAGCGCTTTATCGCCTGCGATAGTTTTTCAACCGCATCGGTATTCGCCTTTTCACGACTTAGCTGGTTCAGACGCCGACGCAGCCGGAACCGATCGGCGCCCATCACGTCGTTAAGTGACGCACGCAAGCTGCTGATAGTCGAAGAAGAAGTTGCTGAATCCAATGAGATACCTTTGCGCTTTACCAGTAAGGCGCAAGATCCTAGGCAAATTGTGCGGTTATTTCCAGTACAAACGTACTGGTATACTGAAATTCGCGACATTCAGCGAGCGCTGAGTGTAACGAACTTCAGTCATCGGCGAACAGTTAGCTGGCAACTCTGTAACCAGAGCGCAACTGTTTATCAATCGCTTTTAAAATGGCTGAGCGGTTAATACTGCCTACCAGCACACCATCGTCATCTACCACAGGGTAAATCCTGGGTTTGTCCTTCAACAGTAGCTCCGCAAGTTCTATAACCGACATATAAGGTTTTACGCTTAGTGCCGGGCTTTGCATGATGTCACTGACACGGCAAACCTGCTCGCGGTAATAACAGGATTCAATCATTTGCCGGATACAATCCTGCTCAGACAGAAATCCTGTCAGCCGTCCTCGCTCATCCACCACCGCACCGCCTGACTGTCCACTTTGCAGCAAACATTCGACCGCTTCAGCAACCGGCATATCTTTGGTCAGCTTAACCGGGTGATGGTTCATGTAATCACATACCTGCAACGATTCCATAGTGCCTCCTGGAGTAGTCAGTTGCTGACTACTATTGGTTTTCAGGCTTAATTATTATCGGCTGTCGATCTCATCAACAGCGTTACTTTAAGCCTAGTTGTGTGCAGCAAAATGAGCGAGTTTTTATAGGTGTTTTTTACCCTTTATTCTGACGCCACTGATGAGGTTTCCAGCATGTCTTTATAAATACCTATATTAAGAGTACCTTCAGCATCGATACTCGCCCTGTACATTCCCGGTGTATTAAACGGCATGGCAATGTGACCCTGCCGGTCAATAGCAATAACGCCACCGGTTCCGCCCGCTTCTTTTAGCACTTCATTAATAACGGTATCCGCTGCCCGCGTTACGCTCACGCCGTGATACCTGACCCGCGCGCATATATCTGCCGCCACATTGTAACGAATAAAAAATTCACCATGACCGGTTGCCGAAACCCCACAGCTATCATTATCTGCAAAGGTGCCTGCACCTATTACCGGTGAGTCGCCAATCCGGCCATAACGTTTAGCCGTCATGCCGCCGGTGGACGTTCCCGCCACGATGTTGCCCTGGCTATCCATAACAACCACCCCGACGGTGCCCATTTTTTCGGCTCCCTTTTGTCCACCGGATGTTTGTCCGTTAGATTTCATCCGTGCTTTGGCTTTTTTCAGAGCCTCAAGCCGGTGCGCTGTATCAAAATAGCTGTTTTCAACCATCTCCAGCCCCTGCTCTTGCGCAAATGTTTCGGCGCCCTGCCCTGACAGCATGACATGTGCTGACTGGTTCATAACCGCCTGTGCGGCAGCAATCGGACTTTTGATCGTTTTCACGCCGGCCACAGCGCCGGCCTTTCTGGTTGCCCCATGCATGATTGACGCATCCAGCTCATGCGCTTCATCATAGGTATACACGGCGCCCACACCTGCGTTGAACAGCGGTGAGGCTTCAAGAATCTGTATAGTGGAAACCACCACATCCTCACCGGATTTGCCAGCTTTTAATGCCGCGTGGCCTGAGGTGATTGCCTCTTTGAGAGTTGCGACATAACGCGCTTCTTTTTCAGCGGTCATGTCTTTTTTCAGGATTGTCCCGGCCCCACCGTGCACCACAATGGCAACGTCAGCAAATGCAGACGCAGTTAAAGTGCAAAGTGCCAGAGTGAGTCCCAGCCGACGTAACGGTTTTAGCATGTATTTCTCCTGTACTACTGTTTTATTACTTATCAGACATCTTTTTTGATTATTATTTGACCATGACTATACAATTCGGCAAATGCCGACTACCGTCAATGTGCAGGCAAGCGATTACTGTGCCAGGTTAAATCTCTTACATTATTCATTACCTGACAGGTTGAGGACGCAATATAACGCGGTGTACACTGCCGCCATCATTTTTTAGCTGCCAGCCGACGCTATGACTACAGACGCCACTTTCTTATGGCATGACTATGAAACATTTGGCACCAGTGCAAAAAAAGACCTGCCTTGCCAGTTTGCCGCCATCAGAACCGATATGGACCTGAATATCATCGGTAAGCCTATCAATATAATGAGCCAGATTGCCAACGATTATCTGCCTCAGCCCGGAGCATGTCTGGTTACCGGCATCACTCCTCAGCAAACATTACGTGATGGCATGCCTGAGGCTCAGTTTGCACTGCGTATCGCTGAATATATGAGTCAGCCAAATACCTGCGTTGCCGGCTACAACAGTATACGTTTCGATGATGAGGTGTCCCGCCACCTTTTCTACCGCAACTTTATCGACCCTTACGCCAGAGAATGGCGAAACGGCAACAGTCGCTGGGACATTATTGATTTGGCCCGCGCATGCTTCGCATTACGCCCTGAAGGTATTAACTGGCCTGAACGCGAGGATGGAACGCCAAGCTTCAAACTTGAAGCACTGACCGCAGCCAACGGACTGGAACACGGCCATGCCCATGATGCACTGAGCGATGTTTATGCCACCATTGCACTGGCGAAACTCATCAAAGACAAACAGCCAAGATTGTTTGAGTATGCATTGTCTTTGCGCAATAAGCATCATGTCCTGGCCCAACTGGACTTGTCGAAACCCTCTGTGGTGCTGCATGTTTCCTCCCGTTTGCCCGCCCGACAGGGTTGCGCATCCTGGGTGATGCCTGTCGCCATGCATCCGACCAATGCCAATGCTGTCATTGCTATCGATTTAGCAAAAAATGCAGAAGCCATTATCGACGCTACCGCTAATGAGATTGAAGAGCGCCTGTACGCCCGGCATGATGAGATAGATCCTGCTATGAGGCCAGGTCTGAAGCTTATCCATATCAACCGGTCTCCTTTTGTCACCACTGCTAAAGCAATGACGCAGGACAATGCTGAACGTCTTGGGTTAGATCGTGAACACTGTCTTGAGAATTTCAAAAAACTGGCGGCGGTGAGCGATTTAGCGCAAAAACTTACGCAGGTATATAGCTCGCAGCCTGAGTCGGATCAGGAAGACGTTGACCACGCGCTTTATAGTGGCGGGTTTTTAAATGATGAAGAGCGGCGCTGGTGTAATGAGGTAATCAGTCGAGATCCGGAGCAATTATCAGCGATGTCGGAGCGAACGCAGAATAACAAGCTCAAAACTATGTTGTTTCGTTATCGGGCGAGAAATTATCCGCATACACTAACTGAAAGCGAATTGCAGCGCTGGCAGCACCACCGCTCTGCACGTTTAACTGAAACCGGCAGCGGGGCGTCAATGACGATGGAACCTTACCTGATGGAACTTGAGCAACTGGCGGGTCAGCACAAAGATGATGCGAATAAGCAGGCAATATTACGTGCATTATTTCAGTATGCTGAAAACCTTTGACCTGTCAGTGACATCCGCTATAGAGTATCAGTAAAGAAAAAGCGGAATGTGCCGTTAACCTGGTTGAATATGGAAAATGAAGGTAGGCTGGAAGAAGTAATGAAAGGTGTCTCCGTTACTCTGGACAACTCAAAAAATTATGTCGATATCACCCTGGATCCAGCCTCTTTTGAGCGGGAAATCGATAGTAAAAGTTTATGGAATGAGCTTCATGAGGGGCAGTTTAAAAGCCTCTACATTTCCCAAAGCGCGCTGAAAAATGCCTGTGATAAGGCAAACCATTATTTCAAAACAAACGACAAAACGCCGGTACAGGAGCGTATCGGCGAGCGCCGCAATACCGAAGTAGAATTTAAGATAAGCAGTGATGGTCTGACGGCGACTATGGTTCTTACTGCACCCTACGGCGGACGCCTACCCACCGCAGATATCCTTTGTAATATGGCAGCCAGTGCAGGTATTGTCAGAGGGTTGAGCCGTAAACGCATCGAATCACTGCTGGTGTCGTTGAATAAATCAGCCCCGGGCGCTGTTATTGAAGACGAGGTGGCCAGAGGCCTGCCCGCTAAAGATGGCAAAAACAGTCGCTTCATTCCGCT
This sequence comes from uncultured Alteromonas sp., assembly GCA_964584105.1. GTDB lineage: Bacteria > Pseudomonadota > Gammaproteobacteria > Enterobacterales > Alteromonadaceae > Alteromonas. The sequence continues at coordinate 12,452 of CAZOYR010000002.1, forward strand.
GGTCCCCAATGCCCTTGAGCGGGTATTACGCCCTCAGACCGACGATAACGATCGCGTCGACATGCGAAACCTTGGCGAAGTTATTTGCGTTAAAATCCATACTCCCGTACTACGTCGGGAGCCGCCTACTCCGGGTCGTGACGGCTATGATGTGAAGGGCAATACGCTACCTGCTGTAAAAGGCAAACTACTGGATTTCAAAATGGGCAATGGCACGGTCGTCAGTGACAGTGATCCAGACCAGCTCAATGCAGCAATATCAGGTATGCCCAAATATCGCGACCAGGTCATGAATATTGATGACACCTTCATTTGCAGCGGCGTGAACGTCGGTTCAGGGCACGTGAATTACGAAGGTGCCGTACTGGTCAATGGCGATGTCACTGAAAAAATGCAGATTAAGGCTGCCGGTGACGTTACGATTAACGGTTTTGTTGAATCGGCGCGTATTGAGGCAGGCGGCGACATCATCATCACTGAAGGTGCCATGGGTAAGATGAGTGATGATGATGGGGGCTTTTCCTGTCAGCTCATTGCGGCAGGCAGTATCCACGTTCAGCACGGACAGGGCATTGATATTCAGTGCGCCGGTAATATTACAGTCGGACGCCAGCTAGCTTACAGTCGCCTGCAATGTGGTGGCGCCGTGACCGTTGGCCAGGTGGAAAACCCACAGGGAAATCTTTTTGCCTGTGAAATTGTCAGTCAGGGAAAAGTCACTGCAGGAACTATTGGTGCCGTCTCCGGATCGACCCTGAAAATAGATTTCAGCCCGGGTTTCAGCAAGCTGCTGGAACGCAAAGACACGCTGGATGAATTGCTCAGACAGTTACGTGAAAATAATTCACGACACAAAGAAAAGCTCGATCTAATCAAAACGCGCCTATTGCCAGCCGAGATCAAGGTTAAGGTCGATGATGCCGTTGAGTTACTTAAAAATGAAACGTCTATGCTTAACTGGCTGGAGCTTAAAGCACTGGAAATGCGTCAGCAAAAAGATGACTACCAGGCCGCCATCGGTGTTGTTGCTAACAAGCGGCTTTATAATGGCGTTACTTTAAAGCTGAATAACCGCAACTGGCGTTCCGAGCGCGAATACGACAGATGTAAAGTCACTTACGAAAATCATCAGTGGCATTATCATCCTCAGATTTAGCACTACCGGTAACCTGCTTGTCCAATGGCAGCGTGAGTAACCGCCACACTGTGTTGTTTTGTCTGGTGGGCGGATAGGCTTTCTGTCCGACCCGTAAATCTTCATCCGGTTGGGACGCCCGGCTTTTAAAGCTTTTGAAAAGCCGATCCCACCAGGAAACGCTGAAGCCAAAATTGGTATCCGTTTCACACTGATGCTGGCTATGGTGAATACGGTGCAATCGTTGCGTAATAATAACGCGCCCCAATACGTCATCAATGCGTTGTGGCAAACGAATATTGGCATGGTTGAACAGTGAAAATCCATTCAGTGCAATTTCAAAAATAACCACAGCGATAGCCGGAGCACCTGCGATAACGATGGCGGCAGCTTTTACCCCCAGGCTAATTGAAATCTCAACCGGATGAAACCGCAAACCCGTTGTGACATCAATATGACCGTCTGCATGATGCATTTTATGTATTCGCCATAACCATGGAATGCGGTGAAAAAGTCGATGCTGCCAATAAATAACCATGTCCAGCCACAGTACGCTGATTGCTACCTCCAGCCAGAATGGCCAGCCCAGATAGTGCAGTACGCCCCACCGGCTTTCTTCTGCCATCAGCGCTACACCGACGAGGGTCGCCGGTAACAGCACCCGCCCGGTCAGCGCACCGAGCACAACCATTGACAGATTTGCCCGCCATCTTAACCAACGCGATAAGGATGATTGACGCGCGGGCCAGACTATCTCTACCGTCGCCATGATGACAAAGATGCCCAGAAACCCCGCCAGCCTGAACCAACTTGCATCATCCATCGCCAGCCACCTGTTTTAACGTTTTGTACCCACCTGCCACACGGGTCATTACGGTAATAAAGCATGCGATTGCAAAAATATACGCGAGCAGGGAAAAACCCTGCGGCCAGATACACACAGCGATGAAAAACAAAATTGTCTCTGTGCCTTCTGTAAGACCCTGCATATAGTAAAAACTCTTATGCGCAAATTGAGGGCGCTCAATCTTGTACTTTTCTGCGGCCACCGCAAACGCCAGAAAACTACTACCGGTACCGATAAAGGCGCATAACAATACCAACGCCGGCGCCCCCCATAGCAAAGGATCTGCCAGCCCAAACCCTAGTGGGATTGCGGCGTAAAACAAAAAGTCCAGACAAATATCCAGATAGCCGCCTGCCGCAGAGCTATTGCCTGCGCGTCGGGCAAGTTCACCATCTATCCCGTCACAAATGCGGTTAGTAACAATACAGGCAAGTGCTAAACCAAAATTGTCACTAATGATCGCCGGTACCGCTAAAATACCGATAACGAAACCCACAACGGTAACCTGATCTGCATTAACGCCGAATCGGTGTAACAGCGATACCACAGGCTGCAATAACGGCTTAACCAGTGGCGTTAGTCGGGCATCTAACATAACTATTCTGTTTCCTGTACAGTCGAGGCGATGGTAATGACAGGTCCCTGAGCGTCAATCGCGTCATCTTCATCGTGGGTTACCATGATGCAGGGCAGCGACTGCTGCCTGATATTATCGAACACCCAACGGCGTGTTTGTTGACGGGTTTGCATATCCAGCTTGCTGAAAGGCTCATCCAGCAGCACTGCCCGCGGCGATGAAGCAAGAGTGCGTAGCAGTGCAACCCGGGCCTGCTGCCCTCCTGATAGCGCCTGAACCGCTCTTTGTCCATATCCCTGCAATCCGACATCTGCCAGTAGTGTATCAGCGCGATGCTGTTTTGATGATTCATTTTGCTGCATACCAAACATGATATTTTGCGCCACATTCATATGCTCAAACAAAAGCGGATCCTGAAAAAGCATGCCTAACTGGCGCTCGTGCGCAGGCATCCCGGTCAATTCAACGTCCTCATAATATACCGAACCGCTGTACGAAAATGCTGCTGGCAGCACCCCCGCTATTGCAGCCAGTAATAACGATTTACCAATACCGGATGGCCCCATGATGGTGGTAATACTGCCGGGCATCACCTGCGTATCTACACAAATCAGTGTTCGACCGTCTTTTTTTACGGCAAGAGAATCTAACGTAAGGGTATTTGTTTTCATCATATCAATGTGATCGCGCCGCAGGATTAAAAAAGCGTAAAGGTAGCCACCAGGCAAGCGCAAAACCTATCAGGGGCATTACCATCTGCACCAGCGTGTAAACTGCACTAAGACGCCGGCTTCCCCCTGCGCTCACCGCGACGGATTCAGTGGTCACAGTGGCTATTGTACCCGCGCCAGGCAGAAGCGTGGCCAGATACTGACTAAAACTAATTGCCAGCCCCAGGGCAAGTGCCACCATAATTGGTGCAAACAGCTGCGGCAATTTCACTTTCCAAAATACATCAAAAGGCGATGCCCCCAATCCGTAACTCACATAGGTATACCTGATATCTAACCGGCGATAAGCAACCGCTAAAGATAAAAAGACATAGGGCAGTACATACACAAAATGGCTGGTCAACACCGGTAACCAGACGCCAGCACCGATATACTGACTAAACCAGGTCAGGCCGAACAAGAACGCGACACCGGGCACCAGCAGCGGTAAAAACAACACCACATCCATTTTTAGCCCCAAGCCTTTCTTAACGCGATGGGTGACCTGCTCCTGCTCAAGTACCAGTAAACTCAGTCCAACCGCTAACAGACTGACGGGCATCGCGATGAAGAGTGTATCAAGCGCAGGCTTTAACAATGCAGCCAGACCGGTTTGCCAGTGAATTAATGTACTGCCGGTCGCAAACATATCGGGAAAGGGCCAGTAAGTAGCGACAGACCATAGTACCAGGCTTATCAGCATGCAGAGAATTAACAGGGACAGTACAAGCAGGGTGAAATATGCGATGAGAGTCAGCCATCGTGAAGCAAATGTGCGCGAACCTGCGCATAGTCGACGCTGATAGAATGTTGCCACGCCTCTTTCAAACATTAGCCAGATAATAATTGCCAGACCGGTTACACCAATTTGCAGGCAAGCGGCGGCGCTTGCCTGAAGGCGCATAGAAATATCGACGTTATTAAACCATTGCAGTATTGCCACAGCCAGGGTTGGCGGCGACCCCGGACCAACTATCAAAGGTATTTCAACATTGGCGGTAGTAAAAGCCAGCACGGCAAGTACCGGTAAACGAATAAGCGGATAAATTACTGGCCAGACCAAAAAAAGAAAAGCGGTAGCCGGCGCGTATCCCATTGTCCGAGCCACATACACCTGCTTTTGCAGCCGTTCGGCAAGATGTGGCTGCGCGAGTACACTTAGTGCCATCAGCAACATGAAGGGCAGCGCTTTAATAGCCAGCGCTATGGTCACAGATACCCCCAACTCATCGTGCAGCAGACTCACAACAGGCGGCGCCATCCACCCACTTAACTCAGGTGATATCAGGCGTGCCGGCCAGCCACCTGGTGACAGAATAAAGCCTAATGCTATAGCGGCCGCTGCATGGGGGATAACCAGAATCGGACTTAACAGGCGCTGCACCCAACCGAGCATCCTGGTAGAGTATGAGACAGCCAGAATCGACAGTGTACCGACTACGGCAAAAAGCGTCGCCATCAGTCCGGTAAATAGCGACAGTCCGGCCATTTGTATGATGCCGTCCACTCGCATAAGACTGGTAAAGGCCGCCAGCGAAAAATGGTGCTCTCCGATCGCCGGAAAATATGACATGGCAGGCAACAATACACCCACAATCCCCGCACCCACGGGAACGGTTAACAATGCAATAAAAAGCCAGCGCGATGCCAGCAGAGAGGCGTTGAACATCTACAGATGAACCCCATAGCGCGCAAACCACGCTTCACGTAGTGCATCGGTCCAGCTTGCATGCGGTTCAGCCAGTAGCCGACTGTGCCCATTTACCGGTAATGCCGCCGGGTGCGACTCCTGCTTTACAAACGGCCTGCGCTGTTCATCGCTCAATAGAGATAAATCCAGTACGGTATCATCTCCCCATACCTGACTTTGTTTTTTTCTGGCCTGCGCCCGGGGCGAAAGAAGAAAGTTCACCACTTTCCTCGCGGCGTCTTTATGCCCGCTGTTATACGGAATACCGATAAAATGCACATTGGACAAGCTGCCATCTTTCATCGCGTATGTTCGGGTGGACGCTGGTAAATCGAATCGGGAAACTGCGGCAGGAATTTCTGCGGCGGTGAACGAGAAAGACAAAAAAAGCGCATTATCATCGAACAATTGCTGTAAACGCGAAGCCTGGCGCGCAAAATACTTACCCTCGTGCCATAGTGTTGGATGCAACGCATCCAGATACGAAAATAACGGCGTGGAAACGTGACGTAACGACTGCTTATCAACCGGTGCGTACAGTTGCTCCCGGGGTATCCCTGGCAGCGTCAGAGCAAGGTATTTTAAAAAACTGATCCCCAGATAATCGGTCGGTAACGGATAGGCGAACCGGCCAGGATGCTGTTGGCTGAAGCGAAGAAGTGCCGCTGCATTAGTTGGTGGCGTATCCAGGTAGCGGTCATTGTAATAAAAAACCATCGCAGCTTTTCCCCAGGGCGCTTCCTGTCCGTCTGTGGGAATACCAAAATCCATGGTCATATTGCGATGCTTATCCGGATTGGTCAGTGCAAAATTCGGCAATGCGGCAACCCACTTCTGATGGAGCAAACCGTGGCGCTTCATCGCAGCAAAATTTTCACCGTTTATCCAGATTAAATCTACGCTACCACTATCGTGGTTACCCGCCGCTTTTTCAGCCAAAACCCGGGACACCGCGTCACTGGTATCGGCCAGTTTGACGTGATTGACAGTAATACCAAGTGCATCTTCAGTCTGCGTATTCACCCACTGCAGGTACCGGTTAACCTGTGGGCTACCTCCCCATGCGTGAAAGTTAATCGTTTGTGCATGCCCTGTCATCGCCCAGCTTATCAGCAATACCAGCACGCTAATTCGCTTTATCATTCAGCGCCCAGTTATATTCTTTGTATTTAATCTTAACGTTATGCTTGCGCAAGGCCTGTCGATCTGCCGCGTCCATCCCGAGTGCATTTGCATACTCAAGCACGAACGCCTCAACCGACGTGATGCCGCGCCAGCCGCTGGTAAAATCCTGTTTGTACCATTTAAAAATTGAAGAAAGGTGCAATACCTGCCCATCAAAATTATTGTGCTCGGAAATAGCCAAAAATTGTCGCGTTTGATCCTCAAGTTGTGCATCCAGCTTTTTCGCAGTATAGGCTTCATTGCGTAAGGATGGGCAGCTACGGCTGGCACAATTCACCGCAAAATGAATACGCGGCTCATCAAATCCGTAAAAACCCTCGTCTTGTAATTCCTCTACGCGGCCACGAATCATGCCATGCTCAATGTCATCAAGTGACCTCATCTTTCCCAGCAGGTTAGCGATTTGCAGCGACCAGGGAGAGGAAAACCATCCACCAATATCTCTAATCGATGAAATTTCAGCGTGGTGCTGCAAAATCAGCAGCACGGTATGCGCATTATAGGCGTTGATTAAAAACGCAAGCTTCCGGGGAGCTTCCCACGCTTCATACTCATCGCGAGAGACGCTGGCAAGACTGTCGACGTACTGCCTGAGCTTGTCCTCATCAGATTTCCACTGTGTATAATTCACCTCGCTACTGTTGCCGCTACCTGCCGAATACGTCACATAGCGGGTGAGCTGGTTTTGCCAGCCATCATGCAACTCGGCACTGTCCATGTCCCTGCCACTGTCGCTGGCAAGGGCAGCACAGGACCACAAACTGAAAAGTAGCGTCAGGATAACAAACAAATGATTCATCGTTTTGCTCCGGTTGGGGTTATCCTCGCCGCCAGCGATGATACTTTTCCACAAATTTAAGCAGCGTCTCTGGCGCATGCGCCCGCTTCCAGTTTCCTGCTACATATTTGGCCCCTTCTGCCCAGGTGGGATACGCGTGAATGGTGCCGAGTATTTTGTTTACTCCAAGATTATGCTTCATCGCCAGCACAAACTCGGCGATCAAGTCACCGGCATGTTCACTGATGATCGTGACACCCAAAATGTCATCCTTGCCTTTTCGGGTAAGGACTTTTATGTAACCTGTACCGGCACTCTCCGTTACCGCGCGGTCAAGCTCTGCAAATTCATATCGGGTGATTTCAAAATCAATATTTTGCGCGTTGGCCTGCACTTCATTTAAACCGACTCTGGCAACTTCAGGGTCCACATAGGTCGTCCAGGGGATCACACGGTAATCCACCTTGAACTTCTTAAATGTACCGAAAAGGGCATTTACTGCAGCGTACCAAGCTTGATGTGACGCCACATGGGTAAACTGATAAGGTCCCACGACATCACCTGCCGCATAAATGTTGGGATACTTTGTTTGCAAATAAGCATCGGTCTCGATGGTGCGATCACACTGAATGCCTAACTCTTCAAGACCGAACCCTGATAATCTGGCCTGACGCCCTACTGCGATAATAACCTCATCATAATAAAGCGAGGTGGTTTTGCCATTTTGACTGACAGTGACAAAGCGTCCTTCATTATCACTGGAAAACGCGGTCGCCTGATGATGCGTGAGTACATTAACCCCTTCCTGCTCAAGGGTATGAGTAACAAAATCAGCGACGTCAGCGTCCTCCTTACCCATCAGCTGTGGCGCCTGCTCAATAAGTGTTACCTGACTGCCAAGACGGTTAAACGCCTGGGCAAGCTCACAGCCAATCGGGCCCCCGCCTAAAATGATAAGTCGTTCAGGCGAAGCTGAACGGGAAGAAAACCGGGACCAAAGCGTATCAGATGTGACATAGCCACTTTCCTCAATGCCTGGCAAAGCGGGCACAAAAGGCCTTGCACCAGTGGCTACTACGATGCTTTTCGTGGTCAGTGAAATGGTCTCGCTATCCGGGCGGGTAATTTCCACCGTCCAGGGGTCAACAATCCGTGCATAGCCTTTCTCAACCTCTACACCTAATCGCTCATAGCGCTCGACACTGTCATTAGGCGCGATACGCGCAATCACATCATGAACACGTTGCATGATATTGGAAAAGGGAATTTCAGGTTCGTGATCTGTCAGCCCGTACTGAGAAGCCTGACGGGATTGCTGCGCCACACGCGCCGATTTAATCAGGGCCTTACTGGGGACGCAGCCATAGTTTAAACAATCACCGCCCATCTCACCGGCTTCAACTAACGTGACGCGGGATTTTACAGCCGCACCAATGTATGCGGTTACAAGCCCCCCCGCACCCGCGCCGATAACAATCAGGTTACGGTCAAACTGCTTCGGTTTGCTATATCCTTTGTACACGTTGCGACGATTAATCAGTGCGACAACGCCTTTGGCCAGCCAGGGAAACAACCCCAGTAATACGAAGCTTAAGATTAGTTTAATCGAAACAATTCCCGACAGACTATTGATTTGTGCCAACTGAGTACCTGCATTCACATACACAAACGTACCGGCAAGCATGCCTACCTGACTGACCCAGTAAAATGTCCATACCCTTAAGCTGGTGAGCCCCATCGCCAGATTGATAATGAAAAAAGGAAAGACAGGCACCAAACGCAGGGTGAATAAGTAAAATGCGCCCTGCTTTTCAATACCAGCATCAATTTTTTCCAGTCTGGCAGAAAATCGCTTTTTGACGCTCTGACGAAAAACAAACCGGGCACTTAAGAAGGCCAGCGTAGCACCTGCTGTTGAGGCGAACGAGGCAATCAGCAACCCTGTCCACAAGCCGAACAATGCACCTGCAGCCAGTGTCAGTACTGCTGCCCCGGGCAGCGAGAGCGCTGTCACCACCACGTAAATGATGAAAAAAATGATGGCGCTGAATAAAGGGTTGGCGTCGATACTGGCGCGAAAATCACTTACCGATGACTTAAGCCCCGCCAGGGTGAAGTACTGATTCAAATCGAAGATAAAAAACATGCCGATAAGCAATACAAATACACCCAGCAATGCAGCCTTTTTATACATAACTATTCCTGCTCGTTAAAACCGATACTGCAACGTTGCACTGGTATGACGCGGACGCACCGGCATTGCCAGGGTTGCGCCAAAATAGCCGCCTTCAAAAACCGGCTGCCAATTGTCTTCATCGGTCACATTCACCATGTCTATTCTGACCTGAAGCTGAGGCGAAAACTGATAGGTAGCATTGATGTCCCAACGCACCTGATCACGGATCCTGACCGTCTGCAAAAAATCCAGAGGAAATGATTTGGTATACATAAAGCTTGCCCCCAGCGATATCGCATCACCGATATCTACAGCCCCGTTTATGCTGGCAAGCTGAGGCGCGACGCCCTGCACTTTGCGATTGGACGGTGCAAATGCAGTAAATGCCGGAGAGCCGACGCCCGTGCCCTCGATGATATCAGGCCGGCTGGCATCAAAGGCATCGCGCACCTCACGGGTGCCCTGTGCGGCGGCAGAATCATCGTAACGGGCATCCAGGTAGCTATAACTACCATTGACCCAGAAACTATCCCCCTGATAAAAGGCTTCTACTTCCAGGCCTTTTGTTTCGATACCTGAATTGCTGCCATCGCGATTGCGCAGACTGCGAGTTTGCTCAAACACTGACACTGCCGTATATAGCGCGTCAATCGGGCTGTATTTCAGACCGACCTCATACAAGGTATTCTCGGTAGCAAAATTCGTCGCTGAAATTCGGTTATCAGCCGCCAGTGCTGTGCCTCCGGCCATACTGTTTGACGTTGCGTCGTTTTCACCGATTGCTGCATAAATATTGATATCACTGGTCAGCGCATAAAGGGCGTTGAGCTGCCACGAGTGAAGCGTATCGGTATACGTATCGGATGCAGGTATGGCTACACCTTCAGGTGGTAAGGCATCTGCGGCACTGACATCATAATAGTCAATGCGATAACCCGCGATAGTGGTAAGTGCCTGTGTCCAGTTTGATGTGTGCTGTATTGCCAGGCCCGTTTGCCAGGTGGTGGAGTCGGTGGTATCAGACACATTAAAGTCGCCCTGCCCGTCCTGGTCAATATCATATTGTGCACCGGGTGACACAAAAACGCCGGGGCGCAGCATGACTAAGCGCTGACGCTGCACAGCCGTTAAGGGGATCACGCGGTTAGCCAGAGGGCCGGACAAATCAATGGGATTGTCGGCTTCCGTGGTGAACTGACTATAGCCCAGAACATCGTTATATCTGATGTCCAGCGCCAGCGTAGTCATCTGCTGTTGATTAAATGCAATATCGACTTCAGTGCGACTTTGCGCCGTATCAGCGCCATCAATAATTTCAACAAAACTGTTCTGAGCAATTTCTTCGCGCTCCAGGTGCTGATAATAAGCAATATTTCTTACCTGTACCTGTTCTGACAATTGCAGGCTCAGATTACTTCGCAAGATTGCTGTTTGTGCGTTGTTAATATCATCCGGATGCGTCAGTACGCGGTTACGTGGCAGTTTAACCTGTCCGGTCGGTGAAATGACCGCACCGGCACCGGGTACAAAAGACCCGTCGGGCTGTTGGCCCTGACCGGTAATGTAAAGTCCCTGGTCAATCAATGCCTGGGTAGGACGGTTTATCCCGGCAATATCCGGATACTCTGCATCGTAATATTCCGCCGATATATCCCAGGTAAGCCTGTCATCAGGCTGATACCGGAAGGTTGCATAAAGGTTTTCACTTTTATGTTCTGCAAAATCGTAAAAGCTATTTGCATCTTTAATTTCTGCACTAAACCGAACCGCGGTGCGCTCATTCGTCAAGGGGGAGGAATAGTCCGCTAAAAGGGTATATTCATCCCACCGCCCCGCTGTTAAAGAAACCCGGCCTGAGGTCTGCGAAACGGAAGCTACCTTCGAGCGAATGTCCACAAATCCGCCGTTTCGCTGAGTACTGCCCAGCAATACCGTAGGCGGACCTTTTACAACATTAAGCTGACCTACACTGTTAAATGAAAACGGAATGCCAAAGCCGTTATTACCCGCCTGACGGCGAATACCATCCTGAAAAAGCTCACCCAACTGGCCTCTGACAGTGGGCAGGCTGGGCGTACCGAAGCCGCTGGCCGCATAGGTATTAGGCGCGACTTTGGCGATATCATGTAATGACGCAATGTTATAGGCGGTTAGTGCGCTCTGGCTAAGGCTGGTGGCGGCTCGCGGCAATGACATCATGGTCATAGAAGCGCCAAAAATACCTGCAACTTCCGCATTGGAAGGATTGAGTTGTGCTGCGATGCCTTTGTCGCCAATAACCTCTATCACTTCAATATCTTCTGCTGCGCGACCATCACCGGGCTGAATTTGCGTGTTAGCCGAATCACTATAAGCCGCGTCAGCCGCGTGGGCGGTTTGAAAAAGTGCGCTGGAAACAGCCAAAGCCAGATGACCCAGTGTGCCGGGTGTTAACGTCATTGTTATTTTTTCCGAATTTTTATATCAGTTGAGAGTAAAGACCGTCACGGGCACGGAAATCTTTCATTATTTAATTATGATGATACGCAAAACCGGAAAGAAAATAATGGTTTATCCGGTCTTTAAAATTACTATCACATTTTTATATCTAATACTGGAGTTTCACTGATGCGTTCACTGCTTTCCACTTTTGATGATCGTCTGCGGCTTTCTTTACTCTGTCTGCGCCTTGGGGTGTTTGTGGTTATGGTTGTGTGGGCGCTGGATAAGTTTGTCAATCCAGCGCATAGCGCAGGAATTTTTGAGGCGTTCTATGGCATTGGCGGCGTTTCGCACACGCTTGTGTATCTGATGGGAGGCCTGCAGATTATCCTGGTGCTATTGTTCCTGATCGGTGCATTCAGAACCTGGACCTACGGACTTATCCTTATATTGCATGGTGCATCCACCCTATCGTCGTATTCACAATATCTGGATGCCTTTAATAACCTGCTTTTTTTCGCAGCGTGGCCGATGCTGGCAGCCTGTCTGGCGCTATTTTTACTGCGCGAGGCGGATACGCTCTTTACTGTGAATAAACCGTGACGGCAGCCTGTCCTGACAACCGCGCATACCAGCGGGTAAAAATTGTCCTGCAGCGTCAGTTTCTCTATAGTAAATGTATTCTTCCACTCACCCTTATCTTAAAAGGAAAACAATGAATAATAAAAGCTGGGTGTTACTTACAGCGCCTCTTCTGTTCTCGTGCTCTCAGGCAAACAATGCAGGCACAGCGGATACATTGACCGCCAGCAACGAGCAGGTAATGTCAACGTCAATAGAGGCAGGTAATGACTACCATTCGTTCGCAAATCCTGAGTCAATTACGGTTACACATCTGGATCTGACACTCACGGCAGATTTTGAAAAACACATTCTTGATGGCACTGCGACCCTGGACTTTGTGCGCCAACAACAGGACGCCCAGACGCTGGTGCTGGATACCCGCGACCTGACGATAAGCTCTGTCACGGTCAATGGTGAGCCCGTAGATTACACACTGGGCGAGCCGGATGAAAACCTGGGTACGCCTTTACGCATCTCGGTACCTGAAGCTGCCAGTCAGGTAACTATCGATTATGCCACGTCACCGAAGGCCTCTGGCGTTCAGTGGCTGACACCGGCGCAGACTGCCGGTAAATCCCACCCGTTTTTATTCACCCAGGCGCAGGCCATTCATGCCCGCAGCTTTATTCCACTGCAGGATTCTCCGCAAGTTCGTATTACTTATGATGCGACAATCAACACGCCGCCAGATCTGCTGGCTGTGATGAGCGCTGCCAATAACCCTCACACCGAGCGAGACGGCGAGTATAGCTTCTCAATGCCGCAACCCATTCCCTCGTACCTTATTGCACTGGCTATCGGTGATTTGGAATTTAAAGCAATGGGGGATCGCACCGGCGTTTACGCTGAGCCATCGATGTTAGATGCAGCAGCTGCTGAGTTTGAAGACACAGAGAGCATGCTTGAGTTGACGGAGAGCAAATACGGGCCTTATCGCTGGGATCGTTACGATCTTCTTATTCTGCCCCCCTCTTTTCCGTTTGGCGGCATGGAAAATCCACGCCTGTCGTTTATCACGCCTACCGTAATTGCCGGCGACAAAAGTCTGGTTTCTCTGATTGCCCATGAGCTGGCTCACAGCTGGTCAGGCAATACGGTCACTAATGCTACCTGGCGCGACCTGTGGCTTAACGAAGGCTTTACAACCTATCTGACCTACCGGATTATGGAAATGTTGTATGGCACTGACCGGTACAATATGGAAGCGGTGCTTGGTTACCAGAGCCTGCAGGCCGACATTGATGCACTGCCTGACGCGGACCAAAAACTGGCTATTGATTTACGTGGCCGCAATGCTGATGACGTATTCTCAGATATTCCTTACGAAAAGGGTGCGCTTATGCTCAGAGAAATCGAGCAGAAGATCGGGCGTGAAGCATTCGACAGCTTCTTGCTGAACTACTTCGAACATTTTGCATTTGAAAGTATCACCACTGATGTGTTCCTGGACTATCTGGATGACACCCTTTTTAAAGACTATCCGGATGCGTTGAGCCGCGAACGTATCGAACAATGGATATTCAAACCCGGACTCCCTGACGGTGCGCCGGTGCCAGAGTCCGACGCTTTTGCCAAAATTGATACTGTGCGGGCTCAATGGCTGAAAGGCGAAATAAAGGCTCAGAACATTGAAACACAGGACTGGACAACTCACGAATGGTTGTACTTTCTCAATAATATGCCGCAGCAACTTTCCCGGACGCAGCTTAAGCAGCTTGATAGTCAGTTTTCGCTGACCCAATCGCAGAACAATGAAATTGCGCACAGCTGGCTGATGATTGCTGTTCAAAATAAATACAAACCTGCTTACGACAGATTGTACAATTATCTTGTTAATATTGGCCGGAACAAGCTGGTTAAGCCGTTGTATCGCGAGCTTGCCAAGACGCCTGAAGGTAAAGCGCTGGCAACCAAAGCGTTTAATGAGGCAAAAGCGGGTTATCACCCTCTGACGATTAAAGCTAATCAACAATACGTTAATTAAACGAAAAAGCCCGTAATGCTGAAACACCGGCATTGCGGGTCTCCCCGCTTACGGCCAACGCCTGACTTTTTAGTGTCACAAAACGCATAGAACAAACCGTTATCAATCCTATGGCAGGTCCTGCGTACTTTAATAATGTTGCAGCAATGCCACGCCACCGCCTTTGCGCCGGGCCTGATGCAATACACTACAGGCCTGTTCATACCAATCGTTAAACGACCAGTTGTCACGCAAATTAGCAATACCGGCAGCCAGTGTTACCGAACAGCCCAGCCCGGCAGCCATTTGCTCAAGACGCTCTATTAGCCGGTTGGTCAGCATATGCGCATCAGTCTGTTCCGTCTGTGGGCAAAGCAATACAATTTGATCGTTACTCCAGCGCGCGATGACATCAACCTCACGCACTGTGGTCATACATGCACGCCCCATCGCTCTGGCAAAGCCCGCGTCTCTTTCCGTCATTGGTTTGCCATCTTGCGAGGATACGGCGAGCAAATCTATGACGACCAAAGATGCACTTGTCTGAAACCGGCGAAAACGAGCCACTTCTTCTTCAGCTTTCTGAATCATGTGATTTCGGTTAAATAAGCCTGTTTCTGCATCATGATTGCTCAAAAACTCGATGGTTCGGTTTTTGTCTAATAATACGGATTGCAGCGCATCAATTTCACGCCTTTTCCTGATCAGGGCTTTATCGGCCCGGCTGATATGCCGGTATCGTAAATATAAACCGCCACAGACAATCAACAGTAAAGCGCCAACATACAAAAACGGCCAAAGTGTGCTCTTCTCATACAGCACGCCTTTGTTCCACTTTTGCAGCATCCCCACTTTTCTACTTTCAGGAATAGTGGCAATAGCATCGTTGATTTTATTGACCAGCGCGATGGCCTGTTCAGAATGGAAAATAAACTGAAGCTTGTCAAAAGGCTCGGCAACACCGGCGATGGCAAGGCTTCCATCATTATGCTTGTTCAGATAACTATTGGCGCCGGGCAAAGATGCCACCATCACATCTATATTTCCCCGGATCAGACTGTCCAGACCTTCGGCCTCTGATGGCACTGGCGCAAGGGTAATTTGGGGGTAATGGCGGGCAAGGTATTCACTGTGATGAAATCCCTCAATGACCCCGGTGACACGATGGTCGATTGCACTATAACCGCTCAATAGCGGTGTATCTGAGCGGGTAATCAGAACATAGGGGATATCAAAGAAGGGACGTGAAATTGTCACCTTTCTGCGATTCACCGCCGCATTGCGCATCATTACAGTCATTGAACACTGGCCACTTTCCAAAAATTCAAGACTTTGCTGCCAGCTATCTACCGCCACCACGTCAAAGCGCAGCGCAGTAAGGCGGCTGACACGGGCCATATAGTCAGCAATCAGACCAATGTGTTTATTATTTCGAATACCCTCAAAAGGCATCCAGTTGCTTTGCGCACAGTAGGTCACCGGCGCTGACGTTTGCGCCCATGCCGGTAAACAACAATAAGTCAGCGCTGCCAGTGTGATGACCTGACGAAGCAACGTCATGCAAGCCTCTGATTTGAAAGTGAAGGTTGAGATTTCAGTATTGCCGTGCCCGCAAAGTAATGCAACAACTGTATGGTGAAATGACTGTTGAGTGACCAGAAAAAGCACACCTGATGACAAAAAACAAAAAAGCTCTCGCAAAGGAGAGCTTTTTATCCATCTCTATAGAAGTGTTATCGCGCTTAGCTGCGTTGACGGCGGACCATCAGTAAACCCATCGCTAACGCAAAAATACCGTATGCCGCCGGTTCGGGTACCACTGAAAATTCTGCATCCAATCCGTCAATAGTAACTAATTCACCATCGGCAAAATCAATGGTGGCTAGATTGAACTCAGGAAAGGCACGGTCAAACTCAAAATATAATCCGGCCATAAGTTCGTCTGAGAAAAAGCCCAGCGTCAGCAAATCAAATCCTTGTGTCAGATCAAGTGCGTTAAATACCGCATCGAACTGAAAGACATTATCTAAATCAACTGATTCACCGAAGAACTTCACGCTTTGCAATGTCAGTAATTCCGGATTGAAAAAATTATCGGCCATGGTCGGGTCGAAAAACGGATCGCTAGCGATTGCATCGTCCAGTGCATCTTCATCCAGGTCAATTGCCAGGTTGAAGATATTTTCGCCATTAATACGCCCTTCCTGGGTAATCAAAACAGCGTTGGCAGATAATGAGGTGCCCAGCGTAGTGAGTAGCAGTGCCGCGGCGCCAAATAGTGATTTCAAGTTTTTCATGTACATATTCCAAGTTTTTTTAAATTAAAGGGGGCTGTCCGGCCCCCGGTTTTGAGTAATATTTTAGTTACGCACTTCCAGTGCAGTTGTACCTTGCAAGTTACCTTCATCGTCGTAGAAGCTGACCGTACCCATATAGGTCGTATCCTGCTCCAAACCACGGGTAAGAACGTTCACACGGTTAAAGCGGTTTTCTACTGCGCGACGCGACGAGCTCACCCGCAAGTTGGGCTCTTTGCCGTTAACCACCCAAACCAACTGATCATAGTCAGTCACATCACCCGGTACATACCAGCCGTGCACCATCGCAATGTAGAAGTCACCGGCAGCACCATTTGCCGCAGGCGCCGGATTTTTAATGATGACATCCTCATTCGATCCAGCGTTAAACGATGAGCCAACTTCTGTGCATGACGAAGAAATACAACGGTAGACATACAAATCCAGATCAGCCCCCTCTGCAGCAACCAGTTCATCGCGCAATGAGAAGCGAACTAATTCTGAATTTTCAGGCACTAACCATGCTGTATACGTGGTACCGGCACCAAGAAACTCAAAGGTTTGCGCAGGGTCCTGCGTGACCGTGTCTGAGCCCACAAACGGTGCTGCTAAGCCAGCATAATCAATACTGGTCGAGCCGCTATACAACATCTGAACAGGGAAGCTGCCGCGTCCACGACGCAGATTTACCACCTGAGACTCAGGCACATCGATTTTGATATCCGCAGCCGCTTTCACAGCAATCGGGCTTCGTACTGAATTACCCGCTCCGGCTAGCGTGATTGCACCAAACGACCACTCGCCCTGAACGGCATTCTCGTTTTTCGACATTGTAATGCCGTAGGCAGCCATCCCGTTTGGTTCTACAACCAGATCAGCAGATTCAGTAGGATTACCCTGGCCGTCAAATGTTGTCACTGTGGCGTCAATGCCCTCTAACCCACTCAGCGATACGGTATAGGTGCCACCGGCTCCGGTCACATCAGTCACCGTACGGTAAATGGTCTTCTGAGCACTCAACTCACCCACAGAGATTGACGGATAGTTAAGTTGTGAAGGATCCAGAGAGAAGCCTGACGCTTCGTAGTCTGCACAGTTGTAACCTGATTCTTCCAGTACGAAATTGTCTTCCTCCAGGCCACACATAAAGGCCATGTAATCAAAGAAGCCAACATCATAGGTCAGGCCTGGCTGTGCCGCTGAAACTGGCGCGGCATGCCCTGCACCAAAGTCAAACGGATCGGCAGGAATTACACCATCTTCTTTTGTGACACCCTGATAAGCAGTTGTCATCAGCGCTGAACGAACCTGCGCCGGTGACCAGTCAGGATGCTCATCCATTAACAACGCAGCCATACCCGCGATGTGCGGCGATGACATAGAGGTACCGCTTAAGTATGCCACCTGCTCGCCCTGCGCTCCGAACATAGGCGTATCGGTTGTTGCGGCGAGAATCCGGACACCCGGAGCAGTGATATCCGGCTTGATGATGTTTTCAGTAGACAGATTCGGGCCACGTGAAGAGAAGTCGGCCATAATGTTGCCTTCTTCTTTTTGCGGTACGAAAATAGACGCGCTAAGCTCTACATTTACCGTCTCACCATTATTCAACGCAGCAGCCAGCATGTCGCCATCCTGAGCACCAATCATGCCGCCAGGAATTTCCCCGACATAGTCGCCACCCAATGCGGTAATGGGGCTACCTTCAACCGTGAAGACCACAGCAGCTTTAGCGCCCGATTGTACAGCGCGAGTTACTTTTTGAGTAAACGCACAATCGCCGCGTTGAATAAGAACGATTTTACCTTCTACATCCGCTGCATTAGCCAGCGGTGATGGTGTTTCACCATCGTCATAACATGCTCTAAGAGGTTCTGCTAACACCAGCTCACCAGAAACCGGACCAGTTTCTGCCAGAGGCTTTGTAATGGCGCCTTCCACAAACGGATATTGTTCATTTGAATCACCGTTAGTGACTGATAGCGCATTTGTCTGGCTGAAACCTTCGTACGTTGAAGCCGCTACCGTCGTTACCCAGGGTGCTGGCGTGCCGATCGTTTGCGCGGCCGGACCAGAATTACCCGCAGACACTGAAACAAAGACGCCCGCCGCAGTTGCGCGCAACATGGCCGCGGTCGGTGGATACGTCAAATCAGTGCGGCTCCCGCCAATTGAATAGTTAATAACATCCACACCGTCTGCGGTCGCCTGGTCGATAGCCGCCATAGTGTCTGATGGGAAACAGCCAGCCTGATCTTCACCCTCTGGCGTTGTGTAGTCTGAGTTCCAGCAAACTTTATAAGCTGCAATGCGGGCACGCGGCGCGATACCTGACATTACGCCTATTTCAGTACCGTTTTTCATCGCCACAACATCTTCGTTGCCCGCCGCTGTGCCTGCGGTATGGCTACCGTGGCCGTCTGCATCACGTGGACCGATAAATTCACCCAGCTCTGTCTGAATAGGGTAAACCGACGCAAAAGCGTCGCCGTAATAACGCGCGCCGATGATCTTGTTATTACAAGAAAACGTCTCATCTTCGCCGACATCACATACGCCTTCCCAGTCTGCCGGGGCTGGACCGAATTCGTCACCCGAGAAGCTTGGGTTTTCCGGCGTAATACCGGTATCCAGTATACCAACGATAACGTCTTCACCTTTGATGCCGGATACGTGTTGCCCCTGCCCTTCTGTCAGACCAAGAAATTCAGGCGTATTTGCAGTATCAATTTTTAAGACTTCGTCTTCCCATACACCTACCACATCAGGGTTATTACGCAGCGCCTTTACCTGGCTTTCGGATAATTTTGCAGAAAAGCCATTGAAGGTATGAACGTAATTGTGAATGACGTCCACATTGCCCGCTGCGTTGGCGATGCTTTGCTGACGTGATTTGAGTTTCTGTGTGTAATTAACCAGCTTTTTGCTTTTCGCGTTGTACTGATTTCCTTTCCCTGTCGCAACCTTGTTGCTGGGTACTAATTCGCCAATATCAGCAGCATAAGTGACCCCCGCTTTATCCTTTAACTGAACGATATAAACGCCAGTTTGAGAACGGGAAGCTTTTGCAGGCCCTGTTGCAGTCAACGTTGCTGATTCTGGTACTGTTACCTGTTGTGCTATTGCACCCGGCACCAGTGCGGCAGTGACGGCCATTGAGACCATCGAACCCAGAAGGTGTTTTTTAAATGTCATTTGCGTCTCCCATTGACACATTTTTTATAATAATGCTGTCGGCGTGTTCCATCTGACAGCACGAGCACGCGCTCCCGGCGTTCGCTGAGAAGCGTGTTTTTGCGTTCTCACGAGTTCTTGAAAGTTATTGTTATTATTAGATATTACTAATGTAGATTTGGTTAAATTTACAGTAGTAACCATTTGACTATGCAAAACGAAATCCACGTTTGCAAGGGGCTGATATCCGCGGGTATTTATATTTAATTTCGTGTATATAGAAGGGTAAATGTAAAGAAGCCTGACAGTGCAGCCAGGCTTTTTTATTAATAACGCTTAAAAATAAGACAGTTAGCGAACTAGCCTTCGCTAACCGGTATGGAACGATAGATTTACAGCATTTCTATCGCCACTGCCACACCTTCGCCGCCTCCGATACACAACGATGCAATACCTTTAGTACCTTTGGTTTGTTTAAGTGCATGAATCAGAGTAACCAGAATCCGCGCGCCTGACGCGCCAATCGGGTGCCCCAGCGCGCAGGCACCACCGCGGATGTTTACCTTGTCCTCGTTCAGGCCCAGCTTCTTCATTGCCAGCATGGTGACCATGGCAAATGCTTCATTAATCTCAAAAAGATCGACCTCATCTTTAGACCAACCCGCTTTATCCAGTACCTTTTCCATCGCGCCCACTGGCGCAACGGTAAAGTTTTCCGGCTCGATCGAATGTGTTGAGTGTGCAACCACTTTAGCCAGCGGCGCCAGACCCAGTTCATTGGCCTTTGTACGACTCATCACCAGTAACGCTGCAGCGCCATCAGAAATCGAGCTGGAGTTGGCGGCAGTTACCGTACCGTCTTTCTTAAAGGCCGGACGCAGGCTGGGGATTTTCTCGGGTCTTGCGTTACCAGGCCCTTCGTCGGTATCGACGGTTACATCACCCTTGCGCCCGGAAATCGTGACAGGCGTAATTTCATCTGAAAATGCACCGGATGAAATGGCGTCGTTCGCTTTTGACAGCGAGCTAAGTGCAAATTCGTCCATCTGACCACGGGTAATTTTTTCGTCATCAGCCGTATCCTGGGCAAAACATCCCATGGCTTTTCCGTCATAGGCATTTTCCAGACCATCCAGCATCATGTGGTCAAGCACCTGACCGTGGCCCATGCGATAGCCTGTGCGTGCTTTAGGTAGCATATAAGGTGCATTACTCATGCTTTCCATGCCACCTGCAACAACCACCTGGGCAGACCCTGCCTTGATAAGGTCATGCGCCAGCATCACCGCCTTGAGGCCTGAGCCACACACTTTATTGATGGTGGTAACCCCTGCACTTAGTGGCAGATCAGCGTTAAGCGAGGCCTGTCGGGCAGGAGACTGTCCCAGTCCAGCCGGCAGTACACAGCCCATCACCACTTCGTCAATCTGACTGACATCCACATTTTCACACGTTGCACGAATAGCATGTGCGCCCAGCTCAGTGGCAGTTACAGCCGCCAGGCTTCCGTTAAATCCCCCCATTGGCGTGCGTTTTGCCGCGACAATTACTACCTCTTCATTGCTCATAATGTGTTGCCTCAGTTGTAAAGTGAAAAATGACAGCAGTTTTGAACATCGTTCCTGTTTTGATACGTAATCAGCCTGTTCGATGCCGTAACAATTTGTTGCCATATTGACGTTAAAGAATTGTTACCTTACCTTAACGTAAAATGCAATTTACGTTAACGTAAACCCGAACGTTGATAGTGTCAACGAACCGATATCAGTAGATATTCAGGTTTCGACATTGCCAGCCGGGTAACCACGGGACGTAACTCACAGGTGCTGTGTCATGAGTAATCACAAATCTGAACCGACCTATACCATTGGCGAGCTGGCGCGCGAGTTCACAATTACCCCTCGCTCTATCCGCTTTTATGAAGAACAGGGGTTATTGAGTCCACAGCGAACCGGACAAAACCGTATTTACTGTAACAAAGACCGCGTCAGGTTAAAGCTAATTTTACGTGGTAAGAGGTTAGGCTTCTCACTGGCAGAAGTTAAAAACCTTTTTGAATTGTATGACACCAACCCTAATTCTGCTGTTCAGCTGGAAACAATGCTTCATATGACAGAAAAAAAGCGAGCGGTGTTAACTCAGCAGCTTGAAGACATTACGTCGCTGATGAGTGAGCTGGACGATGTTGAAACCCGCTGCCGGGAAGAACTGGCTGAACTAAAACGAGGAAATATCGCATGAATACGCTCTATCCCACTTTAAATTTTGGCCTGGGTGAAGACATTGATATGTTGCGCGACCAGGTTTATCAATTTGCTAAAAATGAAATTGCCCCGCTAGCCGCTCAGGCTGACGAAGATAACCAGTTCCCCAACGCACTCTGGCCTAAGCTGGGTGAGATGGGCCTGTTGGGTGTGACCGTATCTGAACAATATGGCGGCTCGGAGATGGGCTATCTGGCGCATACCGTTGCGATGGAAGAAATCAGTCGTGCTTCTGCAGGTATCGGCCTGAGTTATGGTGCTCATTCTAATTTGTGCGTTAACCAGATTTTCAAAAACGGTACCGACGCACAGCGTGAAAAATACCTGCCTAAGCTGGTGTCCGGTGAACATATCGGTGCCCTGGCAATGAGTGAGCCTAACGCGGGCTCAGACGTAGTCAGCATGAAACTACGCGCTGAAAAACGTGGCGATAAATATGTGTTAAATGGCAACAAAATGTGGATTACGAACGGTCCTGATGCCCATACCTTCGTTATCTACGCCAAAACAGATACCAGTGCTGGTGCCAAAGGCATCACTGCATTTATTGTTGAAAAAGATTACCCCGGTTTTTCACAGGCACAAAAGCTCGACAAACTGGGCATGCGCTCATCAAACACCTGTGAGCTGATTTTCGAAGACTGTGAAGTGCCGGCCGAGAATATTCTGGGCGAAGAAGGTAAAGGCGTAAACGTACTGATGAGCGGTCTGGATTACGAGCGTCTGGTTTTGTCCGGCGGTCCGCTTGGTATTATGCAGGCGTGTATGGACGCTGTTGTGCCCTATATTCATGAGCGCGAACAATTTGGCCAGTCGATTGGTCAGTTCCAGCTGATTCAGGGCAAAATTGCCGATATGTATACACAGATGAACGCAGCCAGAGCCTACGTATACACGGTGGCAAAATCCTGTGATCGCGGCGAAACCACCCGCAAAGATGCTGCTGGCGCTATATTGTACTCCGCCGAGCTGGCCACGAAAATGGCGCTGGATGCTATCCAGCTTCTTGGTGGTAATGGTTATGTCAATGAATACCCGACTGGCCGGTTATTGCGCGATGCAAAACTGTATGAAATTGGTGCAGGGACGTCAGAAATACGACGCATGCTAATCGGACGAGAGCTGTTTAAAGAGTCTGAATAATATACATTTTTATTTGAACCGAACTGGCTCTTGGGCCAGTTCGCTAGCTTATATCGGAGGGACACGTGCCCGTTCTACCTACTTCTATAAATACCAATTCAGGTGAATTTGCCGAAAACGTACAGCATATGCAGACGCAGGTGGCAGATTTAGCAGACAAAGTTGAAAAAATCCGAAAAGGCGGCGGCGAAAAAGCAGCAGAGCGTCATACCTCCCGAGGCAAGTTATTACCCCGTGAACGTATCGAAGCGCTGTTGGATCCCTGTACCCCATTTTTAGAAATCGGTCAGCTTGCAGGCTGGGAAGTCTATGATGATTATGTGCCCGGTGCAGGCGTCATTGCCGGTATTGGCCGTGTCAGCGGCGTAGAGTGTATGGTGGTCGCTAACGATGCCACGGTTAAAGGCGGTACCTATTACCCGCTGACCGTTAAAAAGCACTTACGCGCGCAGGAAATTGCTGAGCAGAACAACCTGCCCTGTATTTATCTGGTGGATTCAGGCGGTGCTAACCTGCCTCGTCAGGACGAAGTCTTTCCGGATAAAGAGCATTTTGGCCGTATTTTCTTTAATCAGGCCAATATGTCGGCCAAAAATATTCCACAAATCGCAGTGGTCATGGGCTCATGTACCGCAGGCGGCGCGTATGTTCCGGCCATGGCGGATGTCTCCATTATCGTCAAGGAGCAAGGCACTATTTTTCTGGGCGGCCCGCCGTTGGTTAAAGCGGCAACCGGTGAAGTGGTATCGGCCGAAGAGCTGGGCGGTGGTGATGTCCATACGCGCACCTCAGGTGTGGCAGACCTGCTGGCTAATAATGATCATCACGCATTGACGCTGGCACGCGATACTGTGAGTCGGTTAAATCGCACAAAACCAGCCCAGCTGGACATCAAAAAGCCGGTAGAGCCACGTTACCCGAGCTCTGATATTTACGGCATTGTGCCCAAAGACAGTCGTAAATCCTATGATGTCAGAGAGATTATCGCCCGGGTGGTGGATGGTTCAGAATTTGATGAGTTCAAACCACTGTATGGAACAACCCTGGTGTGCGGCTTTGCGCGTATCTTTGGTTACCCGGTGGGCATCGTCGCCAATAATGGCATTTTATTCGGTGAAAGCGCATTAAAAGGCGCACATTTTGTTGAGCTGTGCGCACAGCGCGGTATTCCGTTGGTATTCCTGCAGAATATTACCGGCTTCATGGTGGGTAAACAGTATGAATCCGGCGGTATTGCAAAGCACGGTGCCAAAATGGTGACTGCGGTGGCCTGTGCCAATGTCCCCAAACTTACCGTGTTAATTGGTGGAAGCTTTGGTGCCGGCAACTACGGTATGTGCGGTCGCGCCTACGACCCGCGATTCCTGTTTATGTGGCCGAATGCCCGCATCTCGGTGATGGGCGGTGAACAGGCGGCCGGTGTACTGGCACAGGTTAAACGTGATCAGAAAGAACGTGCCGGCGAACAATGGTCGCAGGAAGAAGAAGACATCTTCCGTCAGCCCATCGTGGACACTTATGAAGAACAGGGCCACCCATATTATGCCTCTGCTCGCTTGTGGGATGACGGGGTTATCGACCCTGCTGATACCCGCATGGTATTGGGTTTGTCATTGTCAGCTGCGCTCAATAAGCCGATTGAGAAAACGCAGTTTGGCATATTCAGAATGTAAGGAGTACGCGCATGACAAATGAAAATTCTGCCGTCCTTTATCAGGTTGATAACCGCGGGGTGGCAACGGTAACGCTCAATAATCCGGATAAGCACAACGCTTTTGATGACGCGATGATTGCGACTTTAACCGACTATTTTCAACAGGCAGCAAACGACAAAGCGGTGCGCGTGGTTGTCTTGCAAGCCAACGGAAAAAGTTTCAGTGCTGGTGCTAACCTGCAGTGGATGCAGCGTATGGCCCAATACACCGAAGCAGAAAATGAACGCGATGCCATGGCATTGGCAACGATGCTGCAAACGTTGTACACCTTGCCCAAGCTGACGATTGCGCGCGTACAAGGCGCCGCGTTTGGCGGAGCAATCGGGCTTATCGCCTGCTGTGATATTGCCATTGGTAGCCGGTTAAGCAAGTTTTGTTTAAGTGAGGTGAAAATTGGCCTGATCCCGGCAACCATCGCGCCTTATGTGGTTGAAGCGATGGGAGCGCGCGTGTGCCGCCGGTATTTTCAGACCGCTGAAGTCTTCTCAGCACGACGCGCCAGACGTCTTGGCTTGTTAAGTGAAGCGGTGACTGAGGATGAACTGGACTCCACTATCGAGGACATTATCACGCAGGTTATTAAAAACGGCCCCAGTGCGGTGGGACAGGCCAAAGCCCTGGTGGAGTACGTTGCAGGCGTACCCATCGATAATGCATTAATGGAAAAAACCAGTAAATGGATTGCCAGCGTGCGGGTTTCAGAAGAAGGCCAGCAGGGTCTGAACGCGTTTTTAAACAAACAGAA
This sequence comes from uncultured Alteromonas sp., assembly GCA_964584105.1. GTDB lineage: Bacteria > Pseudomonadota > Gammaproteobacteria > Enterobacterales > Alteromonadaceae > Alteromonas. The sequence continues at coordinate 37,896 of CAZOYR010000002.1, forward strand.
GCCGGCCTGGCAGGAGTCAAACAATGATTAAAAAGATTCTGATTGCAAACCGGGGGGAGATCGCCTGTCGGGTAATCAAGACAGCACGTAAACTGGGTATCGGGACTGTAGCGGTTTATTCTGATGCAGATGCGAATGCGCTGCATGTATCCATGGCTGATGAAGCTGTGCATATTGGCCCTGCCCCATCCAAGGACAGTTATCTTAAAGCGGATAACATTCTGAAGGTGGCACAAACACTTAATGTGGATGCCATTCACCCCGGATACGGATTTTTATCTGAGAACGCGGACTTTGCGCGCGCCTGCGCCGACAACAATATTACATTTATCGGCCCGGGCCCTGATGCCATTGCCGCTATGGGCTCGAAATCTGCCGCCAAACATATCATGGAAGAAGCCGGCGTTCCGCTGGTACCTGGCTATCACGGTGACGACCAGTCAGTTGAAACGCTCAGACAGCATGCTGATAAAATGGGCTATCCGGTTCTGCTAAAAGCGGCTGCCGGTGGTGGTGGTAAAGGTATGCGTCAGGTTTGGAAAGCTGAAGAATTCGACAGTGCGCTGCAGGCTGCCAAGCGCGAGGCAATGGCCAGTTTTAGTGACGACGTCATGCTGATTGAGAAGTATCTGACCCAGCCACGCCACGTTGAAATCCAGGTTTTCTGTGACACACACGGAAATGGTGTTTATCTGTTTGAGCGGGACTGTTCGGTACAGCGCCGACACCAGAAAATTATCGAGGAAGCGCCGGCACCGGGTATGTCTGAATCAATCCGTCAGCAGATGGGTGAAGCGGCGATAAAAGCAGCGCAGGCCATTAATTATGTGGGTGCAGGAACGGTCGAATTTTTGCTGGACGGCGAAGACTTTTATTTCATGGAAATGAATACCCGCCTGCAGGTTGAACATCCGGTGACAGAGAAAATAACGGGCGAAGATCTGGTCGACTGGCAAATTCAGGTTGCCAATGGTCATCCGCTGCCGAAGACGCAGGACGAACTTCAGTTACACGGACATGCGTTTGAGGCGCGGTTGTATGCCGAAGATCCTGAAAATGGCTTTCTTCCCGCTACCGGCAAACTGACCCTGTTGCAACCACCGGCAGAATCGAATCATGTGCGCGTAGATACCGGAGTTGTTCAGGGCGATGATGTCTCAGTCTATTACGACCCGATGATTGCTAAGCTGATTGTCTGGGATGAAAATCGTGAACGTGCCTTGCAGCGACTATTGGCAGCGCTGCGCGACTATCATGTCGCCGGCGTGACTACCAACCTTGAATTTTTATACAATGTGGCCGCCAGCGAACCCTTTCAAAAGGCTGAACTGTTGACGACATTTGTTGAAAAACATGAGTCTTTGCTTCTCAACAGTCCTAAGCAGGTCAGCGATCATATGCTGGCCGCTGCAGCTATGCTTGTACTTCAGACCGGCCAACAGGGTCAGGCTCAGCATGAAAATGATCCCGAATCGCCGTGGTCAATGTCTCTGGCATGGCGTCCTAATTTCAGGTACCAGCAGACCGTTACATTTCATGTGGGTGAAAAGGAGCGTGATGTTCTGGTGACACATACCGGCACGGCGCAGCGCACTAATCAATGGACCATGCACATTGGTGATAATGCATACCAGGTAAGCGGTCAGATCGACGGTCATGTGCTTCAGGCGCAGATTGATGGCTACCATCAGCGAATCGGATGGGCCGCAGATGATACGCGCTATACGCTGTTTTCACCTGCTGGCGCGGTGCATTTGGATTACCAGAAGCCTGATATGGGAGATGCGGGTGATACCGCCCACGATGGCGGATTTGCTGCTCCAATGAATGGCACCATCGTTGAAGTCTCTGTCGGTGAAGGCGAAGCCGTTAAAAAAGGCGCCACCTTGCTGGTCATGGAGGCGATGAAGATGGAGCACAATATTACCGCCCCGTCAGATGGTACGGTTAAGTCGGTTTATTATAAATCCGGCGATCTGGTTGACGGCGGCGCTCAGTTGCTGGAGTTTGAGGCAGATGAATAATTTTCCCGAGACAGTCAGCCTTGTAGAAGTCGGTCCTCGTGACGGGCTACAAAACGAAAAGGCAGAAGTAAGTACACAGACGAAAGTAGAGTTAGTCGAGTTGTTGGCTGATGCAGGTCTGTGTCGTATTGAGACCGGTAGTTTTGTATCACCGAAGTGGGTACCTCAGATGGCTGATTCGGGTGATGTTTTCGCCCGAATCAACCGCCGTGAGGGGGTTACTTACTCTGCGCTGACCCCGAATACAAAAGGGCTGGAAAACGCGCTGGCAGCAAATGCTGATGAGGTTGCCATTTTCGGTGCAGCGTCTGAGTCGTTCAGTGAGAAAAATATCAATTGCTCGATAGAGGAAAGCCTGGCGAGGTTTGCACCAGTTGTGGAAGCGGCCAGGGCAAAAGGAAAGCCCGTACGCGGTTACGTATCCTGCGTACTGGGTTGCCCCTATGAAGGCGAAATCGCACCTCAGGCCGTTGCAGATGTAGCGAAAATGATGCTGGATATGGGCTGCTACGAAGTCTCACTGGGTGACACTATCGGGACAGGCACGCCATTTAAGACACAGCGCATGCTAGATGTGGTCACGGATGTCGTACCGGTCGATAAACTCGGTGCACATTTTCATGACACATACGGCCAGGCGCTGGCCAATTTATATGTGGCACTGTCAAATGGTGTATCGGTCATAGACAGTGCAGTGGCCGGCCTGGGTGGCTGTCCTTATGCCAAAGGTGCAAGCGGCAATGTTGCCACAGAGGATGTGTTATATATGCTCAACGGCATGGGGATCAGCACCGGCGTTGAGATGGAAAAGCTTCTCAAAGCATCGTCGTTTATCATGCAATCGGTGGGCAGAAAACCTTCTTCAAAGGTAGCAAACGCGCTGATGGATGCTGTCTAACCGGCTTGCTTCACAATTTCCTGTCTAAGATTTTCACTCTTAAAAATGAGGCAACGCCTTCACCGGCGCTGCCTCACTTATATAAACTTCCACCAAAGAAATACAGCAAGAAAACCAAACAGATAAACCAGTCCCACATAGCTAAGTAAGACAAGCCACTGTCCGCCTTGCAGCGATCTGTCAAGGGATGATGTCCTCACCAGGCGATGGTTTAACCAGGCAAACAAAGGGGTGGTGATAAATGCCAGCGTCATGGCAAACCCTAACATGGCGAGCAACGCAGATTTGAAAAACAACACAATGCCAAAGCTGAGTATGGCGACCACAGCCAGCACGCCAGAGAACTGCTTTTGAGGTATATCGGCATTTCCCTTTAACAGTGAAAATGCCTCTGTAATGGCGCGGCAGTAACCATCATATACCGTCAGCGCTGAACCAAAAATACAAAGAAATGCGATAATAGCAATTAGCCAGCGCGACCACTCACCAATCGTACTGGCGTATAAGTCCACTAATTGTTGTGAAAAGCCAATACCACCACTTGCCAGAGTCTGACCACTACCATGAAGCACCAACGCGCCAAGAGCCAGGAATACCAGCGCTAATAACATGGTCGTTATATAACCCAGATTAAAATCGAACAAGGCGGACGCGGGAGTAACCGACTGCGTTTGACGCTGTCTTTTCAGCCACAATGAGGTAATCGCCGAAATTTCGATAGGCGCCGGCATCCAGCCCATGGTGACTACCAGAAAGCCGATAGCCGCCACCGACCAGGGAGAGTCTGCGGTGTAGGATGCCGCTGCAACAGGCCCGTTTACTGCAGCAGCAACAGCGGCGACCAGGGTCGATATTACCAGCAAAAACATAATTAGCTTGGCAATTTTATTCATGGCACTAAAGTGTCCGGCCAGCAAAATGAATAAGATACTGACCAGGACGATGGCCGATAAAACGGGAATTGGTAAGGCTACCGGTAAAAAATAGCCAAGCAGGCTTGCAGAGAACATAAGCAATGCCGCGGCGTTAACTACCGCAGCGATGCAATTAACGCCGAGAGCAGCAACAAGGTATCCCCTGCCCATTCGGGCATACCCCTGCTGCAAAGACTGGCCTGAGCCAACAGTGAAGCTTACCGCAGCCCGGAAAAACGGATATTTGAAAATATTGACAGCCAGAATCAGCAGCACTAATTGCCATCCGTAATTCGCGCCCGCCTGGGTCGCAGCAACAAGATGACTGCCTCCTATTGCCGCTGTCGCCATGAGAATGCCCGGCCCGAGAGACCGGATAACACGCTGTGCAGAGGCGTAATGCTGCTTAACCTGCATGACTCAATCCTACCCGCATACTTATTGTTTCATTATTTTTATAATCAGGCAGACTGCCACGTTAACCGCACAGGTTCAATACACTCAATCGTCCTTTTCTTTAGGCAGAATCACCGTCAGGGCGATAGCAATAATCAGCATTGCTGTCATCACATACACCACTGAAATGCTGAGCACTGATTCCAGCACCGCATAAAGCGCGCCGAACCCCAGAAGAATCAAACCGATGGCCGTGTTACTGAAAGCGACCAGCTCGGTTCGCCCCTGTCCTTCCCGCACATCGAGGCTATATGTTTTACGGCCTGTCCGCACGCCGGTATGTGCTACAGAAAGTACGAAGAATAAAAATCCGGATAACCATACAGACGCTGCGTCAATCAGCAATAAGCCGATACACGCAGAGACAGCGATAAGCCCGGCCAGTTGCAGAGTAGCCCGTGCACTGTAATCCGATATCCTGCCCCAGATTAATGAAGACAGCATGGCTGCGGCAGCCTGTGCTGCCAGGTATAGCGGCAGTAATGATTCTGCACCGGCATCACTTTCAAGCATAAAATAGGGTGCAACCAGTGCCGAATGGACAAACAGGCCTCTGACTAAAATAAAACGGTACACCACAGCGTCAAACTGCCAGAATGCTGTCTTTTTTTCAGACGCCTTGTCGTCAGTATGATGAGTATCGACATAGGTTTTAATCGGAAGCATCAATAAAAATGTACAGAAAAATGCAGCAGCAGCGGTGAGGACCAGGCCAAGAATGGCCGCAATACCCAGGCGATCCTGAAAGAAAACCATTGGCACTGCCACCAGCAGCGTCAATATGCCGGACAGCGTTGATGCTTTTCCGATTAAATCACCGCGCTCCCCTTTTTGGGCAATATCAGCCTCAATATCTTTGATGGTCAGTGAGCAAATCGAACGCCCCAGACTAAGCACAATCAATGCAGCCAGTATGATCCATCCGGCTTGTGTTTGCTCAGCTAATAAGCCTGCCAGAAATATTGCCAGTACAGCCAGCACCTGAATAACGATGCCTACCCGCCAGACTGTGTGTCGGGCGCGCATCTTTCTTAGCAGTATGCCGATAACAGCCTGGGGTAACAGTGCACCTGACTCTCTGATTGGCACCAGCCATCCAATCATCCAGACCGGTGCGCCCAGCGATATCATCAACGCAGGCAGTGTCGTTTTGGCTGAAATGAGAATGTCTGCCAGTTTATTGGCTGATAACGCCGCGATGAGTTTTTTCTTGTGCTGGGAAGCCATGGAGATCCCCTGTAACCGACAAGCCAGAGCACCTACCATGCGAAGCGGTAAGCGATTTTATTTAATAGTGGCTAGTAATTACGAGGCACAACACACGGAAGATCAGCAAATTTTACCAGCCATATCAGATAAACAGCTTGCATGTCATAAGCTTAGCGACTTTTTTGTGACTGGCCTCAGCCTTGATTCTCAACAACTGTTTTCAGATTTTCCAGGCCGGTTTCGAAATCCGGTCCCATCATGTCATCGATCATTAAAACCAGGTAACGATCAACCGGATTAGCGCCAACTTCCCCACTGTCCCGCCAGACCACGCGGGTGCCTTCTGGTGTTGTCTCCAGCGTAATTTGACCGGTTGATCCCATCTCATATTCAGGAAACCACAGGCTATACTCGACGCGCTTGTTGTGTTTTAGCTCAGTGATTTCCATTTCGCCGCTGCCCTGGGTTGCACTTTGCCATTTAGAGTACATTCCAATCGCCCGGTCAGGACCGCCATATTCGATTTGCATATTCGGATCACGCTGAAACCAGACGCCCCAACTACTCCACTGCTTTAAATCCACAACGCTGGGATAAATGTCAGCAGGTTCGGCGTCAATCACAATGCTTCTGCTTACTTCATATTCTTTAGGCAACAACAGACCCACAGCCACAAACAGTACGACGATCCCAGCCAGCCCGAAAATTATTTTTCTTAATAAGCTCATGATTTATCCATAAGGTAAAGAACCGTCAAATTATAACACTTTTTTAACATTTGTTGTTAGCTTCGTTATTTTTCAGGTCGTAGCAAACTATGTTTACTCCTATCAATTTTTGTATCCTGCCGGAATTTAGTATTTTTTTAGCAGCTACCCTGCCCCGTATTTTGCCGGCTGCAGCTTGATCCATTACCACGGTTTATAACGTTTTATTCATATTCATGTTGCCAGACTGGTTTCTTGGTCTGTGTTGTGTACACTGATTATCTCGCCACAACCGACCGGATGAAGGCAGCACGCTTTTCAACTTCTGAAAAGCTTAAAAGGACAGGAGGAATCCGAATGGCAGATCATAACGCGCGCTATATCAGTAATTTAACCCGGGATACATACGCCCTTATTTTAGCGGGTGGTAAAGGTTCCCGACTTCATGAATTAACCAACTGGCGTGCAAAACCCGCTCTGTATTTCGGGGGCAAGTTCCGCATCATCGACTTTCCGCTTTCAAATTGTATTAACTCGGGAATTCGTCGTGTCGGTGTGGTCACGCAATACAAATCACACTCTCTTATTCGCCATCTTGTTCGCGGCTGGGGACATTTTAAGAAAGAGCTGGGTGAATCAGTGGAAGTATTGCCTGCATCACAACGCTTTTCAGAGAACTGGTATGCCGGCACCGCTGACGCGGTATTTCAGAACATCGATATTATCCGGGATGAGCTGCCAAAATATGTAATGATATTATCCGGTGATCATATCTATCGGATGGATTACGGTAATATGCTTGCTCAACATGTTGAGACCGGTGCCAAAATGACAGTGTCCTGCATGTCAGTGCCTACAGAGGAGGCAGCTGGTGCTTTTGGCGTTATGTCAGTTGAGGAAGATTACAGAATTACCGGTTTTGAGGAAAAGCCGGCACAGCCTGCCCCACAACCTAACCGTGAGGGGTACTGCCTGGCATCAATGGGTAATTACGTCTTTGATACTGAGTTTTTGTTCGAGCAGTTACGCCGCGACGCCAAAACGAAAGGCTCACAAAGGGATTTTGGCAAAGACATTATTCCATCGATTATTGCCGATCATAATGTATACGCTTACCCGTTTGAAAACAGCACGGATGAGACAGCCTACTGGCGGGATGTGGGTACCATTGATTCGTTCTGGGAAGCCAACATGGAAATGGTGGCACCGGTGCCTCAGCTTAACCTGTATGATCAATCCTGGCCTATCTGGACCTATCAGGAACAGCTTCCGCCTGCTAAATTTGTCTGGGATGAGGATGGCCGGCGCGGTGAGGCAACCAATTCGGTAGTATCCGGCGGGTGTATTATTTCAGGTTCAACCCTTCGTCAGAGCCTGGTGTTTTCAAATGTACACGTTCACTCTTACGGACAAATCGAAGAAGCCGTTATTCTTCCTGATGTCGAAATTATGCGTTACTGCCGCCTACGCAAGGTTATCATTGATCGCGGTTGTATTATTCCTGAAGGTATGGAAATAGGTTTCAATCACGATGTCGATCGGGAACGCGGTTTCAGAGTTTCGGAAAAAGGCGTGGTTCTGGTAACTAAAGAAATGCTCGAAGCGCTCTAAGCGCTTCGGTTTTTTGGTTGCTGTTCCCACGTTTCAATTGTTTCGGTGATTTTAACAGCCAGCTCATGAGGATGCTCCAGCGGGAGCATATGTCCTCCGGGCATTTCGGTGTGTGATATCTTATTCTGACTGATAAACCGCTGCCAGTGCTCTTGCCTGCAAACCGTTGACTGCTGACCTGTGATAAGCAGCCCCGGACACTTAAGCTCTCCTTTAAACTTATCCATGTTATGCGGCACATTGCGAAAGATATCGGCTTCTACCTGAGCATCAAAGGTTAACGTTTGCTGGTCGCCCTTTACCGCTGTGGCTGCCTCGACATAGTCAGCCACACAATCTGGCTGCATGTTTTTAAACAGCGCCTTACTTTTAAAATACGCCACTAAATCCTCATCCGCTGACCATTGCGTGTTTCGGTTTTGCGCTAAGCTCGCTGGAGTAATTTTGTCAATGTACGAGGTCAGTTTAGCGGCTTTAACTATATGACGTTTAGGACCGGTCACCAGGGGCGGGTCGATAAGAATAATGCCTTTAAATGATGCAGGATAACGGCAGGCTGCGATAAATGAAATCACGGCACCAAAGGAATGGCCGACCGCATACACCGCATTTCCGGCCGTATTGCTGTAAACATAGCGATGTAATTCTTCTGCCTGATTTGACCAATTCGCATTAACCGGCAACTCATGGTCGTGACCAAACTGTGGTTTAGCGAGTATCTGCCAGTTTGCAGGAAGATAACTGAACAGTTTTTTGTAACTTCCGGCAGGAAAGCCATTAGCGTGTGCAAAATGCAACTGGACTGATGATGACAAAGCAACCTCCGCTGTTTAAAAAGGTCATTGGCGATTGACCAGCCATAATGTAGGATATCACAATCTACTCATCTGACCAGAACACCTATGCATATTGATGAACTTCTGACGCTGCCTGAGCCAGAATGGATAAACGATACTACCGCAATTTTCTACGGGCTGAAAATCAGTGCAGACTGGGGACAGGGCCGAACCGCATTTGGCGGCGCCACCGCTGGCGTTTTATTTACCGCTATTAATTCATTGGTGGGCGATGATCGCGTCCTGCGTGCGTTTAATACCAGTTTCGTTGGCCCGATTACGCTGGATGCGCCATTTGAGGTGCAGGTTTCAAAACTTCGTGAAGGAAAAAACGTCAGCCATTTTCAGGGGCAGATTCTTCAGGATGGCAAGGTTTGCGTCGCCAGTCAGGCTTGCTTTGGTGTTGGCCGCACATCGAAAATCCGTGTTGAGAATCATGAAGTTCATGCGATGGCACCACCACGCAAGGCGCAGTTCATTCCCCAGATCCCGAAGGTAACACCCAAATTCCTGCGTCACTTTGATTTGGCCATTGCCGAAGGCGGTGTGCCGTTCACAGGTCGTCAAACCCACCACTATCATGGATTCATGCGTTTTACTGAAGCTCCTGAAACACTAACAGACGGCCACCTTATAACAATGATAGATGCCTGGCCGCCAACATTATTGCAAATGATGAAATGGCCAGCGCCAGCCAGTACAGTAACCTGGAATATAGAATTCATTCATCCACATCGTCCGGTTTCCGGCGAGGATTGGTTTGCCTATCAGGCTCACACGCGTCAGGCCGCAGATGGCTACGGTCATACCGAAGCGACGATCTGGGACAAAGACAATGAAGTGGTAGCGATCAGTCGGCAGACAGTAGCTGTTTTCGACTAATATAAGACAAATGCACTGGGATTGAACAATGCAATCACGCTAATGCATTGCAGATTTGTGATATCCAGTGCGTCTTCCAAATCATCACGCTCAAGATTCAGTGGTTCATGCATTTGCGTAGTTAGGTTACTGTACCCCGGGTAGATTTCAGGATACACATTATCCAGCGCCAGCGTATAACTAAGTTGCATTATCCGCTGTTCATCGGTTGCTGAAGCGGACAATGGATCATGCAAATGGCGCACGGGCTCATAAATGGCTGACGGTATCCCCCACTGTCGGACCAGTTCGGCTGACAGCTGCGCGTAAGTAAAACCAAAGATCCCTTGTTGTAGTTCTGCCGGACTGACTCTGGCATTAAATCGCTGGCCGCGCTGCGCTTTATCGGGAAACATCGCCACAACGACCAATTCACCGATGTTATGGAGCAGCCCAGCCACAAATAAACGCTCCGGTTCTTTACACTTTTTCGTTTCGGCCAGATATTTAGCCAGTAGCGCACAGCTAACGCTCTGCTCCCAATACTTGTCCAGATCAATAATGCGCGATTCAATGTCGCTGAAAGCATGACTAATGCCGTATGCCAGCGCCAAATCGTATGCAGCGCGCGTACCTATAACCTGCAATGCTTTTGAGATTGTTTCAATACGATTGGGAAAGCGATAAAGCGCGCTGTTAGCAACTTTAAGAATTTGTGCGGCCAGGGCCGGGTCGAAGGTAATTATTTCAGCGACATCATCAATACTTGCTGCCTCATCGTCCATGCACTCTTTAAGGCGCGTCACTGCCTCGGGCAGCACATACACGTCTTTGGCATTCGCGGCAATTTCCTGCAGTTTCATCAAGTACTCCTCGGTAACCTCTTCAGCAATGAAGGCAATATTGTCTCCGTAGCGATATCCCGGTCTGAGAGTTATACCTTAACTGTATGTGTAAATCAGGTATTCAGCCACTAACCTGCTTATCAAATTTTGTAACTGCTTTTTTCCAAACGTTTTATTTCAATTTCATTGTGTAGCTCGCTGGCGCTCATCGCAGCGAACCTGCCAGTTTCTCTGCGTTGTTTTTCTGCTTCGTGAATCAGGTCAATAATTACTTTATTTGCCGGGCAATAATTTCTCGCGATGACGCCCTGACGCACTACCTCACCATTAAGATCTTCAATTTCAGTGGGTTTGCCGCGCTGCAAATCCCACCACATGGAGGTGCGCACTGTGGGGTCGATATCAAGCATTTTTCTGGCCACGCGACGAAACACCACGTTGGGTAAACATAATAAGAAAGGCAACCACTTACCATCTATGCGTGTCACCTTCGCCACGGCAATGCGATTAACGCTGGCAACTTCAAGCCATTCACGCATAAGTTCAGCAATAATTTTGCGATAGCCCCTGTCTTCCAGCATTTTTTTCACCGGCAAGTCTGACAATGCATTCACAGCATTACTAAGATTCAGCTGCAGCTTAGCCGCCTGGACAGCGCTGATATTTGAGGTAAATCGAAGAGAAAGTAACGGATGTTGCATTGCGCGTGAAAATGTCGGTAATACGCGCTTGATGTCCCTAGGCAGTGTGAGAGCACCTTCTGAGCCCCTGTGCAAAGTGCCATTGTCCAGTCTTACCACATTAAAGGGTACGACTGCACTAAACACCTTTCGTCCCGGTAAGGCAGCTCGAATCTGATGTGCTGCACGAAGGCCATTCTGACAGCAAATAATACTGGTTTTTGGTCCCGCCACCGATTTCAGTGCCTGTGCGGCGCGAGTGAGATCGGTGCACTTAACGGTCAGCCAGATTATATCCGGCGCATCATCACTTTCCGGATCGTAAGCGATGACCGGTGGTGCAGTTGCCTGATTTCCCAAAAAATCAGACAGTGCCACGCCTGTCTCCAGCGCATCGAGCTGAGACGCCCGTCCTGTCACGGTTGTTCTGAAGCCGTTAATGGCAAGCACGCCAGCCAGATAACTACCCACCAACCCTGCGCCGAACACCAAATGTGTCATCATCAATTTGTCCCTGTCATCACCTCATATCAGCATGCCCTTTATCGCTGCATTTTGCTATATTTGCTCCCCTTTGTTTCTAAAGAGTTTAACTGGTTTGATGAGTTATCACCTGGTTGTTATCGGCTATGTCTGGCCTGAACCCAATTCTTCTGCCGCGGGCGAAAATATGATGGGGCTGCTCACTGCATTTCTGCAAAAGGGCTGGCGAGTGACATTTTTAAGCGCCGCAACCGATTCTGCCCATATGATTGATTTACCTGCTCTGGGTATAGAAGTTAAGTGCATTCGTGTCAATTGCAGTGAGTTTGATGCCCTCATCAGCGAACTGAGGCCCGATGTCGTCGTATTTGATCGCTTTATGATTGAAGAGCAATTTTCCTGGCGGGTAAAAAATCAGTGCCCTGAAGCGGTGAGAATAATCAATACAGAAGATTTGCATAGCGTCCGCCATATCCGACATGAAACAGCCAAACATGCACAGGTCACAGAAACAACGTCTATCCCCTTCGATAATGAGATGGTACAGCGAGAGGTCGCCGCCATTTTGCGCAGTGATCTTTCGTTACTGATTTCACTGTCGGAACTGGAACTACTGACAACACGTTTTGCCGTTGATAGCACGCAACTGTGGCATCAACCGTTGATGATTGCTTCTCATAATATATCGCCGCTAGAGACTGATGAGCGCGCTGGCTTTACCTTTATCGGAAATTTCCGCCACGCCCCCAACTGGGATGCGCTACTGCATCTTAAACTAACACTCTGGCCGAAAATTCGGGCCGCATTACCTAAAGCGACATTGCATATTTACGGCGCTTATCCGGGCAAAAAGGTCACCAATCTGCACAATCCGAAACAGGGTTTTTTAGTAGAAGGCTGGGCGCCTGACGCCCGCCACGTGCTGCAAAAACATAAAGTGATGCTCGCCCCGTTACGTTTTGGCGCAGGCGTAAAGGGTAAACTCATTACCGCGATGCAGTGTCAGTTACCCAGTATAACCACACCCATCGGCGCAGAAGGCATTGCACAAGCCTGTGAGTGGCCGGGCGCCGTAACCGATGGTGACGATGAGTTTGTACAGCACAGCATTCGGATGTACGAAGACACCATTTGGCAGAACGAAGCCGTTGAAAAAGGTAATAAACTATTGCGTGATAAATTTCAGACACAATCACATCAGGCCGCGCTGGTGGAAAAAGTGCACTCACTGGTCAACACGATAGAGGCGCATCGCAGCAAGCTGTTTTATCAGCATCTTCTGTGGCATCAAAGTCTGCGCGCGACGCAATATATGTCGCAGTGGATTGAAGCTAAACAAAACCGGGACTGAGCCGAATACCTGTTTTTTTGCTATACCTTCTATTAGCGTTTAAAAAAGGTAATCGTGATGAACACGCCCGGGGCCATCTTATTACTGGCAGCACTTTGCACGTGTTTTCAAAGTGCAGCCTCGCCACAGGGGCACACTGAGGCGGTGCTGTTGTGTCATGGACTGGGTGAAACAGTGGGCATGATATACGATCAGCGCGAGAGCGGCATTGCTGATGAAGATAACAGAGGGCTGGCGATTCTGGCGCAAATTGAGGAAGAACTTGAACAGGATTTACTGCCGATGGTCAATGCGTTTATTGAGAATACCTCACCGTTACCAGCGGCCTGGCGAGCCACGCTTTTCACCCACGCCTGCTTGTATGATTACACTGAAGATACCGAACAGGTGGTATTAATGAGTCAGTTGATAAACCAGCAGTGTAACCTCAAACGCACCGAGGCCTCTTGTATCGATAAAGTGTTCGCCAGTCTGCCGGACCACAAAGTTATCTGAGACACACGTTTACGGTGATGCGAGGGTTCTCAATGTCGCAATCACCTGCGTAATGCCATCAGCCCGGGACTGACTCAGGTGTCGCGATAAGCCTATCTGGTCAAGGTATGAAGCAAAGTCATAGGTGCTAACCTGCGGGTGTGAGAGCGTGTTAGCTTTTTCCAGCAGGATGGCCAATACCCCTCTGATTATTTTTGCATCCGACCAGCCCTGGAATTTCACCCTCTCACCGTGGCCTTCTGATTTCCACAGATATACCAGGCTCTGACAGCCTGCTACCTGGTTGTGATCTACGGCATGTGTATCATCAGGAGCAGGTAATGTTTTACCGGCAAGCATTACCTGCCGGGTAATTTCATCCCAGCCTCTGGCAGAGGAAACGGCGCGCGCCAGCGGTAATAATTCACTGGACACTGTTGCCCTCGCTAAAGCTGTCACTTAATTCCTGCGCACTTAATACGATGCCAGTATCCTCATCGGTAGGAAACACAAGTAAACCGATATTATTCTTTTGCAAGCCCGGCAGCCAGGTATCACAGAAATCCTTAAGCGAAACGTCAGAGGCTTTACTATCGTTACTACTGGCCGGTGTCCACAAATCAACGAGGTCCTTATGCGGCCACAAAGGCAATAGTGCACTGAAATCCGCGACGGCATCAGCGTCAGTAGGTTCAATCATGACAAAGCCTTCCTGGCCTTGTTTCATCCAGATCTGGCCGGCTATTTCGACATATTGCAAAAACAACGCCTGCCGCTGACTGGCATCCAGTGAAGCAGCCTGCTTAACGATAGCGGGTGACAATGTTGGGGTAATAGTTTCAGGAAACACCTGACGACTCCGTTTAAAACTGATGCGGTATTATAAAGAGGAAACTGGCGAACCGCCAACGCTCATCGTAGATCGGAGGTTTACGTGAAAGTCTTTGGCATGCAAAGAAATTTAATTTAACCGGCGCACTGCACGTGGTAATCTGGACGCCGATTTATCAGTGTATTTACGAAGATGGATTCTGAGTTTTATTTAACGTCTAATAATAACGATAAAACGCTGCCTCTGACTGAGGAACAGTTTAAAGAGCTCAAGCGAGCGCGTAAGCGTCTTTCGCTGGTTCATGCTGTGTCGCATAAATATCATCTGGTTCTGTCCAATTATCGCATCATTGATCAGCATATGGCGCAACTTGGCGAATTATATGCTTCTCAATATCATGTTGCAGATATTGAAAAACTCAAACCGCAGCTTAATGCCAGCATCAACAATTATGTACTGAGCGCAAGAATTTTTACCAGTCAGCTGAAGCGGCATATTCAAAGTTGTCTGCCCACCGAGCGCGAACGTATTACCGAGCTCAGCGAACAAATGGATCGGCTTTATCAACGCTCATTTGCCTATCGATTTGTCGATGCAATGTACGATTACGTCACGTATTACGGATTGAGTTTTCATGCCTTTCATTGTCAGTCGAAAGTGATTCTGGATGAACAGGGCGAACCGCAACGCCAGTTTGATTTCAGAGCCTACATTGAACGTGAATACATAGGCGGACCGGCGGATTTTCGGGCGTCAGTGCTGGAGGAGACCCCTGAACGTATTGACGTGCTGCAGTTATTGGCAGAGTTCAATGAATGTTTGGGTGAACTTCATAGTAACGCCATCAAAATGGTGACAACAGTGTTAGATGATGCCGATAATATGGTGCGCGAATTTGTGAATGTTTTTATCGGGCAATTCGGTGCGCAGCATGCAAATATATTCGTTGTGCATAAAACACGCGCCTTTGGCGATAAAGTGTATGAGCGCTTCCCGCTTTCAATGTATCTGGATAATCGTCTTTTAACCGGAGGCTCGCACGATGAGTGAACATACCAAGCCGCTGCAGCTTCCTATAGAATACGAAAGTAACGATATAATCAGTATCAACTATCGCCACTTTTCCCTATGGCTGCGTGAAGACTTACTCACACCGCTGACCGGCGTGGTAACAGAAATAGAGTTTGAGTGGAGTGATAACGCTAAGCAGAATAACTTTAACACCCATTTGAATAACATTGCTCATTACGCGCTGGAAATTATGGCGTTGATAAACACGACGTTGCGCGCGGAGAACTGCAAAATAATTTTCTGTGAAGCCAACAAGTTTGCCTGTTCGGTTTCTTTGGTCGCGCCCTTACCTCAGGTGGTGTATCAGGGCTTGCAAAGTATGCCCTGCCCCGATCGTTTTGCGCTTCCGCTGATGACAAATCACGAAATTTCAGCGACAGATTTTGTCGCCGACCGTCGAAAAAAGTGTAATCCTAAAACCGCCTGAATCAGGCGGTTATTTCCAGCTGCGCACGAATCTCAGGCAATAGTTCGTTGATGGTTTTAGGCTTTGAAAACAAAAAGCCTTGCATCAAATCACAGCCTGCCTGTTTGGCAAAATTAGCATGCGCCTGCGTTTCGATGCCCTCAAGCAGTACCGACTTCCCTAACCGGCTACACATCTGAATCAACGTATCGATGATCACCCGTTTGGTTTCACCACTGCCTTCGGCAGGTAATAGCGATTTATCCATCTTCACGATATGCGTGTAAGGCTCAGTCAGCTCTGAAACCGACGCATAGCCAGACCCAAAATCATCTATTGCAATGGTGAAGCCCGCCGAAGCAAGTTCTCTTAAAATACGGCGAGTACCGATATCGTGCATCGCCGATTCGGTAACTTCCAGGACAATGTCATCGGCACTGATGGCAAACTCATCCAGAAAGCTCATAAACTGTTTCACCAACTCGGTGGAGTTGAGTTGGAGGATCGACACATTAACATGCACTTTAACGTGGCTGAGGCCCTCGTCTTTGAGCAACGAACTGGCAATGCATACCTCGCGCAGCATTTTAAGGCCAAGCTCGTTAATAAGACCGGTTTCCTCAGCAATAGGAATAAAGGAATCAGGATGAATATCCCCAATCTCCTGACTTTTCCAGCGGCACAATGCTTCCAGCGCGACAATATTTCCCGACGTATCCACGATAGGCTGATAAGCGGCGTAAAGCTCGTGATTGATAATAGCATCAAGCAAGCCCTGCTCTACATACAAACGATACTCTATGGATTCGCTTTGCTCAGAGGTATAGAAAACAACCTGTCCCTTGCCCATACGCTTTGCTTCATACATGGCAATATCAGCGTGCTTTAACAACTCATCCGCGCCTTTACCGTCAACGCCTTCAGCCACGCCGATACTGGCACCCACAGTCAATGTTAACTCATTAACAATAATAGGGTCGTCAAACGCTGTTAGCAGACGCTGGCTTAACTTATTCAAATCGTCACTGTGCTGAACCAATACCACAAACTCATCGCCGCCATGACGGATCAGCGTATCGTTTTCACGAATGGAATGTTTCAAACGCATGGCACATTCACACAGCACTTCGTCACCGACATCATGGCCGTGAGTGTCATTAATCGCTTTAAACCCATCAAGATCGACAAAAATCAGCGCCTGAATATTATCGCTGAAAATACTGTCATTGAGCGCCAGCTTAAGATAGTTGCGATTACCCGCACCGGTCAGAGAGTCGGTAAAGGCCAGCGACTCAAGTTGTTTCTCGGCCCGGGTCAGTTCGGTGATATCTGATATGGTGGCAACGAACCGTTCTGCGTCGGCAGTCTGGGTCAGTTCCGTTACCGTCAGCAGAGCCGGGAATTCGTCGCCTCTGGCATCGTGCAGATGAATTTTATCGCGCAGCATTTTCTTTTTGCCGCGATTACGGGCAACGGACAGTGGGTCGATGCCAAAATCGAACAGTGATTTTCCAACCAGACGCTCAGGTGATACGCCAATTAAATCGGCCAGCGCGCGGTTGCAGTCAAGTACAGTGAAGTTTTCAGCCAGCACGGCGACGCCTTCGGCCAGCTGGTCAAAAATAATGCTCGACAGACGCAGCTTTTTACTTTGTCGCTGCCGCTCAGTGACATCAATCACGGCACCGATATTAACCAGCTCATTATCAACATCAATTTCACTGAACACGATATCCAGCCAAGTATCATCATCCGGGTCGATGCACAGGGTCTTGTGCAGGCTTTTACCCTGCGCAATACTGTCAATAACATCCTGCTTGTCAGCATCATCAAACAGTGCCAAAAATGTATCCAGGTCAATTGTGGTGGATGCCCCAAACTGATGTTGCAGACTTTTGGCGCCGGTGAAAGTAAAAGAGCGCCCACTATCATCTAATTCCATGACGCCCATTTTGGCCGCCTCTGCAGCCACCTTGAACCGTTTTTCACTGTTCCGGGCCTGCTCTTCCAGCGCAAAGCGCTTAAGCGCAGTCTCACAGGTGACCTTGATGGTTTTTACATCAAATGGCTTAACAACATATCCGTAGGGCGAAACGCTCAACGCTTCCTGTAACGTGGTATCATCTGAATAAGATGTTGTGAATACTACCGGGATAGCGCGCTGCTGTGTAATACTCCGCGCGGCTTCAATTCCATTACTGCCATCGGCCAGATGAATGTCCATCAGGATCAGTTCAGGATTGGTTTTTTCCACCATTTCAAGCGCTTGCTCTTTTGAGCGGGCCAGCCCGACGACCTGTGCATTCAGTGCAGACAGCTCCCGGGCCAGATAGGTAGCGGCAATAGTGGTATCTTCAACCACCAGTACGCGTTTATTTTCTAACAAACTCATTGAAACCCTTATTTACTGGTGTTCAGACAACTGACGTAATGTAGAAAGTAAAACATTGTCAGGTACTGGCTTGGTTAAAAGCGGTATATTTTTTAACGATTCAGGCAATGCCAATGCATCGCCATAGCCGGTAACGATGATACTCGGAATGCCAAGACCTACCGCTTTATCAACAAACTCAAATGTTGTTTCCTTACCCAGGTGGACATCAGAGATTAAAAGATCAGGATGCTTATCCTTTATCTGCTGGGCCGCGGCAGAAAGATTGCCGGCGACGGAAACTTCCCTGACACCCACAGCTTTCAGTTTTTTCTGCAAATCCAATGCAATGACCAGACTATCTTCAACCACAAGCACGCGTTCAGGCAGACTCAGCGGCATGTCTTCTGGTGAGGCATCGTTAAGCTTATCCGGGTCCGATACTGCAGCGTTGCTCAGGTATCTTCCAGGGATGCGAATCGTCGCTTTTACGCCATCAGGGGCAAATGTCAGATCAACCTCTCCGGCTAACTCATGGGGAATGGTGTTGCGGATAAGAATCATGCCAAACCCCTCTCGATTCGGTGTTTCTACCGGGGGTCCGCCAGATTCGCGCCAATGAATGAGCATTCCACGCTGCGCATCGACTTCCCAGGTTATTTTTACCGCACCTTTTGTCTGCGAATTTGACAGTGCACCGTATTTAGCCGCGTTGGTAAATAACTCGTGGATCGCCAGTACGACCGGTGTGGTCGCATCTGGTTTTAGAGAAACATCGGGGCCGTCGAATCTGATCGTATTCCCCTGATGTGAATAAGCCTGAATTTCGGTCTGCAAAAGCTGTCTGAACGCTACATCATTCCAGTGAGAGGCAGTCAGTTGATCATGGGCAGACGCCAGCGCCATCATACGCCCTGATAAAATCTGAACGAAATCTTCAAGGTCTCTGTCAGCCTGTTCAGTCTGCATCACAATGGCGTTGACCAGATTAAGAATATTTCTGACCCGGTGGTTAAGCTCGGAGATGAGCACTTCATGTTTGCGACTGGCCTGGAGCTGCATATCACTGCGTTCCTGGAAGTGCCGGATAATGACTTCAAGTAATGTGACGCGTAATGAATCACCGCTGCGAATGTCTACATCAGACCAGTGCTCACAGCGATCATCATGAGTTTGTTGCCATAATGCAAAGCTGGAGCGCGGAATAAGACGGCTACCGTTAGGTCCGAATGAAACCGGCTTTTCCGGATTACCTGCCCAATTAACGGTCTGGGTTTGCGCCATACGAAAAAACAACAGGTAGTCCCGCGGGCTCTTTGATACCGGTATAGCTAACACGCCCGCGATTTTCTCGCTGCTGGTGTCATAATTTTTTAAGACCTTTTCCAAGCTGTCTATGGTAATCACTTCGCTGGATGCCTGTCGATTCAGATAGCGAGTAAGCTGGTGTACCCAGTCAGCGCTAAGTGAAGTGCCTGCTGTGCGATAATCTTCATCGATGACCGCGGCAATGCCATCACAATGAATAAGCGCGCGCATGGTGGAAAATTGCTTTTCCAGCAAGGAAATTAATGATCCCTCACTGCCTATGCTGGCCATAATCTGATTGTGCACAGCGCGCACCCGATTTGATTCATGCTCACGCTCACGCATCAGACGAGACGACAGCTCCAACGAAAAAACCTCAGCAAACAACTCAAGTTCTGTTCGCACAAAATAGGATGGGACCAACGGACTGTAGTGGTGACAGGCAATTAGTCCCCACAGCTTGCCGTTGATGATCAGGCTCACCGACATGGAGGCTTTCACGCCCATATTTTTCAGGTATTCGATATGAATTGGTGATACTGCACGCAGCGTAGAAAATGACAGGTCAATACTCTCTTCTGCATCAGAGGCTTCGGGCAGAATCGGAACCGGCTCGCTATCCACATCATGGATAACACGCAATAAATTCTTCAAGTAGAGCGCACGCGCCTGTTTGGGGATATCCGACGCGGGGTAACGCAAACCAAGAAACGAATCGACCTGCTCATTTTTCGCTTCGGCAACGACTTCGCCAGCGCCGTCAGGTAAAAACTGATATACCATGACCCTATCAAAGCCCGTTAAAAATTGAATATACTGCGCTGTGCTCTCTATTAACTCCTGGCTGTTGGAGTACCGGTGAAACTGACTAAGCATAGAACGTACAAAAGAGTCTTCCGGGATCCGCTTCTCAGTGATCTTTTCAAACTCGATAATGATAAAAGTACCATTATGATGTATCGAAATATCCACGGGCACGCCGGTTGACTCAATGTGCCGTGAGAAAAGACGTTCATTGCGTCCGGTGATTGTAGAGGCCTGATAGGCCGAACGGATATCGTGAAGCGTTTGGGCATCAACCCAGGTTTTCAGAGGCGACGCGATAACGTCATCGCTCTGGGCACCAAAATAGTCAACGGTATTTGCCGAGCTATACGCAATTATCCAGTCGAAACGAAGCGCGATAAAGCAACCGAAGCCCTGTGTGTGGCCCAGCAAATGAATAGGTTCTCTATCACAGTTAGTTAAATCGACAGGTTTATCAACATCAATAAAATCAGAATTTTTCATACTTCATTTCTTACTGCATAATGGCGTAGGTATCTCCTACACGACGAAGATAACTAAGGATCAAGACGTAAAATCCTATGACTACTTTTTTTACTAAGCTTAAGCGCGGCACCGCATCTTCCCATACTGCGCTTGAAGCTACCTATCCGTTTAATACGATGATGAAGCCGGATATTTTTGACCGTCAGGCTTACACTCAAAACCTTTTGATTTTAGCCAGTTTTCACAACTGTGTCTCAAATTATATACAAAATACTGACTCACTGAGCGAATTCATTGACGCCGATTCGGTGATGCACGCGGTCAGTCAGGACCTGACGGCCCTTGGACGCGAACCTGAGTACCCGGATTTTCCTCTCATAGCGCAGCCCGATTCACCTGAATCAGCACTGGCTGGTGCTTATGTATGGATGGGGTCATCAATGGGCGCCAAAATTCTATATCGCTGGTTAAACCACGCCGGGTACGACGCACTGCCGACCGCCTATTATCAACAAATGATCACACTGGGCGAGCGTTGGCCGGAGTTTGTTGAGCATGGACTTGAGTACGTGCAGCACCACAATGTGGATGTTGATAGATGTACTGATGTTGCCAACCAGCTTTTTGACGGACTTCAGATATGCGCCAATACCTTTACGCATCGACAACAGCATCCGGCATAATACAATTAAAATTATAAACAGACAGTTGCAAAGCACTATGAAATTTATCTCATTTAACATTAATGGCATCAGAGCCCGTTTACACCAGTTGCAGGCGATTATCGATAAGCACGAACCAGACATCATCGGTTTACAGGAAATAAAAGTACAGAACGAACAATTTCCTGAAGAGGCGGTGCGCGACATGGGCTACCATGTTTTTTATCATGGCCAGAAAAGCCATTATGGCGTGGCGTTCTTAACAAAAATTGCGCCTGACCACGTGCAGTATGGCTTTCCCACCGATGATGACGATGCACAGCGCAGAATGATTATGCTGACATTTTCACAAGGCAGAACAAAGCCGCTTACTGTGCTTAACGGTTATTTTCCCCAGGGAGAAAACCGCGACCATGAGACCAAATTTCCGGCTAAACGCAAGTTCTATGCAGATTTGTCGGCGTATCTTTCAGACCACCACAGTCAGAACGATGATATTGTTGTTATGGGCGATTTGAACATCTCCCCGCAGGATATTGATATTGGTATTGGCGAGCAGAATAAAAAGCGCTGGTTGCGTACCGGAAAGTGCAGTTTCTTGCCGGAAGAAAGA
The DNA here is from genome assembly GCA_964584105.1 of uncultured Alteromonas sp. GTDB lineage: Bacteria > Pseudomonadota > Gammaproteobacteria > Enterobacterales > Alteromonadaceae > Alteromonas. Next base: position 59,780 of record CAZOYR010000002.1, read on the forward strand.
GAATGGATCCAAAAACTTTACGACTGGGGACTGACAGACAGCTTCAGAGATCAGCATCCGGAAACGGACGATCAGTACAGCTGGTTCGATTATCGCTCAAAAGGCTTTTTAGATAACCGTGGCCTGCGCATAGACCTTATCCTGGCAACGCCTGCACTGCACAATACCCTGCAGGAAACCGGCATCGATTACGAACTCAGAGGCATAGAGAAACCCTCTGATCATGCGCCAATATGGGCGGTTTACAACGATTAGGCTAAAACTGACATGACTGCGCTGCAAACCGCTGCTTTACTCCTGTTTTTATTAAGTGTTACCCACATTTATCGCAAGACAGATATCAAAGCGGCCTTTGCAGCAGCTCCCACCCGGCTGGCTACTGTCAATGCAACCGCGCTGCTGTTGCTATTCTGGCTGTTCCG
>CAZOYR010000002.1:60301-62908 GCA_964584105.1 uncultured Alteromonas sp.
ATTTTTTTATGTGCGTTCATTCCTGCAGCGGCAGTATTGGGCGTCAGTATGCTAACGCTCGCCGGCTACTATGTTTTAGAGGGTATTTACGATACGTACGCCGTTGTTGATAACTATCTTATGATCATTCCACTGATGCTCTTTCCTGAAGCACTATTAAATGGAACCGCTATTACGCTGCTAGTGGTATACAAACCAGAGTGGGTTTATACCTTTCACGATAAGTTTTATTTTGATGATTAAAAATGTCTGATATAAAAAGCGGCCAGAGCAGGCCGCTTTAAGTCTGAATGATTACTCTGCTCGTTACTTATCCTGCGCAGAGGAATATAACTGCATCACATCCTGCGGGGTAATGGGCTCATCATAAATTTTAAGTTCATCAACAATCCCTTTGTAAGGGGTATCCCAGAAATTGACACCAATACTCAGTCCGGTTGATGGCTGATTGGAAAAAACATCAGGAAAACCTGTATTTTTGTATACTTGCTCTCCGTTGAGATACACCGTTAGCACATCGTCGTCCACTGTATACACAACATGCGACCATGCGTTGACCGGAAGCTGTTTGCCGATACCGGCGTCATACCACTGGGTACCCGACCAAATCATGGTGTTTTGTGACACACCATCGTGACCACGAGGCACCAGACTGACCCAGCTATCCGCTGTGGCATAGCCAAATATGGCAGATGTGAACATGGTCAGCTCTGTTGGATTCAGCCAGAGAGCCACACTGTATCTATCGCTTTGAATGATGTTGTCGGGCAAACTTACACCAGACTGACCGTCAAGCATCAATCCCATACTATCAATGCCACCGGTAAAGGCAGGTGCCGTGCCGGTGGTATTGAGCTGTGCCCCTGTAGGAATGCCTGCAGCAAAGTTGCCGGTAGCATCGTCCAGCGTCAGTGCATCAAAATTAAAATCGGCGATCGGCGTTACCGGCCCTAACGATCGCACAGTAACGGCAAATTTCCGCGTGGTGACGTTTCCATCAAGGCTGATAGTTGCAGTCAACGTGACCGTCGCATCCGGCGCATTTTCTTCTGGACGGGAGATTTCCCCCTGACTGTTGATGATCTCAGGATTGGATGACGTCCAACTAACCGTTGCGGCAAACAGACCGGTGGCAGGCAATGTCAAATCTGACTTAACCGCGTGGATATTGCCTAAATCAAGTTTATCAGCGGCTTGCTCGAGTAACTGCTCAGAAGGCTGTCTTTCAATATCCAGCGCAACAATTTCTGCTTGTGTGAGCGCGTCGTCATAGACGGCCAACTCATCGATTAAGCCCTGATACGGCGTGTCCCAGTAATTAACACCAATGGCAAATGTACCATTGGTACCGCTAAACACATCGTTGAATCCTGTACCCGAATAGACACGTTCACCGTTTACATAAAGACGGACAGTGCCATTATCTACGCTAAAAGCAACATGACTCCAGGTGTCGACAGGTATCTGGAAACCGGCAGAGGCGTCATACCAGGCGACACTTCCACGCCACAACATGGTATTGCCATCCCAGCTCCATGGCACCAGACTAATCCAGTTATCGGTAGCTGCTGCGCCGAAGAAAGCGGGAGTAAACTGTGACAATTGTGATGGGTTCAGCCACAGGGACACCGTGTAAGCATTGTTGTCGATTAGCCCGTCCGGTAAGCGCACACCATTGCCATTTTGCAACCATACGCCCTGTTGGTTGTGACCTGTTGAATACGCGACATTCCCCTGTAAATTGTCAGGTGTCCCGGTAACCACCCGTCCTTCAGACTGGATCGCCAGCGAATCACTCAGATTATTCTCGAACTGATAAAGTGCGATACGATTAAATAATTTGCGCGCCGGAACCTCAACGGTGAAGGTGCGTGTTTGTGTCTGACCATCCAGTGTAACGGTGGCTGTTAAAGTAACAGTGGCATCAGCGGCTCCCGGCGCGGGTCTGATAACCCGACCCTCTTTACTCACCACGTTTTCATTATCTGAAGTCCAGTTGATTGTCGCACCCAGCGCCCCGGTCCCTGGCAACACGATATTATTACTGGCAAGAGCAGGAACACTCAGCGCATCGACCGTCGCCTGAACCGCTTCATCCACAGACATATCCGGAATTTGCGTTCCCCAAACTGATTCCCCGCTGGTCGCCAGGGCAGTAAATGTGGGCACAAGCTTTTGAATATTATCGTTATACTGCCATACAGCCACGCCCTCAAATGTACCCACCTCATCAATCCATAGTGTCAGTCTGTTATCTCCACGGAGTCGGTATGATCCGGTGTAATCCCCCCCGATACGACCGTTTACATCAAGTCGCAGATAACGGGAAACTTTGGCTTCCCGGTTTATGTCCTTCTCGTGATTCACGAACCGATAAGTCCCCGTGAGATCGTGCCTATCCACGATGTTCTCTCCCTCAATGGGCACATATCGATGTGGCGAGGCAATCAGCCAGTCATCATCATTGATAAACATTTCATGAACACGAATCTCGTGTCCTTCACCCCGTTGCGGGAAACGCGTGTGGAAAATCACATAATGCCGGCCGGTTTCTTCGTCATAGTAGGCAGAATTATGGCCCGGGGCCATGTAGCCGTTATCACTGCC
>CAZOYR010000002.1:63008-72704 GCA_964584105.1 uncultured Alteromonas sp.
GATCGTGATGCATCACATAAGTCACTGTCCACCGACGCGCAATGGTTGTAGTAAAAGTAATACTTACCATCTTCAAGCTGAATGACATCAGCAGCCCAGGAACCTACAGTGCCCCCTGACCAGGCAATACCCTCGGCAGCTTCTTCTTCGTACGTATCAAAAAACGGGCTGTTTTCAACACCATCGCCGGCCACCGAATACCAGTTCATCAGGTCGTCACTTTTAGCTGCAGCCAGATGAGAGCCAAACACATAAAATTCACCGCTATCCAGCCGGATTACTGACGGGTCGTGAACACTGGCATTATCAAAGCTGATGGGCCCGTTTACAGTGGGATTTGGCCTGCCTGTTTGTGTGAATGCGTGAACTTCGGCGCTATACGCTGGACGTGAGCGCTGCATTGCAAACTGAATGCGTATCGCCTGTGAGACGCTGTTTAATTCAAAATAAGGCGCACCGTTATCTGTCACACCATCGGCGTTTTGAACCGAGTGACTACTGTCAGTAATAACCAGGCGCATCGCATCATGGGAAGCATCCGCGGCCGGAAGCGTGACTTGATTATCGGTATAAAAACCTTCTCCCCGGACATACACAGGTTTTCCCTGAGTCACTGTGACCCCTTCAACGGGTTCCCAGTCCGCTGAAGCAAGCGAAGAAAACAACCCTGCCACTGCAATGGCGCCCACGCGCGTGGCGGCAGGTATGCGCTGGTGATTAAACAGCGCCTGTAAAGACAAACGTTTCATTATCATAGCTCCTGAAAATTGCAAAAAAAGTCGACGGCTTCCTGACTTTGAGCGTTGTGTATTAGAGTGTTTTGCGCCGTAAAGCGGCCAGCGCACCTACCATAAGTAAAAGACCAGTTGCGGGCGCAGGCACTGTTGCATAGGACAGTGAGATATCGCTTACCGAAATACTGTCAGCAGGAATAAAGTCAAAATCCATGACGCCAAACTCCAGGCTCACCCATTGCCCCGCCCAGCCACTTATATCGAACTGTCCGCCTGCGGTAAGATCGATAGCATCGTTGGTGCTCAGATCGCGAAGTTGTACATAAAATAAATCGGTTGCGGTATCGCTCAGCGATGTCTGAAGGTTCAGTGAAAGCGTCTGTATCTCCTCAGACAGTATGACTTCCTGAAACATACTCACAGACCAGTAATCATTCATCGTATCCGATGACGTGGTCAGCGTTACCCCATTGTCAGACAAAGAAAAGTTGTCTTCGAACTGACTGAAGATGTTCCCCGTTTCACTGCTATCCATCCCCGACGGATAATTAAACGAAATAACCTCTGCGCGCCAGCCCGAAAAGCCAGATGAAAAGTCTGTGTTGATCATATCTGCGCTAGCTGCTTGCGTGCTCAGTCCAAGCACCAAACCAGCGCCCCATACCCACTGCCGTATGTTCGCTACCATTGAGTGATTTCTCCCTACTATATATTTCTTAATAAACGTAATATTGTATTACATTATTACCATGGCCAATTGTGACGCAAAAGTAAACAGCTGATAACAAGAAATTTACACAAATAAGGGGAGAGACAAGCTATGGGAAGCTGAATATTGTAAAGCGTGTTCAATCAGATAAGACAAGCCGCGGCGACTATCTGCAGCCGCGCCAGTAACAGACAAGTGTCAGTGGTTTCAAAAAAGATAAAAAAAGCCGGTACTCTGTAAAAAGACACCGGCTTTTTGTGGAAGGCGTATTTACTTAAACAGAATATCCATAACACCGGAAAGCTCGGACTTTCCTTCCCGAATTTCCTCTTCACTAAGCCCGGCAATTTCATGCGGGAACACTAACCACTCATCAGACTGATTGATGTAGTAATCAGGAACAATGTCTGTCTTGTTGTTCTGCGGCTTATACCAAGGACAGGCTATACGCATATCGGTAGGCGTATTCAGGCGCATTAATTTGTTAATTTGACTGATAAGGGCATCGACACTTCGACCAGAATCAAATACATCATCGACAATCAGCAGCTTGTCGTTTGCATTGGCATTTTCAACCAGATAGTGCAAACCGTGTACGCGAATTTCTTTAGACTGCTTGTTGATTCCATAGTAGGAAGACGTTCTTACTGCGATGTGGTCTGTAGGATTTTCTTTAAATTCAAAAAATTCCTGAACCGCAATCCCGATGGGTGCACCACCTCGCCAGATCCCGACGATGAAATCGGGGCGAAAGCCATCTTCATAGACTTTGGCTGCCAGACGAAAGGAATCCTGTAATAAAGACTGCGAGGTAATAAAATTCTTTGTCATGTGGCCTACCAACCTAAAAATAAAAGGACGGGAATTATAAGTAATTTAGCCGGTGGTTGCACCCCAAAGTTTGCGCACCCAACCCCGTTGTTGCTAATCGTTCTGAAGTGCGGTGGCTGGCTGGGTTCGCATCGCTCGCAGTGCCGGGTACAAACTGGCCAGAAAACACAGTAATAATGAAAACAACGTGTATAAGGCAACCTGAGACAGCCGTATGTCTACCGGCACGGCTGCACCATCGGCGGATAACGCCAGGCTAACACCCATCCATTCAAGTAGCGTGTTAAGCTCAAGCGCAATGAGTACGCCAAGTATCAACCCAATTGCGGCACCTTTCACGCCATTAAATACACCGTTAAGCATAAAAACAGCCATCAGCTTGGTACGGCTTAATCCCTGGGTCTGAAGAATCGCAATATCACCTTGTTTTTCACTGACCACCATTACCAGTGCCGACACAATATTAAACGCCGCGACCGCTATAATGAGAATGAGCATCAGGAACATCATGTTGCCTTCCATTTTAACGGCATCAAAGAGTGGCCCCTGGCGCGTCCGCCAGTTTTCACTCTCTATGTCTGCCTCATCAAGTTGTTGCACGGTTTGCTGATAGGCAAAAGCATCGCCAAGAAAAAGACGAAAGTCAGCAGGACTGTCCGCGCTCCGGCGTAACATCTTTTTCAAATCAGGTAATGCCATGAAGATGATCTTTTCGTCCAGCCTGGAGCCCACATTGTGCACCCCTGCGACAGTCACCAGCCGCTGGCTTGGCAAACGACCAAACGGCGTATACACACTGGCCCCTGCCATTAATACTCTGACTTTATCGCCTACACCCACCTGTAACTGACGGCCCAGCGACTGGCTGATTATTACGGTAAAACTGCCCGGCGTCATGGAAGAAAGCTGACCCAGTTGCATGCTGTCATTCAGCACACTATTTTGCTTTCGCATATCTTCTGCCATCACGCCCTGTATCTGCACGCCACGCAATCCACTTTTGGATTGCAATACACCCTGCGCTTCTAAAAACGGCGACACCCCGCTTACGTTATCCAGTTTCTTAAGTTGTACCGGATCGACGTCATCCGAATGGCTGACAACTACATGAGGCACCAGCCCCAGAATACGGGCTTTCAACTGCGCTTCGAACCCATTCATAACCGAGACGACGACGATCAGCGCCATCAGGCCAAGCGCAATACCGGCGACAGAAAACCGGTTGATAAAAGAGACAAAGCTGTTCTGTTTACCCGCGGTGGAATACCGCCAGGCGATAAAGGCTGATATCGGATGAAACATATCGGTCCGTCATTTGATCGAATTGATAGGTGGCAGCTTATTCACTTTTACAAGACACGTTCCACGGGCCCGGTGCTAAGTGCTGCACGCCGTGAAACAACGACGCCCTGGCGGGTCGTAACCGGCACTCAAAAATACTGATATACTCAGGTATAGTCTACGTGCAAGCGTGTAGTCCTACAAGAATTAGGTGGTAAACAATATGGACACTTTGTCGCTGGAAGAAAAAAAAGCGCAGTTCGATGAGTTCTACGTGATCAATCACGAGCTGAAAGCAAACATTAAACCCCTTGGCAGTGACGAGGTGTTACCGGCTTACTCGGAGTTGGAAGATTCGATGCCATACGCATTTCGAATTGCTTCTGAGATGTCTGCGCTTGACGCAGCTGCGCTAAGACCTTTACGGGGCCTAAGCGATCATGCCTCAGCCCTGGCAGACTATCTGAATCATCAGTCGAAGAAAATCGACTTGATGATGTCCTACATTCTTCATCAACAGGACGAACCGGAATACCGTTTTCTCACCGTAAAGTTCGGTGGCGGCGGTATCGTGATTCACAGCCCCTCACCGCTTGAGGTCGGTACAGCGGCGCAAATTAAACTGTTTTTAAGCGAAGAAGCGGCCGCTATTTTTTGTTACGGCGAAGTTATTACTTGTCAGCAGAACGAAGATGATTACCATATAGCTTTTATTTTTACCCGCATACGCGAGCAGGATCAGGAGTTACTGGTTCGGGCCAGCCTGCATTTGCAAACTTTGCAGTTGCGTAAACGCGCGCAAGCCAGAGGCGACGAGTAGATCTCCGTATCGTTTCAGGCCTTTCAACCACGTTAAGTATCAGGTGATATGACAGTAAAAAACACAACTCTGCCACTTCCAAAGAAAAAGACCGAAGGCCGAACACAGGACCACCAGCAATGGGGACATCTACAAGGTAGCAGTCATGCCCTTGCCGCTGCCACTGCGTTTGAAAACAGTCAGGGCCCGGTTGTACTGCTTACAGCAGATACCCCATCGGCCATGAAGCTTCAGCGCGAAATCGCGTTCTTTCTGCCGTCCGGCGACAGACATATCACGCTGTTTCCGGACTGGGAAACCCTGCCCTATGACATGTTTTCGCCTCATCAGGATATTATTTCACAGCGGTTAGAAACCCTGTATCACTTCAGTTCGCAGCGCCAGGGCTTGTTCATTGTTCCTGTCAACACGCTGATGCAGCGACTCGCCCCGGTTGATTATCTCAATAAATATCTGCTGATGTTAAATAAAGGGCAGACCATTGACCGGGAGCAATTCAGACGCAATCTTGAGCAGGCGGGTTATCTGCATGTCAGTCAGGTAATGAGCCACAGCGAATTCTGTGTGCGCGGATCTATCATTGATTTGTTTCCCATGGGCAGTGAACGCCCGTTCCGTCTTGATTTGTTTGACGATGAAATTGAAAGCATCCGGTTTTTTGACCCCGAAACCCAACGGTCGGCAGAAGAGGTCGACGAGATACGTCTGCTACCAGCTCGTGAATTTCCCACAGATAAAGACGCGATTTCGCTTTTCAGACAGCAGTTTCTTGACCGGTTTGAAGCCAGTCAGGCGCAGGAGTCGGTATTTGCCCAGGTAAGTAAAGGCACTATGCCGGCGGGTATTGAATACTATTTACCCCTGTTTTTCGATAAAACGGCAACCTTGTTTGATTACCTGCACCCGCACACCACGCTCATGTTGCATGGTGATTTACAGCAGGCCAGCGATTTTTTCTGGAATGATGTAAATGAGCGTTACGAACAGCACCGCTACAATGTTACCCGGCCGCTGCTTAAACCCGACGAGCTGTTTTTGCCTATCAATGCATTGTTTGAACACATCAAACAATGGCCGCGTATCTCGCTGAAATCTGAACCGCTGGACAACAAAGCCGGACAGCACAATGCGCCTAGTCAAAAGCTAACCGAGATTGCGTTAAATCCGCAGAAGAAACAACAGGCTGAAGCACTGCTTTCAATCCTGAGCAATGCAGCCGGGAATAACGGCAGAACCCTGTTCATTGCCGAATCGGCGGGCCGTCAGGAAAATCTGCTGGAAATACTTCGAAAAAGTGATATCCGGCCAACACATTTTGATTCCTATCAGGCTTTTTGTGACAGCGACGCGCCAATGGGTATTGCTATTGGACTGGTAGAAAATAGTTTTACCTGGCAGGAAAAGCACTGTCAGCTGTTCATCATTACTGAAACAGAACTGCTGGGCTATAAGATAAGCCAGCGCCGTCTGCGGGAAAAAAGAGCGACCACCGATGAAAGCGCGGTGATACGCAACCTGGCAGAATTGTCAGTTGGTCAGCCGGTGGTTCATCTTGATCATGGTGTCGGGCGGTATATCGGCCTGCAAACCCTGGATGCCGGCGGCGTCACAACAGAATATGTGTGCATCGAGTACGCCAAGCAGTCGAAACTTTATGTGCCCGTCTCTTCGCTTCACTATATTTCCCGCTATACCGGGGGGGATGTTGACCATGCACCGCTGCATGCGCTTGGCTCAGATGCCTGGACCAAAGCCAAGCAAAAAGCCGCGGAACGGGTGCGCGATGTGGCGGCAGAACTGCTCGACGTTTACGCCAAGCGAGCGGCTAACCCTGGCTTTTCTTACAAAATTGAGTGGGAAGAGTATCAGACCTTTGCAGACAGTTTCCCGTTTGAAGAAACAGCCGACCAGCAGCAGGCTATCAATGCAGTAATTCAGGATATGGGCAGCCCTCAGGCGATGGATCGCCTGGTATGCGGTGACGTGGGCTTTGGTAAGACCGAAGTGGCCATGCGTGCTGCATTTCTGGCTGCCAATCAGGGCAAGCAGGTTGCCATACTGGTACCCACCACCCTGCTTGCCCAGCAACACTACGAGAACTTCAAAGACCGGTTTGCACAATGGCCATTCAATATTCAGGTGATGAGCCGCTTTGTCAGTGGCAAGGCACAAAAGTCGGTTATTGAGGGGATCAGCAACGGTCAGGTAGATATCGTGGTGGGTACCCATAAACTGCTAAGTGATGACATAAAATTCAGTGATTTGGGGCTGGTTATTATCGACGAAGAACACCGCTTTGGTGTGCGCCAGAAAGAAAAGTTCAAATCACTGCGCGCTGATGTGGATATTCTCACGCTTACAGCAACACCAATACCCCGCACGCTGAATATGTCGCTGTCAGGTATGCGGGATTTATCTATTATCGCCACCGCACCGGCCAAACGTCTTTCTATCAAGACCTTTGTACAGCAGCGCAACAAACCGGTGATCCGCGAAGCCATCATGCGTGAAATATTGCGCGGTGGGCAGGTGTATTTTCTGCATAATGAAGTCGATACCATTGAGAAAACCGCGCAGGAGATCGCAGAGATTGTGCCAGAGGCACGCATTGCCATCGGTCACGGACAAATGCGCGAGCGTGAGCTTGAGTCCATCATGAGCGACTTCTACCACCAGCGCTATAATGTGCTGGTGTGCACTACTATCATTGAAACCGGTATTGATGTACCCACCGCGAACACGATCATCATGGACCGGGCCGATAACCTGGGATTGGCGCAGCTTCACCAGTTACGCGGACGCGTGGGACGTTCGCATCATCAGGCCTATTCCTATTTGCTGACACCGCATCCTAAACGCATGACGCGCGATGCGGCCAAGCGACTAGAAGCGATTTCTAATCTTGAGGACTTAGGCGCCGGCTTTGCGCTGGCGACCCATGATTTGGAAATACGTGGCGCTGGTGAGTTACTTGGCGATGATCAATCAGGCCAAATGGCGACCGTAGGCTTTTCGCTGTATATGGATATGCTGGATCAGGCTGTTACCGCATTAAAAGAAGGGCGGGAACCGTCACTGGACGACAGCCTGGCCGGACAGACCGATGTCGAGCTTAGAATACCGGCCCTGCTGCCCGAAGATTACATACCTGATGTGAATACACGGCTTTCGTTGTACAAGCAGTTGGCCAGCTGTAATACCAAAGATGACATTGATGAGTTCCAGGTCGCGCTCATTGACCGCTTTGGCTTGTTGCCGGATGCAGCAAAGAATCTGGTCAAGGTGGCAGAGCTTAAACTTATCGCCCGCTCGCTGGGCATTTTAAAAATAGATTTGTCTGCTGCCGGCGGTACGATAGACTTCAGGGAAGATACCAGCGTGGACCCGGGCTACATAATTAAACTGGTACAAACCAAGCCCGAGACATTCAAATTTGAAGGCAGTCAGAAGCTGAAAATCGTTAGTAAGACCGATTCAGCCAAAGATCGTATTGCCCTTATCGAAGGAGTACTTAATGACTTTTCCCGGGAGACGCGCTAAATGAGACAAGCGCTGTATGCATTCATCGCCCTGTCACTGAGTATAGTGCCTGTTGCCGCGCAGGCTCAGCAGGACTGGTGGTTTGATGTCGAAGTGATTCTTTTTGACCGTGGACAGTCACTGACATCACTGAAAGAGCAATTCGAATATACGCCGGGTCTGGGCAAGGCGCAGGCACGCTGGGATTTACTCAGTGCATTGTTTCAACCGGACATCAGCCGGCTAAAGCAAACGTTGCCCATCTGTGGCAAACCCGATTCACCACTCTGGGTAAAGAAACGTTCACTGCCTTTTATCACCGGCTATCGTCCAACCTTCGATTTGGATGAGGTGATAAAAGACAGTGAGAAGGCGGATAACGCAGACGCTCTGCAGCCTCCACAAGCATCCACTTTGAATGTAAGCCAGCCTGCGGAAACCGTGAGCCTTGCTGAAGCTGCCAGCTTATGGCTGGAATTTCACGGGCCCGCGCCGCAGACTATTCAGATTCCGGATGTGCAATTTTGTGAACCTGAACATCCATGGATCAGCTGGAAAGATAATCAATGGACAATCTATCAGCCAGATAACCGGCTGCCCTACCCTGATGAAATGCCCATTGTGCCGGAAGGACGGGACGATTTCGACGGCACGCCTCACATACTGCCCGGCGATGCCCGTGAACTGACAAAATTGTCACAGCAGATTCGCCAGACACGCGGCCTGACACGCTTGCTGCACACTACCTGGCGTCAGCCGGTAGCATTCGGCCAGAATAATGCCGCGTCGGTAAGACTATTCGCAGGCAAAGATTACAGCGAGGCGTTTACCGAAAAGGGGCTGGCAAAAACGACGCTTGAAATACTCACGCCCGATGCAGATGCGGTGGAAGCCAATGCAAACGAGCAGGAAGATTTTTTCTCTGCGTTACAAAAACGACTACAAAGCGCACAGCCGGTGACATTTAATCAGATGCTGGCAGCCGCGCAATCTGGCGAAGAGGATAAGCGCGACACGCCAATGGATATCATGTCATCGGGGAGCGCAGGTCCGCTCTGGCAGATTGACGGCTATCTGAAAGTATACTTGAAGAATATCAACAGAGTGCCCTATCTGCATATCGACTCCAAGTTGTTTTATCGCCAGCCCATTCCGGTTGATGCATCTGCAGATGCTGACACGCAACCGGAATACGAGCTGGTTGCCGTCCCGTTTCATCAGATGCGCCGGGTTATCAGCAAGCAGTTGCATTATTTTGACCACCCGCTTTTTGGCATGGTGGTTAAAATCAGACGCTTTAAAACGCCGGAGAGCTTCTAAATGAAAATTTATACCCGGGGTGGTGATAAAGGGCAGACGCGTATTTATGCCGATAAGCCGATTAAAGTCAGTAAGGATGATGACATTCTGCGCTGTTATGGCGATATTGATGAACTGAACAGCCACATTGGTGTGCTGATCAGTTTATCCGAAATACATCAGGATTATCTGCAACATGTTCAGCAGCATCTGTTCCAGCTAGGGTATGTCATCTCTGCAACATCGTCATTACACGATAATGATGTCACCGCGCTTGAGCAGCAAATTGATGCACTTAGTGACACCCTCCCTGCGCAAACTCACTTTATTTTGCCCGGTGGCTGCCACGCTGCCGCACAGGCACATGTATGCAGAACCGTGTGCCGGCGCGCAGAAAGAACCCTGGTAAGCGTGGCAAAAAACCAGGATGTCAGCGCGGCGGCACTGGCTTATATCAACCGGCTATCGGATTACTTTTTTGTACTGGCCCGCAGCCTGAACCA
>CAZOYR010000002.1:72804-75710 GCA_964584105.1 uncultured Alteromonas sp.
GGTAAGTCGATATCAGGCATCGGTCCGACATTACGCGTTAACCATATCGCCATTAAAGGAATACCGGTCAGCACGATAGGTACCGCTGTGCTCATCCAGTTTAAAAAACTGATTTGCTCGCCGGTGGTCTGGGTGTACACACTCATAAATATAATATTAGGCGGCGTACCAATGGGCGTGCCGATACCGCCGACACTGGCCGCATACGCTACGCCCAACAGCAGCGCGGCGGCAAGACGTGGCGACTGCATTGAGTGAATAATTGCCATAGCAATAGGCAGCAGCATCAGTGCAGTGGCAGTGTTTGATATCCACATACTGAGCAGCGCCGAGGTCAGCATGAAGGCAATCACCAGGCGCCTGGCACTGCCGGCCCCGGTAAGCTGTATCATATAAACCGCGAGACGCCGGTGAACGCCGGATTTTTCAAGCGATTTAGATAACATAAAGGCGCCCATCAGCAACAGGATCACATGGCTACCCAGTGCACTGGCAGCCTGGTTGTAGGTCATTACGCCCGCCATGGGGAATGCCACAAACGGTATCAATGCGGTCAGGCCTAACGGCAACGCCTCGGTGATCCACAGCATCGCCACCAGGACCGTCAGTCCACCGGTAACCGCCTGCTCATCGGTTAATCCCGTGGTTGACAGATACAACCACATGACCACACTGCTTAGCGTACTTAGCCCAATCCATTTATAATTAACGGTCATAGCGTGCTAACAATTTACTGGCGTGTTGATAATGATTATCAGCATCTGCCGCCGGACGACGGGCAAGCAGTGTCTCAAGACGCGAATTTTGATGTGTGAACTCACTCAGGTTATCCAGAATGTGAATTGCACCGGCGGCATTATTACAGGCCAGCACCATATCGCACCCGGCATTTAGTGCCGCTTCGGCCCGCTCTGTATAATTGCCGGCAGCGCTAGCGCCGTGCATAGAGAGATCATCCGAGAATATCACCCCGTTAAATTGCAGCGACTGGCGCAGGATCCTCTGCAGCCAATATGGCGAGAACCCGGCCGGGTTTTCATCTGCCTGAGCGTAAATAACATGGGCAGGCATTATTGCATCGATATCGGCGATTAACGCACGAAAGGGGTGCATATCAACGGCGGTTATTTCCTCTGGCTCACGCTCATCCACCGGTAGCGCCACATGCGAATCGGGCGCCACGCTTCCATGTCCGGGGAAGTGCTTAGCGGTGGCGGGCATGCCCTGATGCTGCATAGCATGAATAAGAGGGCGTGCAATCCTGATCACCTCCTCAGGCGCACTGGAAAATGCCCGGTCACCGATGACCTCTGACTGGCGATTAACATCCAGTACCGGGCCAAAGCTTAAATCTATACCAACTTGTTTTAATTCCCATGCCAGAACATGCCCACAGGCTGAGGCAAGCGCTTCCTGATCGGCAGCGCTGCTGGCCAGCTGGGCAATATTACCCATGGCGGGAATAGTAGAAAACTGCTCGCGAAAACGCTGAACCCGACCGCCCTCATGGTCGACTCCGATGATCAGTCGCCGTTTGGCCGCTTGTTGAATCTCCTGCGTTAAAGCCCGTAGCTGGTGTTTATCATGGTAGTTGCGGCTAAATAAAATGACGCCCCCGACCATGGGGTGTTGCAAAATCTCCCGTTCTTCTGCGCTTAACTCGTAGCTTGCACAGTCGAGCATTAACGGCCCCATGTAGACTCCTGCTGGTTTATTCTTCAATTAGCGCGTGATACCCGATAGGATAGAGAAAAACAAGGAGTAACTCACGTGCTAAATTGGATGAAATGGTTATTTATCAGTCTGTTGATTTTAATGCTGTTAGCCGCTGGCGCTGTTTTTTTTACTTTTAATCAGAGTCTGCCGCAACTGGAAGGAACGGTACGCGCACCTGGTCTGGAAACAAAAGCGGTAATTGCACGGGACAACCTCGGTCAGGCGATCATCAGGGGCGACTCCAGACTGGACGCGGCTTATGCACTAGGCGTGGCCCATGGCCAGGATCGGTTTTTCCAGATGGATTTACAGCGCCGTGCCGCGGCCGGTGAGCTGTCACAGTGGGTGGGCGAGCGCGCCCTTGAGGTCGATAAGCAGGCACGGTTTCATCAGTTTCGTCAGCGGGCCCGACAAATTCTAACCACGTTACCTGATGATCAACGCCAGTTACTTCAGCGCTACTCCCAAGGCGTCAATTTTGCCTTATCCAAAATGGGCTCGCGGCCCTTTGAATACTGGCTGACATTTTCAACGCCTAAGCCCTGGACGCCGGAAGATAGCCTGTTAGTGGTATTCAGTATGTACATGGACTTACAGCTTGGGCAAGTAAATCTGGATTTGGCCAGAACCGGGCTTACCCGGTACTTCGGGCAATCCATGCTGGATTTTTTAAATGCCCCTTCGCGCTATCAGGCAGCGCTGGATGGCAGTATGCTCCCTCCTTACAAAGGTGACATTCCGTCACTGAATGCGCCAGTCACTGCGTTGTGGCACGGCGAAACACCGCCTGACATCGGCAGCAATAACTGGGCTGTCAGCGGCGCCCTGACCGACTCCGACAGCGCGATGATTGCCAATGACATGCATCTTGGTCTACGCGTACCGATCATCTGGTACCGGGCACAGCTTAACTATCCGTCAGAGTCTGATGACGAGCAAGTACAGGTATCGGGCGTGACCCTTCCCGGGCTACCGGGTGTGGTGGTTGGCACCAACGGTAAAATTGCCTGGGGCTTTACCAACGCAAACCTGGATAACGTCGACTGGTTGGCGCTGGATGATAACCATGACACCTGGCAAGTTATTGAAGACATTGCCCTGCCCGATGGCAGCTATTCATACAACATCACGATGAGTGAATTCGGGCCAGTCAGAGAGATTGATGGCCAGCGTTATGCGCTAAAATGGGT
>CAZOYR010000002.1:75810-82204 GCA_964584105.1 uncultured Alteromonas sp.
GTTTATCAGTCACCAGAATATCCGCGCATCTGGACCGCTAATGCCAGAGTGATTTCTGCTGATGAACTTCAGCGATTTGGTGACGGCGGGTATGCGTTGGGTGCCAGAAGTCAGCAAATCAAGCAGCGTCTGATGGAAAAAGAGGTGTTTGACGAACAGGATTTTTATGCCATTCAACTGGATAACGAGGCGCTGTTCTTAACGCGATGGCATGCGCTGTTAAAGGACACGCTGGCACAGGCTGACGGTGATTATTCACAGGCGCTGACTGCGCTGGATAACTGGCAGGCATGCGCCTGTGAATCGTCGGTAGGCTATACACTGGTAAAACACTTCAGAGCGCGGCTCATCAATATGCTGTTGTCACCAATATTCAGCAAACTGGAAGCAAGCGGCTACAAACCAAATGGATTGTTACGGCAGGTTGAGCCGGCTATATGGCAACTACTGGAGGCGCAGCCTGACAGTTGGTTGCCTGCTGATTTAAAATCCTGGCAAGCATTGAAACTCACTGCTTTTGAAAAGAGCACAGAAGCATTGCTTAGCGAGGCTGGTACTGGCAGCACCATGGATGATCTTAACTGGGGAAAGGTCAATGCACTGCGTGTATCACACCCTTTCGCCAGCACCGTTCCATTGGTTGGAAAGCATCTTAATATGCCGGTTGTCAGTGGCTTCGGCGATACCTTTATGCCCGCCGTACAAGGGCCGGCCTTTGGCGCATCACAGCGCTTTTTTGTGCGTCCCGGTGAGCTTGAAAAAGCCATTCTGACTTTGCCCGGCGGCCAGTCAGGTCACCCGCTCTCTCCCTTTTATAAAACGGGTTTTGATGACTATGCATCGGGCCGTGACACACCGTTACTACCCGGTGAATCAATTTACACCCTTACCCTGACACCGGATACCTGATGACGCCTGCGATCAAGCTTTTACAGCGAAAAAAGATACCGTTTACCGTACACGAGTTCGGCCACGACCCGTCGGCCAGCTCCTACGGTGAAGAAGCGGCCAGTAAATTAAATGTTCCTGCTGAGCAGGTATTCAAAACACTGGTCGCCCAATTATCTGATGACCGGCTGGCTGTGGCACTCGTCCCTGTTAGCGCAATGCTCGATACAAAGAAGCTGGCATTGGTGTGCAGCACAAAAAAAGCCGCGATGGCTGAGCGCGATGCAATCAGCCGGCTTACCGGGTATCTGCCCGGTGCCGTAAGCCCGCTGGCTCAGCGGCAACAACTGTTTACCGTCATCGATGAGCAGGCTAAAGCATTTACCGCCATGTATGTCAGTGCTGGCAAGCGGGGCGTTGATATTTGTCTTGCTCCAGAAGATTTGCTGGCACTAACCCACGGTGTGTATGCCGCAATCAGCAAATAATGGCATCTTTAAGATCAGCAACTGGCAATCCCGCATTTTGCCAGGCCTGATACCCCCCTTTTACAGAATAACAGTGATGAATCCCCATATTTTGTAGCGATTGCGCGGCCAAAACAGATCGCGCGCCAGAACGGCAATACAGGTAAACAGGCACGTGCGCTTTTCCTGCAGTGCGTTTTTCCAACAGCGCAACAATATTACCTTCAAGAATTCCTCTGGGGCAGCATACAGCAGACGGTATGACACCCTGCTCCCACTCGGATGGTTCTCTGATATCAATCACTAAGCAGGAAGCGTGCAGGGCGTCTGCTAAGGTAGTCACATCGGTTTCCTTTACATCTTTTATAATGTCGCTGACATACTGCTGAAATGATTTCATGGCTCCTCCTAGCCTTGCATTGAAAGCGTTCTGATGACAAGAGACGCAGCGATAAGTAACAAACACCACGCAAACAGTCGGCGTACCTTTTGCGCCGGTAATTTTGAGGCCACGAACTGACCGGCAATTACCCCGGCGATACCAAACCCACAAAGTGTCAGGAGTACTGCCCCATGCCATTGCGGTGCATTGTCCGTTACAACCAACGAAACCGCAGCCACCAGCGTGTTCAATACAATCAAAACCAGACTGGTCGCGGTGGCCTGTACCATTGACAGGCCGGCAAACAGTATCAGTGCAGGCACTATCAGAAAGCCGCCTCCCACGCCCACCAGCCCGGTGATTGCGCCAGTTCCGGCCCCCACCGCCAGGATTTTCAGCGCGCCTGCATTAGCCGCTTTATTAGCAGAACGGCCGCGAAGCATTTTGGTAGCAGCGACAATCATCAGCGCTACCAATATACCCATTTGCCAATTAGCAGAGATCACGGCCCCAAGTAGTGCGCCCAGGGCGGCTGCTGGCGCGCTTGAGACCGCAAACAGCAGCAGCGTTTTGCCATCCGGGGTGCTGTCACGTCGACGCAAATTAATCAGCGAGCCGGTAAAAGCAATGACGCCCACCACCACCAGCGAATGTGCAATGGCCGCCTTTTCATCCAGCCCGACCAGAAAAATTAATGCAGGCACGGTCAGAATGGCCCCGCCCGCGCCAAGTACCCCAAGACTCAGGCCAATTATTATTCCGCTTAACATTGTTAAAATGACAATCACGCTTGCAAACCACACTGCTTATTTCGTATATTATAAATATACAATTTAAAGTAATCAGTTTGCAAGGTTTCATTATGACTATTCATGTAAAAGCGTTTTACGATAAATCCACTGGCACAGGCACCTACGTGGTTCATGACCTTCAGACCAAACAAGCAGCAATCATCGACCCGGTGCTTCATTTTGATAGCGCAGCAGGCACCATCAGCACCCGCCTTGCCGATGAACAGCTTGCTTTTATCGACAGTGAAAATCTGCATTTAAAATTTATCTGCGATACGCACGCGCATGCCGATCATTTAAGCGCAGCGGCTTATCTGAAGGCAAAGTCCGGTGCAAAGACGGTGATCAGTAAAGGGATAGGAGAAGTGCAGGCGCGCTTTTCACAGCGCTTCAATAAGCCGGTGGTCGCTGACCTCTCTACGCTTTATGACATACTGGTCGGCGAAGGCGATACCCTTATGCTTGGTGATGTAGCCATCAATGTCATCGCTACCCCTGGCCACACCTCAGATAGCACCAGCTATTTAATCGAAGACAACATCTTTGTCGGGGATACTTTGTTCATGCCGGACGTTGGCACCGCGCGCTGTGACTTTCCTGGTGGCGATGCGGCGCAGCTATATAACAGTATTTCCCGCATCCATTGTTTAAGTGACAATACCACTATCTGGGTATGTCACGACTACCCACCGTCCGACCGAGCAGCGAGTCTGCATACCACTGTGGGTGAAAGTCGACGGTCAAATATTCATGTAAATGATAATATGAGCGAAAGCGACTTTATAAAAGTACGTACAAAACGTGATAAGTCGCTGGCAGTACCCAAACTATTATACCCCTCTCTTCAGGTGAACTTGTGGGGAGCACAACTGCCGGCACCAGAAGATAACGGAACGCGGTACATAAAAATTCCTTTAACCACTCAGGAGAATGCAGATGCAAACTGACCTTTTTTTGCAGGGATTTTTAGGCGGCATGCTGATAGGTGCCGGCGCGCTTGTTCTTATGTTGTTTAACGGGCGAATTGCCGGTATTTCGGGTATCACCGCCTCGGCATTTACGACCAAAGTACAGGAAGGCGGCTGGCGCTGGGCATTTCTTGCCGGCCTCATCATTGCGCCGTTAATTACGGCTATGGCGGGCTACACATTACCAGACAGAATCCCCGGTAGCTTACTGACGCTCACCGCTGCAGGCTTACTGGTCGGTGCGGGCACAAGGCTGGGTTCAGGGTGCACCAGTGGACATGGTATTTGCGGCCTGTCGCGATTATCTTTTCGTTCGTTGATTGCCACCTTACTGTTTATGGGTAGCGCCATCGTTACTGTCTCTCTGGTTCGCTACGTTTTTTAAGGACAATATCATGAAACAGATTCTAACTGCTCTGATAGCGGGCTTGCTGTTCGGCGCTGGCCTGACCATTTCCACCATGGTGGATCCGCTGCGCGTACTGGCGTTTCTGGATGTTTTTGGTGACTGGGACCCCACTCTTGCGTTTGTTATGGGCGGTGCCCTGACCGTGTACCTGCCGGTTTACCAGTTTTTTATCAAGCCATCGAAGCGCACATTGTTCAATGAACCCTGTCACCTGCCGGACAAGACCAGGCTGGATGCACCGTTACTGGGCGGCGCAATTTTGTTTGGTATCGGCTGGGGACTGAGTGGCATCTGCCCCGGACCGGGAATAGCGAACCTGACTCAGGGATCAGTTGAAATATTCGTATTCATCGCGGCACTATTGGTTGGTATGATTGGAGTTAAACGCGCCAAAAGGTCACACTGATTTTATGAATTTACAGGACATGGCAGAAAATGCAGGTTTTGCCGCTGAATTGCTCAGGGCGATGGCTAATAAGCATCGCCTTATGCTGTTGTGCTTACTGAACGATGGAGAGCGGTCAGTATCCCAACTTAACGAAGTCATTCAAATTCCACAATCCAGCTTATCCCAGCAACTGAGCGTATTGCGCAAAGAAGGACTGGTAAATACCCGTAGTGATGCTAAGACCATCTACTACTCGCTGGCAAGCAAAGAGGTTAAAGCCGTCATACAAACACTTTATAACCTTTACTGTACGCCTGAAGTCAGTGAAGGATGACTGTGGCATTCGGTATGGCAATGCTATAGATGGCAAAGAGGTCTTTTTTTGCGTAACCCGCAAATTTTATTAAAATAATACTGGACAGCCCCTGCGATTATCTATACTCTGCACGGGCTTTAGATATTAAAGCACTTTACTACTACTGCACTGTTTTTTCTCTATTCCCTTTTTTAAAGTCGGCTTTAGATTTACATATGCGCTATTAGCTAAGTTCTATCTATTGCACTGTAAACGGCACAGTTAAGTGGTTCAACGAAGATAAAGGTTTTGGTTTCATCACTCCTGAAAATGGCGGCAAGGACGTTTTTGTTCACTTCCGTTCAATCGTTTCTGATGGTTTCAAAACACTTTCTGAAGGTCAAACAGTGACTTTTGAAGTTGAACAAGGCCAGAAAGGTCCTCAGGCGAGCAACGTTACTGTTGCATAAGATGCTTGAAAAGCGATTTTTAAAAAAGCCGGGCTTAGCCCGGTTTTTTTGTATCTGAAACCAGGTCTGAATTGTCACTTTCTTAATACTCCTCCCCCCCCTTTCCTTGAAATATTTTCTTCCGAACAAATATTAAGCGCTTAATTTGCAAGGAAAGCTCATGAATTACAAAATCATCACCCTTATTCTCTCTGCCTGTTTAGCGCTGTTCTGTCTTCCTGTACATGCCAGCGTGGACGACCAACCACTGAGCAGTCAGGAAGTAGAAACAGCCCTTCAGACACTGGTAAGAACAATTGACAATCAATACCTTGTCGATAAGCACCGCGCGAAGATTTCGCATCGACTACATCGTGCAATCAGTGAGGGTGAGTTTAAAAACAGCTTTAGCTTTGGCCGGTTTAAACGAAAAGTGGAAGCCATGCTTATTGAGGCGAGCGGCGATACCAATTTTGAAGTGCGCTGGCGTGCTGGCATGAGCAGTATTGCGGAAAAACAATCTGAGCCTTACCCCGGAAGCCTTCAGTGGCAGCACATCGAAGGTGGTATCGGCTATATTGCGATTGAAGGGGATATGCTCTCAGAACACTGGCAGGCACAGTGGGACGAGGCCATCCGACAAGTAGCGGCACCTAACGCACTGATTATTGATTTACGCGATGCTGGATTGATGTCACTATCATTGTCGCAACATATTCTCAACCACTTCATTCCGGCCGGCAAACACATTGCTGATGTCGGATTTACACAGAGTAACCGTACCCGACTGGTCTCTCAGCCAATTGCCGACAACCCGATAGCTGAACACTTACCGGTTTATATTCTTACCTCTGCTTTTGTAGCAGGCTCGTGGGAGTTTGTGGCGTACACGATGAAACACACAGAACGGGCAACGCTTGTTGGGATGCCCACGATGGGGCTGGGCTATATGACTAAGACGGTTGCATTGAGCCAACATATCAACCTGGTATTCGCTTATGCAGAGTTTACCCACCCCGACACCAAAGATAACTGGCAGGACTGGGGCGTGCTTCCGCATATAAGATGTGAGGTACAAAACGCGCTGACGGCGGCGCAGATGCTAGTGGCGAGCCGGAGCAATTATGTACATTCAGACAATAAGAAGCCGGTGGGCACACTATGCAACACCGGTACCGCAGACAAGAAAACGTAACCAACACCGCGGCCCAACGCGATAGTCTGCACTTTCAGGATGCTTGTCGTGCTTTTTTCGAACAGGCGGCTGTCGCTGACCGGCGCTAACCGGCCTCGTTGCCAGGTGAATTTTGCTCAGACTGACGGGAGCGGTAACGCTCCTGCCAAAGCTTTTTTGCAG
>CAZOYR010000003.1:0-13350 GCA_964584105.1 uncultured Alteromonas sp.
GCCTGCAGCCTGAAGACGTGATTGTGAGCGTAAATCGTCAGCGCGTAGAGAGTATCGCTGAATTGCGCGAAGCAATGGACGCCTCACAGGGCGTGATAGCGTTAAATATTAAGCGCGGCGCCTCTACCCGCTATCTGGTAATACGCCAGTAATACTTTTGTGTGATAGATAAGAGCCACCTTCGGGTGGCTTTCTTTTTTGCAATTGACCCGTCGCTACAAAACATGGAAAGTCGCCTAAGTTACTGGCTATGCGCCAATTTACAGTTTCTTTTGGCATTCCGGGATCGGCGATGTTATTCTTAAAATCACTGATAAATTGCCTCCCTCCACATTTTTGCGGAGGCGTTAATATAAGAAGAAACCGTGGCAAGCAGGCAATTTTTTAGTTTTCTATTCAAATCCGTGCTCCTTGGCATTATCGTCGCAGCACTCATGCTTTTTCTGGTTCCCAACCTGAGACAGGGCGATGGTTTTGCACAAAACGTGTTTAATCCAGGTAGCAGCAGTACCAGTCGCATCACCTACAAAGACGCTGTCAATAAAGCCGGTCCTGCGGTTGTTAACATCTACAGTGTCAGTATCGAGAACGATGTTGGTTTTTATCGCAGCCGCCCGCGTGAGCGCACCAGCCTGGGTTCCGGTGTCATCATGACTGAATCAGGCTACATTCTTACTAACAACCATGTTGTACAGAACGCTGACAGTATTGTTGTAGCTGTGCAGGACGGCCAGATACTCGAAGCTCACATTGTTGGCTATGACCAATATACTGATTTGGCGGTGTTGAAAGTAGACGATGGCGTTAACCTTCACGTCATCCCTCAATCAGAGGATCCTGATGTGGCGGTAGGTGACATGGTTATGGCAATCGGCAATCCGTTCGATTTAGGCCAAACCGTCACCCATGGCATTGTTAGCCGGGCAGGTCGCAAAGGTTTATCTAACTTCGTAGATTTTATCCAGACTGATGCGGTTTTGAATCAGGGTAATTCAGGTGGCGCTCTGGTGGATAGCAATGGCGTACTGGTCGGTATCACCAATGCGAACTTCCAGGTACGCGATGGCAGAAATGGCGTAAGAAATGTCGATGGTATTAATTTCGCTGTCCCTTATGAGCTGGCAAAACGCGTGATGGACGAAATTGTTACCGATGGTCGCGTTACTCGCGGCCAGCTAGGTTTCATTGGCCAGGAAATCGCTAACCGCCCCGGTGTAACGGTAACTGCGGTTGCTAAACAAAGTCCTGCCGCGCAGGCGGGCCTGAAGCCTAATGATGTTATTCTTGCTATCAACGACATTAAATTGGAAAGCGCAGCAAAAACCCTGGATATGATTGCTGAAACCGAACCGGGTACACAATTAAAGCTGCAGATAAGCCGCGATGGCGAATTGATGGATATGAATGTAACGGTGGCAGAATTAGGAGGTTAAGCCGCCGAAGCGGCTTAACACCCACTAACTATTATTTTGCTTGCCTGAAGTGTCCTGCTTTTCAGCATGGGAAACATTATCCCGCTGCGCAGTTTTAATTCCTTCTTCCTGCTTTTCATCCGCCAGCGCATAAGGCGGTTCACCAATGAACAACATTGTCATTACCATCATGGCGAAAAGTACAGTCGGAATGGAGTGGCGAAGCTCTAAATATGGACGAAGCCGAAGAATAACGTATTTCAAACCAACTTTTCCCTGCATACGTTCGTTAAACCACTTTTTTCTTATTCGTCTCTACAATCCAAAGGTCTCTTTGAACGCCTGGCCTCCTGCCAGATTTTCAACAGCCCTGCTCTCAGTTATTTCATAAACCGGACAGATTGAAGATTACGCAAGAGTATACTGTATTTTTAGCGCAATGCATCTACAGTTGGCCGAATTCTGCCATATTTTCCGAATAGTGGGTTATTCGATCAATTAACCGCGTATGTTTTTTTGTACCTTTGTGAATAAAAGCTATACGTATCAGTCGCAGAAGTGGCTCTAGCATCATCAAGACATAAAAAAAGCGCAGACCGGCTGCGCTTGCTTATTTAGAAGACTATGTTCAGCTCTCGCTGACACGGGTAATATTAGCGCCTAGGCCGCCAAGCTTTTCCTCTATGGCCTCATAGCCCCGGTCAAGATGATAAATTCGGGTAACGTGTGTTTCACCTTCAGCAATCAAGCCTGCTATCACCAGGCTGGCAGACGCCCGTAGATCCGTTGCCATTACCGGAGCGCCTTTGAGCTTAGATGTCCCCTTGGAGACAGCACTATTAGCCTCAAGCGCAATTTCAGCGCCCATACGTTGCAACTCTGGTACGTGCATGAAGCGGTTTTCAAAAATGGTTTCAGTTACCACACCGGTACCTTCAGCGATACAGTTCAGTGTCACGAACTGTGCCTGCATGTCAGTTGGAAACGCTGGATGAGGCGCAGTTTTAACGTGCACAGCCTTAGGGGTTTTCCCCTCCATATCCAACTCAATCCAGTCATCCCCGCAGGTAATTTTGGCACCCGCCTGCTGTAACTTATTAAGTACCGCATCCAGCGTTTCTGGCGCTGCATGGGTACAACGTATTTTGCCGCCCGAGACTGCCGCTGCAACTAAAAATGTGCCGGTTTCAATACGATCAGGCAATACCCGGTAATCACAACCCGACAGCGACGGGACACCAGTAATATGAATATTATCGGTTCCTGCACCGGTAATTTTGGCCCCCATCTGTTTCAGACAGTTTGCCAAATCTACTATTTCCGGCTCGCGGGCTGCATTTTCCAGTACGGTTTCGCCTTCAGCCAGCGCGGCAGCCATCATCAGGTTCTCTGTGGCACCGACACTAACCATGTCCATGAAAATCCGGGCGCCCTGCAAACGTCCATCAACATGCGCACGAATGTAGCCCTCTTCCACCTCAATACTGGCGCCCATTTGCTCGAGACCGGCAAGATGCAAGTTAACTGGTCTTGCGCCAATAGCGCAGCCACCTGGAAGCGACACATTTGCTTTACCAAATTTCGCCAGCAACGGCCCCAGCACAAGTATTGAGGCACGCATGGTCTTCACCAGGTCGTAAGAAGCGGTAACACTATTGAGCTGTCCTGCAGACAAACAGATTTCACCGTTACCATTGTTCTCAACGCCAACACCCAGCTCTTTAAGCAGCGCAGTGGTGGTATTGATGTCTCTTAATGCAGGGACATTGGTATACCGACAGCGTTCCTGCGTTAACAGACTGGTCATTAACAATGGCAGGGCCGCATTTTTGGCACCAGAAATTCGTACCTCACCATGCAGCGCAGGTGATTTTTTTATAACAAGTTTATCCACGGGCAGACTCGGATTATTGAGGGATATTAAACTGGCGCTCACGCTGCCAGTCTGCTTCGCTGAAGGTTTTTATTGATATTGCATGCATCGAACCGTCTGCAATTTTGTCAGACAGTGGCGCATAAATAGCCTGTTGACGTTTAACGCGGCTTAATTGTGCAAGCTCATCACTCACGGCAATAATCGTATAATGAGAACCGTCACTTTTGACGTGAACTTCAGCAAGATCCAATGCTTCTTTAAGCATCGATTCAATTTCAGCTACATCCATAAATCATTCTGCTCTGTATTGGTTACTTTTAATCTATTCTACAGGTAAAAGGGTATCGACGTCGCTGATTTTAGCGAGTTTAATGAGTTTTTCCGGAGCATCTGTAAGTTTTACTTCAACATTGTTTTGTCGGCCATCCCTGATAGCATTTATCAGCCACGCCAGACCGGCACTGTCAACCCGCTCAACTTCAGCTAAATCAAACGTACATTTACCCTGACGTTCTAACATCGACTTTTCAGATGTCGACAGCGTCGACCACCAATTTTTTGAGAGCGTCTCGCGATCAAGGTGACCATGCACCCTGACCACGCCCTTATCATTTACCTGAAAAAGACTCACGCACTTTCCTTTAAATCCATTTCTTTTTCAAGTTCGACAGGATTGTCGATTTTGCTTTGCATCAGATCGATCACTTTCTGGATGCCTTCCTGACGAATAATGGATTCAAACTCACTACGCTTGCTATCCAGCAGGCTGATACCTTCTGCAACCATATCAAAAGCACCCCACTCATTCGTTTTAGAGTCTTTACGAACTTTAAACGCAACCTTGATTTCAGGGCGGTTCGGATCTTTAACAATAGCACGCACTACAACATAGCTGGCATCACCTACATCAGACGCCGGTTCAAATACCACTTCCTGGTCATCGTAATAGTTCATTGCAACCGCATAAGTGGTGATCAGGTACTCACGGAATACTTTCACGAACTCCTGCAGTTCATCACGTTCAACTTTCGATGCATACTTACCAAGTACTTTATAAGCAGCAAACTTATAATCAATATACGGCAGCAGCTCCTCTTTCATAATGGTACGCATCTGCTCAGGATTGTTTTTGATAGACGCCTGATTATCCTTGATGCGATCGAATGTACGCATAGCCACGTCTTCAATCATCTCATAGGGGTTTTTCTGATTGACTTCCTGCGCCTGAACCGCACCGGTAATAAGCATAAGCGTCATGCAAAATGTTGACAGTATTTTTTTCACTGCGAGTCTCCTAACTAAAAATTTATTCGCCATTGTCACTATCACCGCGATTAAACAGAAACTGCCCAATCAGGTCTTCCAGTACCAGTGCTGACTTTGTATCCTGAAGATAATCGCCATCTTTCAGATTAGCGATGCCATCAAACGAAAACCCTGGCTGAAAACCAACATATTGCTCGCCCAGTAACCCTGATGTCAGGATTGAGACAGAACTGGTTTCGGGAAATTCGCTGTATTTATCCATAATGCTCAGCTCAACCACCGGCGTGTAATCTTTCTTATCCAGGCTGATAGACGTCACCCGACCAATGGTTACACCACCCACTTTTACGGCTGAGCGCTCTTTTAGACCGCCGATGTTGTCAAATTTTGCGTACAACGTATAAGTATCACCATCAGTGGTCATACTCTGGTTAGCCACTTTCAGTGCTAACAGTAAAACTGCGCCGACGGTTAATACGACGAACACGCCCACCATAAGTTCCGCTTTATATTTGCTCATGTTACTCCCCTACTCAATTCCGAACATAAGGGCGGTTAACACGAAATCCAGCCCCAATACTGCTAAAGATGAAAATACCACCGTTTCAGTGGTGGCTTTACTAATGCCTTCTGAGGTAGGCGTTGAATCATACCCCTTAAATATGGCAATCCAGGTCACAACAATGGCAAAAACGAGGCTTTTGATAACGCCGTTACCCACGTCGCTGCCCAAATCAACGGACGATTGCATCAATGACCAATAACTACCGGCATCTACGCCCAGCCAGTCAACACCCACCAGATGACCGCCCAAAATGCCTACCGCGCTGAAAATGACTGCCAGCATAGGCATCGATATCAACCCTGCCCAAAAGCGTGGTGAAATAACCCGACGCAGCGGATCAACCGCCATCATTTCCATGCTGCTGAGCTGTTCTGTGGTTTTCATCAGACCAATTTCAGCGGTCAGCGCCGATCCAGCCCGTCCGGCAAAAAGCAGCGCAGTAACCACCGGCCCCAGCTCTCGTAACAACGACAGTGCCACCATTGGTCCCAGGCTGCCTTCTGCGCCGTAATCGACCAGGATAGTGTAACCCTGCAATGCCATTACCATGCCTATGAACAAACCGGACACAATAATTATCAATAACGACTGAACACCCACGACATGGATTTGCTTAATCGTCAGCGCGATATTTTTAAGTTTAGGCAGCGCGAAAAGTGCACCAAAAAGCATGACGCCAGCACGCCCCACAGCCTCCACGCGCGCAATCGTACCTGCGCCTAATGAACGAAACGGATTCATGACCGGGCTCCGAAAAACGAGGACTCGAGTTCATCTGATGGATAATGAAAAGGAACGGGCCCGTCGGCTTCTCCTTTCAAAAATTGCTGAACTAATTCGGAATCGCTGTTTCTGATTTCATCGGCGGTGCCTTCGCCAATCACTTTTTTATCCGCCAATATATAAATGTGGTCAGCGATGGTCAGTACCTCGGTGACATCATGGGTAACTACAATACTGGTTAAATTCAGAGCATCATTAAGCTGCCGAATCAACTTTACCAGCACACCCATTGAGATAGGGTCCTGTCCGGCAAACGGCTCATCATACATAATGAGGTCCGGATCCAGGGCAATAGCTCTTGCCAGTGCGGCGCGTCGGGCCATACCGCCAGACAGTTCACTGGGCATCAGTTTACTTGCCCCGCGTAATCCAACCGCCTGCAATTTGAGGTCAACGATGGTGTCAATGATATCTTTATCCAGCTGCGTGTGTTCTTTTAGCGGAAACGCAACATTATCGTGAACACTCATGTCGGTGAATAATGCACCGCTTTGAAAAAGCATGCTCATGCGACGGCGGGTTTTATATAAGCGTGAACGATTCATCGAAACAATCGAATCACCGTCAAACTGAATATCGCCGTTCTCCGGGTGCAACTGCCCCCCGATAAGTTTAAGCAGCGTTGTCTTACCTATACCGCTAGGCCCCATTACGGCGGTAATTTTACCGCGGGGCACATTCAGCGAAATGCCATCGTATATCAGACGATCGCCACGCTTAAATGTCAGATTGTCCACTGTGACTAAATTATCCATATCAGAATCAGAGTATTCCTTGATGAGTGTCTGGCAGCCCTAAACAGCTGCACGGAAGATAAGGAAAATAAAATGTAAAATAATCATTTACCTAGATTTGCCGCACATTGTACTTTGTTTTGATATTCCCTTCCAAAAGGAATTAGTTACAAGTTATGTTCTAAAATGACGAACGAATGGCGAGATAACTGATGCTTCACTCACTTCATTTAACCGGCGCATCGAACCACTTCTCCTACGATTGCGACCTATTCGAGCTTGTTCGACACTAAATCTGAAAAGCAAGCATTGCGCCACCTGTATCAGATGCCACTTTGAATGAGGATTTATTCATCATTGCACAAGGGGGTCTATCGTCAGAACGCCTGAAATTAACGACAAATACCTAATCAGACATTTACAAATTATTCGTAAATCGTCAGCCGGTAACCCGGCTGCCACCACTGATTGACAAAGTTAAAGACAACATCGCCCGTCTTGCCGTGGTTATCTCATAATAGCCATAGGCAAAACGCGTTGATTCTGCGACAATCAGCGCAAACTCATAAACATAGATCAACGCGTGCTAATACAGGTTTCTATTTTTGTTTTAGGCTTAATCGTTCTTAGCTGGGCAGCTGACCGGTTCGTGTATGGCGCCTCTGCGTTAGCAAGAAACATCGGCATCTCTCCCATGATGATCGGTCTGACCATTGTTGCAATGGGTTCATCCGCGCCGGAAATTGTAGTATCTGCAATAGCATCCGTGAATGGCTCCCCGGATACCGCAGTGGGTAATGCCCTAGGGTCCAATATCACGAACATCGGACTGGTACTTGCGGTGACCGCACTGGTTAAACCGTTAGTGGTGTCCTCAACCACCCTGAAACGCGAGATGCCTGCTCTGTTGGTTATCACGCTGCTGGCAATGGTGTTTATGTACAATGGCCGGCTGGCCCATTTCGAAGGTCTGATTCTGTTTGGCCTGTTTATTTTTGTGTTAGCGGGCATGGCGTGGTTATCGCTGCATGTGGAAAAAAGCGACCCTTTGATGGCAGATACCGTTGATGAGGTACCTGCCGGCGTCAACACTGGTATGGCGGTCGTATGGATCGGCGTGGGTCTGGTGTTACTTCCTTTAAGTGCTCATTACATTGTGGATTCTGCCGTTTTCATGGCGCGCTATTTCGGCGTCTCTGACTTGGTTATCGGCCTGACCATTATTGCGCTGGGCACCAGCTTACCTGAGCTGGCTGCCAGTATCGCTGGTGTGCGCAAGGGCGAAGATGACCTGGCACTGGGAAACATCATCGGCTCGAATATCTTTAATTTGCTGGCAGTTCTTGCCATGCCGGGTTTGATCGCCCCGGGCCCTATCGATCCGGATGTTTATAATCGTGATATGTATGTCATGCTGGGGCTGACAGTAATGCTCTTTTTCTTCAGCTTTAGCATTATCGGGAAAAAGCAGATTGGTCGGTTAGAGGGTACGTTGCTTTTGGCCGGCTTTTTGGGATATCAATACTGGTTATTCGGGTAGTGTGATATGCATGAAACCTTTCTGGCATCTGCCAGACGCGTTATTGAAATAGAAACAGCGGCCATTCAAAGCCTCACCAGCAGGCTGAATTCACAATTTATTCAGGCATGTGAGCTGCTTTATAACTGTACGGGAAAAGTCGTGGTCAGCGGCATGGGTAAATCCGGCCACGTCGGCAACAAAATCGCTGCAACGCTGGCCAGTACAGGGACGCCTGCTTTTTTTATGCATCCTGGCGAGGCCAACCACGGCGACCTGGGTATGCTGGGAAAAGGCGATGTTTTGCTGGCAATCTCGAACTCCGGTGAAACCGGCGAATTGCTGAATTTACTGCCTGTTATCAAGCGTCTGAACGTGCCCGTTATTGCAATGACAAACAACGCTGCAAGCAGTCTTGGGCAGCATGCCGACGTGGTACTGGATATCAGTGTGAACGAGGAAGCATGCCCGCTGGGCCTGGCCCCTACAGCAAGTACTACGGCCACGCTGGTATTAGGTGATGCGCTGGCGATTGCTTTATTGGATGCGCGGGGATTCACCTCTGATGACTTCGCTTTATCTCACCCTGGTGGCAGCCTGGGCCGTAAGCTGTTGTTAAAGGTTCAGGATATCATGTTGCAGGGTGACGACTTACCGCTGGTCACTACAGGGGCAACAGTCAGTGAAGCGTTGCTTGAGATTTCCAGCAAAGGACTGGGGATGACAGGCGTGGTCAGCAGTGATGGCACACTGGCCGGTATTTTCACAGACGGCGATTTGCGCCGGATTCTGGATGCCAAGGCCGACATTCACACCACCTCCATCGATAAAGTAATGACACGAGGGGGGAAAACCGTCCAATCTAATATACTGGCCGTAGAAGCACTTAACACAATGGAAAACTGCAAGATAACGGCACTGATGGTGGTAGATGATGATCGCCGACCGGTCGGTGCATTCAATATGCATATGTTACTTAAAGCCGGAGTTTTATAATGCCCCATGTTGTCACGCACTACGGAATGATTGAAGAAAAGACTTTTGAGCGCCTTAAAGGGCTTAAATTGTTAGTCTGCGATGTCGACGGCGTGTTCTCCGACGGCCGGATTTACCTGGGCAATGATGGTGAAGAACTTAAAGCTTTCCATACCCGCGATGGCTTCGGTGTTAAGGCGTTAATCAATACCGGCACGAAGGTTGCTGTGATTACCGGAAGAACATCTGCTATTGTTGAGAGAAGAATGCAGCATCTGGGTGTCCAGCATATTGTTCAGGGTACTGAGGACAAAGCATCGGCAATGAAAAAGCTTTGCTCAGAGCTGGATCTTCAGCCGCACGAAGTGGCTGCTATTGGCGATGACGTGCCCGACTTAGGAATGTATTTATTTGCCGACACCAAAGTCGCCGTTAAAGACGCACATGCCAGAGTTACCAGCGCGGCGAACTGGGTGCTGACCAAGCCCGGCGGTTTCGGCGCGGTACGCGAGCTTTGCGATATCATATGCCAGGCAAAAGGGTATGGTGACATGACAACCGGGTCCAGTACATGAGCAGGCTCAGTTTAAGTATCGGAGCGCTATTTGTTCTGGTGTTGCTGGTGTACCTGCCCGTCTGGATTACAGATCCAGGGCAATCTGTGCAATCGCAGGGCAATACGGCGTTGAAGCCTGCCTATACTGCCAGAAATCTTACGACTACGTTGTACGATGGCGAAGGTAAGTTAAATCACCAGGTATTCGCCAAGCGGATGGAGCATTACGACCAACTGGATTTTGTGTTATTCGAGGAACCGGAATATACCGTCTATATGGACGGTGGGCAGACACCCTGGCAAGTCACAGCCAAAGAAGGCACCCTGTATAACAACAATTTGATAGAACTGGAAGCCGATGTCACGGTCACAAGTTCACAAAACGAATTTTTAAAAAGTATTAACACTGAATTTATTCGCATCAACCTGGAAGATAAGACCTTATCGACTGAACAGCCTGTTGTGGTTCGCGGCGTTGAGTTTGTTGTCGATAGTAATGGCCTGAAAGGGAATCTTCGTTCACAAGAATATGAGTTAAATAATCATGTACAAACTGTTTATTCGCCTGGCCGCTAGTCTGCTGGCAAGCATAATGATGACCGCCGGTGCGGCCGCCAACACTTCGGATTTTCAGAAGCCGATTACTGTGGATGCCAGAACGCAGTCGATGGACGGCAAAAACAAAATTACCCGGTTTAAAGATAATGTAAAAATAACCCAGGGCACGTTGGTAATAGAAGCCGATGAGGTGGAAGTGAGCGCCAAAAATGGTGAGGGCCGGGAAATTATGATTGCTCGCGGTAACCCTGCCCGTTACTCCCAGACCATGGATGATGGCAGCAAGGTTCAGGCGCAGGCAAACGAGCTTCGTTATGAAGTTGCCAAACGCACTATCTCCATGACAGGCAACGCGCAGATAAAACAAAATACCAGTATGGTGCAGGGTGACAGCATCACCTACGACATGATGAAGGAGCAGCTACTGGCCACCAGTAGCGATGATAATGAGGAAAGTCGGGTTAAAACCGTTTTTCGCCCGGAAGCCATCAAAGAGCTTAACGACAAAGAAAATAATGAAAGCAGTAAGGATAACGAGTAATTATGGCAACGCTGTCGGCGCATAATCTGGCCAAGTCATATAAATCAAGACAAGTCGTTACCGATGTCAGTCTGGCGGTATCAACCGGGCAGATTGTCGGCCTGTTAGGACCAAATGGTGCAGGTAAAACTACTACCTTTTATATGATTGTCGGGCTGGTGCCACTAGATAAGGGTAAAATTCATATTGATGACAATGAATTAACCCACTTGCCCATGCACGAAAGGGCGCGCAAAGGGATTGGTTACCTGCCGCAGGAAGCATCCATATTCCGCAAACTGACCGTGCATGAGAACATCATGGCGATTTTGCAAACAAGAAACGACCTCTCTGCAGAAAAAAGAGAAGAAGAGGCCGATGCGCTCCTTGATGAATTTAATATTAACCATATACGTAATAGTACGGGGATGAGTCTTTCAGGCGGCGAACGACGTCGTGTGGAGATAGCCAGAGCATTGGCCGCTAACCCACAGTTTATATTACTGGATGAACCCTTTGCCGGTGTAGACCCTATATCAGTAAACGACATAAAAAAAATCATCCAGCATTTACGTGATCGGGGGATAGGCATTCTGATTACTGACCATAACGTTCGCGAAACGCTGGATGTGTGTGAGGAAGCCTACATCGTAAGTCACGGCGAGTTAATTGCTCAAGGCAGTGCTGAGCAGGTATTAAGCAACCAGAAAGTACGAGAAGTATACCTAGGTGAACAATTCAGGCTATAGTTAACAAAGAGCTTCTGAATTTCGTTGTTTTTCACCTCCATTAAACGCGTACAGAGTTAAAAATAAGACGTAGATGAAACCATCTTTACAGTTAAAATTTAGCCAACAACTTACCATGACGCCGCAGTTGCAGCAGGCGATTAAACTGCTGCAGTTGTCCACGCTTGATCTTCAACAGGAGATTCAGGAAGCGCTAGATTCCAATCCTCTATTGGAAGTCGAGGAAGGCAGTGATAATGAGGCTACTGAGAAAAACAATCTCGATAACGATTCAGACAATGCTGAGGCGACCGCCAGCACATCGGATAATATGGATTCAGGCGAAGCGCTTGAAAAAAATGATTTGCCCGATGAGCTGCCTATCGACAGTACCTGGGACGAATACTACTCTGCCTCCTCGGCACCTGCGCCCGGCCCGAGCAACGATGAAGATCAGGTTTTTCAGGGTGAGACATCAGAAAACATTCAGGATCACCTGTTGTGGCAGATGCGCTTAACCCATTTTTCCGATACCGATCGCGCCATTGCCACTGCCATCATTGATTCTATTGACGAGTCAGGTTACCTGACCGTGACCGTTGAAGATATTCTGCAAAGTGTTAACGATGAGGACATGGAAGAGCCCATTGAAGAAGACGAGGTCGAATGCGTACTAAAACGTATTCAGCTGTTCGATCCGATTGGCTCTGGTTCACGGTCGCCCCAGGAATGTTTATTGGTTCAGCTTAGACAGTTTGCGCCCGACACACCGTGGGTGGCTGAAGCCAAGACGCTGCTGGAAGATTATTCAGATTTGTTAGGCAGCAAAGATTACCGCACACTCATGCGCAAATCGCGACTTAAGGAAGATCAGTTGCGTGAAGCCATGCGGTTATTGCAGACCCTGAATCCTCGCCCGGGTAGCGCGCTGGTGACCAAAGAGCCAGAGTATGTCATCCCGGATGTTTCCGTGGCTAAGAAAAATGGTCGTTGGACAGTCGAGCTAAATCCGGACAGTCTGCCTAAGTTAAGTGTGAATCAGCAATATGCGGCAATGAGCCGTAAAGCACGAAACAGCAGTGACTCTCAGTTTATCCGCTCGCATATGCAGGAAGCCAAGTGGTTTATCAAAAGCCTCGAATCGCGCAATGATACACTGCTCAAAGTAGCAAATTGTATCGTGCAGCAACAAATGGGCTTTTTCGAACACGGTCCGGAAATGATGAAACCAATGGTGCTTAATGATGTCGCAGAAATGGTGGATATGCATGAATCGACTATCTCCAGGGTAACAACCCAAAAATATATGCATACCCCGCGTGGCATCTTTGAGCTGAAATACTTCTTCTCCAGTCACGTAGCGACGGAGTCGGGTGGCGAGTGTTCGTCTACCGCGATTCGTGCTCTGATTAAAAAGCTGGTCGCTGCAGAAACGCCCAGCAAGCCGTTAAGTGACAGCAAGATTGCTACATTGTTAGCCGAACAAGGCATTAAAGTTGCCCGGCGGACAATAGCAAAATACAGGGAATCACTGTCGATTCCCCCGTCTAACCAACGCAAAAGCCTGATTTAGCAGTTTAAGGCAAGCTCACAATAAGGAAGACGAAATATGCAAATAAACCTTACTGGTCATCATATCGATATCACCGATTCTTTGCGTAATTATGTCGACACCAAGTTTAGCAAGCTGGAGCGGCACTTCGACCACATTTCAAATGTGCACGTTATTTTGAATGTTGAGAAGCTGAACCAAAAAGCGGAAGCCACGGTTCATCTTAGCGGCGCGGAGGTATTTGCATCATCAGAAAACACGGATATGTATGCAGCGATTGACAGTATGGTTGATAAACTGGACAGA
>CAZOYR010000003.1:13360-78348 GCA_964584105.1 uncultured Alteromonas sp.
CAAGCATAAGGAAAAGCTGAAAAAGCATTAATGTCTGATATGGATATTCAAGCCATTGTTAGCCTGGACCGCACTAAGTGTGCGGTTCAGTGCAATAGTAAAAAACGCATTCTTGAAATTATCAGCGGCATTGCTGCGGATAATAATGCCGAGGTCGAAGAAGAAACGGTACTCAACGCGCTCCTTTCTCGCGAACGCATGGGCAGTACCGGCATCGGAAACGGCATCGCCCTCCCCCATGGCCGCCTGCCTGGTCTGGCAAACGTGATCGCCATCGTGGTCACCAGTGATCCAGCCATCGATTTTGATGCCATTGATAACAAACCGGTGGATATTTTTTTCACCCTGTTGGTGCCGGAAGAACAAACAGAAGGCCACTTGCAAACCCTGGCTCTGGTTGCCGGTAAACTCAGTGATAAAGAAACTGTAAAAGCCATTCGCCGGGCATCAACCAGTGATGATATAGTGAAGGCATTAAAATAATCTCTGCGGCCTGTCGCGTGTAACCGGAGAAACGTTTTGAAGCTTATTATTATCAGTGGACGCTCAGGCTCCGGAAAATCCGTAGCGTTAAGGGCATTGGAAGATTTAGGGTATTATTGTGTAGACAATATTCCGGTTAATCTGCTTCCCGCGTTAACTCACTCAGTGTCAGAGGAATACGACCAGGTCGCAGTGAGCATCGATGTGCGGAACCTGCCAAAAGACCCCGCTGAATTAGTAGAGATTCTTGATTATCTGCCACAGTCCTGGGGCGTAACCATTGTCTACATCGATGCCAGTGACGATATTCTGGTAAAGCGTTTCAGCGAAACACGCCGCTTACACCCGCTGGCAAAGCTTAACAAATCCCTGTCTGATGCAATCTATACAGAGCGTGAACTATTGGCCCCGGTGGCTGAGCGCGCTGATTTGTATATAGACACCGATTCTATGTCGATTCATCAGCTTGCTGAACTTATCCGCGAGCGTATATTGGGCAAAAAAAGCTCCCGACTGGTATTAGTCTTTGAGTCTTTTGGCTTTAAGCATGGCATTCCTAAGGACGCTGACTATGTCTTTGATGCCAGGTTTTTGCCCAACCCGCACTGGGAACCGGATCTCAAGCATTTTACCGGCTTGGACGCCCCTGTTGAGGTATTTCTGGGTTCACAACCCATTGTTACCAAGTTCATTTGGCAGATTCAGAATCTGATCACGACTTGGTTACCACACCTTGAGCGCAACAATCGCAGCTATGTCACAGTTGCAATTGGCTGTACCGGCGGTCAACACCGCTCTGTATTTGTCGCACAAACACTGGCTAAAACCTTCAGGGATATTCATCCGGATGTTCAAATCCGTCATCGGGAGCTAGCGGAAAAATGAGTATAAAAAAACAGCTGACCATTGAAAACAAATTGGGCTTACACGCCCGCGCTGCTACCCAGCTGGTAGAGTTGGCCAACCAATTCGATGCTCAGATTACTCTGGTAAAAGGTGACAAAACTGCAGATGCCAACAGTGTCCTGGGCCTGATGATGCTGGAAAGTCACCAGGGCGAAACCGTGACAGTCATCAGCGACGGGCCGGATGCCGAATCGGCTATGCAGGCAATAGAAAATTTAATTGCGGGCCGGTTTAACGAATCGGAATAAAAAAGGGTCTCAGGCAAGGGCTATACCCAGACAAAAAATTATCCGGCAATTAGCCGGCCTCTCGTTTAATCTCCCTTTTCCACGAAGGATCGAAAGTGGCAGAAGCATTAGAATCTAAATTTGCACAAAGCCAGTTGCGTACGCTAAATGCGGCACTCAACGATGGCCGGTTTGTTTCTGTGCGCAAAATATTGCATGAGTTACCCCCCTCTGATGTTGCGCTGGTCCTTGAATCAAGCCCAACCAAGACGCGTGATGAGCTTTGGGAGCTCATTGATGGCGAATTCCATGGCGATATTCTTGAAGAGCTGTCTGAAGACGTCAGGAACGGCATCATTACTAAAATGGCGCCGCTGCGTGTAGTGGATGCACTGGAGGAGATGGACACCGACGATCTGGCCGAAACCCTCAGCAGTTTGCCAGATGAAGTCCTGCAAGACATTTTACAGTCGATGGATGCCCAGGACAGGGTAAGAGCCGAACAGGCCCTCTCCTATGGTGAGGAAACCGCCGGTTTCATCATGAACACCGACACCATTACTTTACGTCCGGATGTGACCATCGATGTAGTGCTTCGATATATACGCCTTAAGGGTGAGCTGCCGGAAAACACCGATACTTTGTACGTGGTTAACCGCACCGATAATCTGGTGGGCCTGGTCCCGGTGGCCAGGCTGCTGACCGCCGATCCGGAAGATAAAGTCTCTGAAGTAATGGATGAGGACGCCGAAGCGATTCCTGTCAACATGCCTGACGATGAAGTGGCCAGTTTGTTCGAGCGGTATAACTGGTTATCAGCACCGGTGGTTGATGAAAAGAACCGGCTGGTAGGCCGAATCACCATTGATGACGTGGTAGATATCATTCGTGAAGATGCTGAGCACTCTATGATGAGTATGGCGGGTCTGGATGATGAAGAAGATACCTTTGCGCCGGTATGGCAAAGTACCCAGCGTCGTTCAGTATGGCTGGGTGTGAATCTGGTGACCGCGCTGATGGCTGCTGCTGTCAGTGATTTATTTGAGGCTACGCTTAGTCAGCTTGCTGTGTTAGCCATTTTGAATACTATCGTGCCCAGCATGGGTGGCGTGGCCGGTAATCAAACCCTGACGCTGGTGATTCGGGGTATGGCGCTGGGCCATGTCAATCCCAGTAACTCTCGCTGGCTCATCAGTAAAGAACTTGCTATCGGTTTTTTAAACGGTGTTATTTGGGCGGTACTTATTGCCAGTGTTATCGCGCTGTGGAAGCAAAACCTGATGCTCGGCGCTATTATCGCTTTCGCCATGATGATCAATCTGTTGGCCGCCGCGTTAGCCGGCGCTACCCTGCCAATCATTATGAAGAAGTTAAAAATCGACCCGGCACTGGCCGGTAGCGTTATCTTAACGACGATTACCGATGTGGTGGGCATTTTCGCGTTTTTAGGAACGGCAACGCTATTTTTGATGTGATGAGAGGTTATCGCCTCTTCGCGTTCATAAAAAAAGCTCCGTCAGGAGCTTTTTTTATTCAGTTACACGCGCAACTACTTAATAATTTTGAGGTTTGGTTTGCCTTTTTTCGGCGGTACCGGTGCGCTGTCTGCATCTGCTTCATTAACATCTGCTGATGGCTTTGGCGAAGAGGTTTCCTCGCTCACCGGCGCATCCTCCAGCGACGCTGCAGAAGCCGGATCTGACAGTTCTTCCTCTACAGCAAACACTGTGCCTGCACCGTTTTCTCGCGCATAAATGGCCATAACCGCCTGACACGGCATCCGGATTTGACGGGGTTGTCCGCCAAATCGAGCCTGAAACGAAAGAAACTCTAAATCCAGGCCGAAGTTGACACAAGCAGAGGGTGAAATATTCAGCACTATCTGCCCGTCCTTTACAAACTCCTGTGGCACTTCTGTCAGCGCATTCGTTGCATCCACAACAATATAAGGCGTCATGTCATTGTCGACTATCCAGTCGAAAAATGCGCGTAACAGGTATGGCTGATTAGGTGTCATAGTGCTCATAGCGGGTTGTGTATTTCGCGTTCCTGATCGGTCAGCGATGCTTTGAATGAGCCACGCTCAAAAATGCGGGTCATATACGCATTGATTTCTTTCGCGCCGGCACCTTTTAATTCAATGCCCAGTGCAGGTAAACGCCACAATAATGGTGCCAGATAGCAATCTACCAGGCTGAACTCTTCGCTCATAAAGTAAGGCAATTCAGAGAACACAGGAGCCAGAGACAACAGTGCTTCACGCAACTCATTTCTTGCTGATTCAACATCACCTTCACCGCGGAAGATACGTGCAGCCAGTGAATACCAATCCTGCTCAATACGGTGCATCATCAGGCGGCTCTGACCGCGTGAAACCGGGTAAACAGGCATCAATGGCGGATGCGGGAAACGCTCGTCCAGGTATTCCATGATGATGTGCGACTTATACAGTACAAGCTCTCGGTCAACAAGTGTTGGAACAGTTCCGTAGGGGTTCAGATCGAGCAGGTCCTCTGGCAGATTGCTCGGATCAGTGTAGCTGATTTCTACACCTACGCCTTTTTCGGCCAGAACAATCCGTACCTGGTGACTATAAATATCGATACTATCTGAGAACAACGTCATGATAGAGCGTTTATTCGCGGCTACGGCCATTAATTTTCCTCCGTCGAGAGACTTTCACACTGTCTCCCAATCGACAGTGCGCCTAAAGCTGAAAAAGGGGGCAGATTGCCCCCTTTGGTATTATACAGAAAATGACAGGTTTAGTGTACTTCTCGCCAGTAATCTTTTTTCAGAAGAAAAACAAATACAAACAGTACAAGAATAAACACCAACACCCATTTACCTATTTTTTCTGACTGCAGGCGGAATGGTTCACCAGTGTATTCAAGAAAGTTGACCAAATCACCAATGGCCTGGTCGTACTCTTCCGGCGACAATGCACCATCGCCGTCAGACTGGATGCCCGCGTAGCGCTTAACCTGTTCACCGTCGACCATTACTTCCTCATAAGTTTCACGAGGCGTTCCCTGCAGCGGCTGCAAGACATGTGGCATACCCACTTCGGGGAACACTTTGTTGTTCACACCGAAAGGGCGCTCTTCATCAACATAAAAGGTGCGCAGATAGGTATACAACCAGTCGCCGCCACGTACACGCGCAACCAGCGTTAGATCAGGTGGCGCCGCGCCGAACCAGGTTGCCGCTCCTTCTTCTGGCATCGCCCGTTTCATGTAATCAGTGACCTTGTCGCCGGTGAACTGCAGGTTCTCTTCGCCAAGCTCCTCAGGGATCCCCAAATCGTTAAATGTTCTGGAATATCGCTGATATTTCATCGAATGACAGCCGGAACAGTAGTTCATGTAAATCTGCGCACCGCGTTGCAGTGAAGCCTTATCTGTCAGATCAATAGGTGCCTCGTCTAAATGAACGCTACTGCCTGCAGCAACAGCCCACAACGGCACGAATAAAGACATTAACGCTAACAGTTTCTTCATTTCGGGATCCTCGCTGGAACAGGTTTAGTATTTTCATTTTTACTGTATAAGAACAGCGCAACGAAGAATCCAAAGTAAAGTACCGTCGCTATCTGTGAAGCGATGATTTTCCAGTTTTCCTGCGGTGTTCCCCCCAGATACCCAAGGAAAATAAATACCACAGCAAATACCAGCAGGTTGACCTTATGCAGCCCGCACCGGTAGCGCCAGGACCTGACACGCCCTCTGTCAATCCACGGCATGGCAAACAAGGCCGCGATCGCACCGAACATCGCTAGCACACCAAACAGTTTATCTGGCACAGCTTTCAAAATGGCGTAGAAAGGCGTGAAATACCAGACAGGGAAAATATGCTCAGGCGTTTTCAACGGATTGGCAATTTCAAAATTAGGGTGTTCAAGGAATTTACCGCCCATTTCAGGCGCAAAGAACATGATGTAACAGAACGCAGCCAGGAATACGCAGAACGCGACCAGGTCTTTTAGCACGATATGCGGGAAGAACGGCACAACATCATCTGCAATATCGTATTTGTCGGTATAATATTCGTGGATGGTATAGGGGGTTTTCTCACTTTCCGACAGTGAGCCTTTCTTATGCTTGATGGCTACGCCATCCGGGTTGTTAGAACCCACCTCATGCAGCGCGATAATGTGTAAAAACACCAGAATCACTATGACCAAAGGCAGGGCAATAACATGTAATGCAAAGAATCGGTTCAGGGTTGCGCCGGAGATGACGTAATCTCCCTGAAGCCAGATGACCAGATCCGGACCAATGACCGGAATTGCCCCAAACAGGGAAACAATAACCTGCGCACCCCAGTAAGACATTTGCCCCCACGGCAGCACGTAACCCATAAAGGCTTCTGCCATCAGGGCCAGGTAGATGAACATACCGAACACCCAGAGCAGCTCTCTCGGTTTTTGATAGGAGCCATAAATCATGCCGCGGAACATGTGCATGTAAACCACAATAAAGAACGCGGATGCGCCCGTACTGTGCATATAACGGATAATCCAGCCGTAATCGATTTCACGCATAATGTACTCAACAGAGGCAAATGCGCCTTCTGCTGTAGGTACATAATTCATGGTCAGCCAGATGCCGGTGATGATTTGGTTTACCAACACGATTGTGGCAAGAAAACCAAACACATACCAAAAATT
The DNA here is from genome assembly GCA_964584105.1 of uncultured Alteromonas sp. GTDB lineage: Bacteria > Pseudomonadota > Gammaproteobacteria > Enterobacterales > Alteromonadaceae > Alteromonas. Next base: position 19,646 of record CAZOYR010000003.1, read on the forward strand.
CATATTCCGCGGCGCGGGATACTGGATAGCATGCATATTTGCCACGCGCATCATTGGAATGCGCTGTTCAATCCAGTTCATAAATCCGTTCATGCTATGCTTCCTCCGCGGTTGAACCGATGATCATCGTAGTATCATCAACATACTGGTAAGGCGGTACAACAAGGTTCAACGGCGCCGGGACATTCTGGAAAACACGGCCGGCCATATCAAATTTTGAGCCATGGCAGGGGCAGAAGAAACCGTCAGGAACGCCTTCAACAATTTCCTCAAATGCGCCGTTTTTCAAATGTGTGGGTGAACAACCTAAGTGCGTGCAGATCCCGACCAGTACCAGATACTCCTCTTTTAAGGAGCGGTAATAGTTTTTTGCAAATGCGGGTTGCTGCTCGGCTTCCGAGGATGGATCCTTCAGGTTGGCCTCATGCTGCTTGAGCTCTTCGAGGATTTCTGGTGTACGACGCACAATCCAAACAGGCTTACTGCGCCACATGACCCGTATCAGTTGCCCGGGTTCTATCGCACTGATATCGACTTCAACATCTGCACCCGCCGCTTTAGCTTTAGCGCTGGGATTCCATGACGCAATGAATGGTACGGCCGCCCCTGCGACGCCTACCGCGCCCACTACCGAGGTTGCCACAGTCAGAAAACGACGTCGGGTATTATCTCCCGGCCCTTTTTCAGGCGCAGACTCTTTTGCATCTACAGATACATCGCTCATCCACATTTCTCCAGGTTGGACTGTTATGGCAGACCTATCAGAAGACACTGACAACATCGTCCTGTCATAACCGCTGGTCATCAACGTCCCTACAGCACGTTACTGACTCAGACAAACATTTTTTTATAATATGTTATTTTTCGTACAAAATCATACGGGAAAAGCCTTTCTGTTTACAAGGTTTTACTTACTTTAGCTGAATAAAAAAGTATCAAACCACAGTAGACTTTCGCTTACACCTGCACCAACAGGCCGTTCAGAAATTATACGCCCCATAAAATCGGCGAGCGATGCACAATCGAGGGTTAATTAAGAAATCGTAAGAATTGAAAATACGCTGAAGCAGGTTTCGGGCAGGCATAAAAAAAAACCCGGCGAATGCCGGGTTTTTTGCAAAAGCGAAAAATTAACGCTTTGAGAACTGTGGACGCTTACGTGCTTTGTGCAGACCCACTTTCTTACGTTCAACACGACGATCGTCACGAGTAACGAAGCCAGCTTTACGTAATGGTGAGCGCAGTGCCTCATCGTAGTCCATAAGAGCACGAGTAAGGCCGTGGCGGATTGCGCCAGCCTGACCGTTAGAACCACCACCAGCAACGGTGATGTAAACGTCAAACTTTTCAGTCATTTCTACAAGTTCTAGTGGCTGACGAACAACCATGCACTCGGTTTCACGACCAAAGTACTCATCAAGAGCACGTTTGTTTACTGTGATGTTACCTGTACCTGGACGCAGGAACACACGAGCAGTAGAACTTTTGCGGCGGCCAGTGCCGTAGTATTGAGTATCTGCCATGTCAGTTGCTCCTTAGATGTCCAAAACTTGTGGTTGCTGTGCTGCGTGTGCGTGTTCGCCACCAGCGTAAACTTTCATTTTACGGAACATTGCACGACCCAGTGGGCCTTTTGGCAGCATTCCTTTAACTGCTTTCTCAAGCACCATTTCTGGCTTATGAGCGATCAGTTTTTCAAAGTTCGTTTCTTTCAGACCACCTGGGTAACCTGTGTGAGCATAGTACATCTTGTTCAATGACTTATTGCCGGTTACAGCAACTTTCTCAGCATTGATAACGATGATGTAGTCACCAGTGTCTACGTGAGGCGTGTACTCTGGCTTATGCTTACCGCGCAGACGACGCGCAATTTCAGACGCCAGACGGCCTAAAGTTTTGTCTGTGGCATCTACCACATACCAGTCACGTTGTACCGTTTCTGGCTTAGCAACAAAAGTTTTCATTTAAATTCACCCGAATAATTTCGTCGTTACTGATCCCATAACTGGAACCACCTAAAATCAATCCGTAAGCCCCTTCGAGCCTGTTGATTCTTCCACCTTCCCAAAGGCGGGTGTAACTGGGCAGGGCGCGAATTATACAGGTTTTGCATAAAAAGCGAACCCTTAAATGCGAAAATTTAACTGGTAAAGCTTAAAAAAATCATTAGGGTGTCAAATCTTTCTCAGACAACAGCTTCAGACCATGCAATTAAAGGGATTTTTACTTTTTGGACTGCTCATTATCGCGCCGTATTGTCTGGCCCACACCGCCGAAAAGTCTCCGGTATATCCGGCCCGCCAGCAGCCATCTGAGACCGTGGTATTTACCAAAGCATTTTCCGGTGATGATTATGGCAAGTTTCAGATTGCCGTATTGCGAGAGGCATTGGCTGTTACCCGAAACGCCCATGAGCATGAGATGGTACGGCCCCACCCGCTTGAGTTAACCCAAAGTCGTCAGATAAAGTTGCTGCAGACCGGCAAGGCTGATGTCATGTGGAGCGTTACCAGCGATGCGCTGGAAACCTCCCTGATCCCGGTACGCTTTCCGTTGTTACAGGGTTTTAGTGGCCAGCGAATTCTGGCTATCGCTCCGCAGCGTCAATCTTCACTCCCGGCGACGATGTCACTGGCACATTTAAAGCAATTTCCCTCTGTTCAGGGCGGAGACTGGCCGGATTATCATATACTGTCAGCGCATCAGTTTAACGTTTCAGGTGCGCCGTGGAGCAGTTGGTATATGACCATGTATAAAATGGTTGAAAAGGGCCTGGTAACATACTTTCCACGTAACATCATTGAAGTTCATCGCGACTTTTCCCACCATGCTTCACTCAATGTAGTGATAGAGCAGAACCATCTGTTGTCCTATCCCAGCTATGAATACTTCTTTGTCAATCCTGAACGCCCCGAGTTAGCCAGACGTCTGAAGACAGGGCTGTTGGCTTTACTGGCATCCGGCCGTCTGAAGATGCTGTTTGAAAGCATTCCTGAACACCGCAGCGCCGGAAAACTGATATTGGAGTCACACAGAATTGAACATCAACTGTCTAATCCGATTCTTTCTTATGAATGGGTCTCACCACGGTGGGCAATGACCCCACAGGCCTCGCACAAAGAATTTAGTCAGCGTTTTTCTCAGCCGCTTTAGCGTCCTGCCACATTTCTTCGAGCTCTGCTAAATCAAGCGCTGACAAAGACCGCTTTTGCTCCCTGGCGCAATGCTCGATATGTCTGAATCGCGTGGTAAATTTGTGACTGGCCTGGCGTAAAGCAGTGTCTGCATCAACATTACAGTGCCGGGCAAGGTTAACCATGGCAAACAGCGCATCGCCGATTTCTTCTTCAAGCCGCTGCTGAGAAAACGGCTGGGCATGAACCTCTGCCTCGATTTCATCAATCTCTTCGCGAACTTTTGCAAGCACAGGTTGCACGGTATCCCAGTCAAAGCCGACTTTTGCACATTGCCTTTGTACCTTATGTGCCAGCTTTAATGCTGGCAAGCCGGAAGGGATAGCATCAAAGATACTGTCACCGGCAGAAGCGCTGCTTTTCTCAGAGGCTTTAATGGCTTCCCATTGCGCACTTAAATCCTTTTCATCCACCTGGGTATCGCCAAATACATGAGGATGACGCCGGACCATTTTATCTGCGATTGCCCGGGCGACAGACTCAAAATCAAACGCGCCGTTCTCACGGGCAATCTGACTGTAAAATACGATCTGGAATAACAGGTCGCCCAGCTCTTGCCGCACCGCTTCATTATCGTTAGTGGCAATAGCGTCTGCTACCTCATAGGCCTCTTCAATGGTATATCGGGTTAGCGATGCCATGGTTTGCTTTTTATCCCACGGGCAACCGTCCGGAGCCCGCAAGCGGGCCATAATATCCAGCAGCCGGTTTAGCTGAGTGTTATCTGGATTATTGTGTTTTTCGCTGTACATCCGTGATTCCTTTTAGCTGACGCAGTCGCGTCATCACCCGGGTCAGCGCTTCTAATGTTTTCACTTCAACCGAAATATCAATGGTGGCGGTCTGACGAGGTTTGTCGCTGGCGCTGTTTACGCTTAGTAATGCAACATTCTCGTTTGCCAGAACGGTTGTAATGTCTCTCAACATGCCATCTCTGTCAGCGCAAAAAATAATGAGCATGGCTTCAAAGCCAACTTCCAGTGTGTCTGACCAATTCACTTCAATCAGCCGTTCAGGATGCTGTTCACTCAAATTCTGCAGTTGCTCACAGGCAGTTTTGTGTACGCTTACACCCCTGCCCTGCGTGATATAGCCGACTATGTCATCGCCAGGAACAGGCTTACAGCAATTCGCTAACTGACTCATCAGATGCCCGACACCTTCAACCACCACAGTATCGCTTTTTCCCTTGGAGCCAGCGCTACGCCGGGTTTTGAGCTTAGGGCTGATTTGCGGTTCTGGCTCAGGTGGACTTAACTGCTGCTGCAGAAAATGCACAACAGACATTACCCGTACATCACCTGCGCCTATGGCGGCATGTAAATCATCAAGATGTTGCAGGTTAAACTTTTTAGTCGCCTTTGAAGCCATCTTCAGCGGTACTGCGGCACGTTGCAATTCGCGTTCGAGCAGCTCTTTACCTGCCTGCTGGTTCTTTTCTTTATCCTGCTTTTTGAAAAACGAATGAATGGTCGCCCGGGCTCGTGACGAATGCACATACCCCAGCCCCGGGTGCATCCAGTCGCGGCTGGGGTTCAGCGCCTTGCCGGTGTGAACCTCTACCTGATCGCCACTTTGCAACTGATAGGTAAACGGCACAATACGCCCGTTGACTTTGGCGCCGATGCATCGGTGTCCGACATTACTGTGAATATAATACGCAAAATCCAGCGGCGTCGCGCCTTGCGGTAAGTCGATGACATCACCTTTGGGCGTAAATACATACACGCGATCATCAAAGACCTGACTGCGCAGCTCTTCAACCAAATCGCCTGACTCAGCGACCTCTTCCTGCCACTGCAGAATTTTTCGTAACCAGTTGATACGATCTTCGGAGCCACTGCCCTTGCCACTGCCGCCCTCTTTATATTTCCAGTGCGCAGCAACGCCTAACTCAGCGTCCTGATGCATTTGCTGTGTGCGGATCTGAATTTCGACCGGTTTGCCTTCCGGCCCGACAATGACGGTATGAATCGACTGATAACCATTAGCTTTCGGCGTTGCAATATAATCGTCAAACTCTTTAGGTATGTGCTTATATTTCGCATGCACCACACCCAGGGCGGCATAACAATCCTGTAATCTGTCCGCGATAATCCGCAACGCCCGGATATCGAATAACTGCTCAAACGTAAGCCGTTTTTTCTGCATTTTTTTCCAGATTGAAAAAATATGCTTGGGGCGCCCGTAGACTTCAGCCTTTATTCCCTGCTCATCCACCAGCGACTGCAATTCAGCAACGATATTATCAATATACTGTGCTCGCGCCTTACGTTTACCATCTAGCTGTTTAGCAATTTGCTTATAAGTAACTGGATGCAGATAGCGAAATGCCAGATCCTCCAGTTCCCATTTCAACTGACCAATGCCCAGACGGTTTGCCAGCGGCGCATAAATCGTGGCGCATTCACGGGCTACCATCACCCGTGTTTCTTCATCAGCCTTTTTTACCTGCTGCAGCGCGCATATGCGCTCGGCCATTTTGATAACCACTGCACGCACATCTTCGACCATCGCCAGCAGCATACGCCGGATACTGTCAATATGTTGCTCGTCAGGCACCTGCTTCATACCCGAACGGCGTGAATGCAACGCTTTAATCGCATCCATTTTTCTTACGCCGGTAATCAGTTGCTCAACCTTTGCACCAAACTGCGTTTTGATCTGTTCCTCGTCCAGTGCATGCTGATCGCAATAAGGCAGTACCAGGGCCGCCTGTAGCGTATCGTCATCCATGTTCAGCTGGGCCAGGATCTCTACCATTTCCTGGCCTACCAGCAGACGCTCGGGGGCGCTGGAGATATCACGAAGCTTTTGCTTTGTCTGCTCGGTTAATGCCAGGCTGTCCAGCCACAGTTCAAAGGGCGGACGTGTGGGTTCGTGTACTTTCCGTGTTGATACCATTGCTTACCAACTCGCTGAATAATTAGTGTTTTGCATATGAAAATAGCGCCATGACTTCAAGATGGCGGGTGTAAGGAAACATCTCAATCAACCCGATTTTTTCAATCTTATAGCCTGCATCAAGCATGATTCTGGCATCGCGGGTAAAACTGTTCGGGTTGCAAGAAACGTACAAAACCTGCCTGGTTCTTGCCGCGCCTATTTGTCGGCAGACTTCAGCAGCCCCTTCCCGCGACGGATCCAGCAGTATTTTGGTAACCCCATGACCTAACGCATTTTTTACGCTGACCGCATCGTTTAAATCCAGATGCTGCCAGGTGATATTTTCAATGCCTTGTTGTTGTGCGGCGGCCTGCCCCTTTTGCACCATCGACGCTACGCCTTCCACCGCGCAAACATGACCGGCATGACGGGACAGCGGAAAGCTGAAGTTACCCAGGCCGGCAAACCAGTCGGCTACGGTGTCATCCTTATCAGCAGCAAGCCAGTCAAGCGCCTGCGCGACCATTTTCTCATTAACCTGTGCATTTACCTGCACGAAGTCATCCGGCGTTGGGGTCAAATAAAACGCCTCATCCGTTTTACAAATAAGCGTAGCCTCACGGTGTAAGGTTTCAAACTCCCCGACCGTATTTTCAATCACAATATTAATTTTTTCATTAATGGCAAATTCCATCAATGCGTCGCGCAGGGCTGCCGGCAGATCACGGGTGGCTTTGATGGTAAATTCTGCCACGTTATCGCCGGACAAGGCCTGAATGTGTCCAATATGCTGTATGGCTGAAAATGACATCAGCACGTCGCGCAACGCGGGCATAACCGTTTGTAGTTGCTGCTCGAGTACCGGACAGGTGTCTATATCAACAATCGCTTTGCTGTTGGTTTGCCTGAAGCCGATTTTTGCTGCCTTTGGATTGCGGGCATCCACCGCAAACCGGGCTTTTCTGCGATAGGCCGGTCGCGTGCCGGTAATAGCTGGCTGCCACGGCAAGTCGGTGATATGCAGGTGATGCGCCCAATAGTCACTCATGGCCTGTTCCCGCTCGTTCAGGGCGTCCTGAGCACTGATATGCTGAAGCTGGCAACCGCCACACTTTCCGTAATACTGACAAAAGGGAGCCACCCGAAGAGGACTTGCTTTAAGCACACGTTGCGTCACCGCTTTGCTCACCTGCTTCTGGCTGCTGATCACTTTCACCTTTACCTGCTCGCCAGGAAGTGCACCTTCAACAAACATGATGGGTTTTTGCGAACGACTAACCCCCACACCATGCATATCCAGGCTGTCCACTGAGACCGTTTTAACAACAGTTTCTTTACGTGATTTTTTTGCAGGTTTATAAAAACTGACCATAGTTGCCCTGTATAACTAGCCTTCAATAATTACGGTAGCCACCGCATAGTGTTTTTCATCGGAGATCGACAGGTGACACCCGTGCGCCCCTTTTTCCTCGAACACAGTCAGCGCCCCCTGTGAAAACGTCAGGAACGGCGCGCCATTCTCGTCATTGTCAACGTGCATATGCTGCCACGACACACCGCGCCCTATGCCGGTTTGCAATGCTTTGGCCGCGGCTTCTTTAGCGGCAAAGCGCTTGGCCAGATACCTTACAGCATCAGTATGCTGTTCAAAAAAGGCCTGCTCGGCGGGCGTTAAAATGCGCTGCACAAAACGGGGTTGTCGCCGGATAGTGTCCTCTATGCGAGCAATTTCGACGATGTCGGTGCCTATGCCTATGATCGCCATTAACGGGCTACCGTAGCGGCTATCCTGGCTTCCTGCATCAATGCGCGCATATCTGCCACTGCCTTATGCAAGCCATCAAACGCGGCGCGAGCGATAATCGCATGACCAATGTTAAGCTCAACAATTTGAGGAATAGCGGCGATAGCCTTTACATTATGATAATGCAGGCCATGACCTGCATTAACTCTGATGCCCGCCTCATGCGCGTACTGAATGCCCGCCTTGAGCCGGGTCAGTTCATTGTGCGCCTGTATCTCATTGGTTGCTTCAGCGTACTGACCGGTATGAATTTCAATGTAAGGCGCACCACACTCCAGAGCGGCATCAATCTGCGCCTGGTCTGCATCAATAAATAAAGAAACCGCAATCCCGGCGTCTTTTAAGCGGGCGCACGCCGCTTTTGTCTGAGCCAGGTTTCCGGCCACATCAAGGCCGCCTTCTGTTGTCAGTTCCTGACGTTTTTCGGGCACCAGGCAGCAAAACGCGGGCTGGGTTTTCTCTGCAATGACCAACATTTCATCGGTGATAGCCATTTCTAGATTAAGGCGGGTATTGATAGTTTGTGCCAGTAAGGCGACATCTCTGTCTTTAATGTGACGACGATCTTCGCGCAAATGTACAGTAATGCCGTCAGCACCGGCGCGCTCTGCCACATCGGCCGCATGCACAGGATCCGGATAATTTGTCCCCCGCGCATTTCTCAGCGTTGCAATATGGTCAATATTCACACCCAGTAAAATGTCACTCATTCCGTCTCTTCCGATGCCATCAGTTAAAGCAGCAGTGTAACGAAAAAAGGCGCACGGCGGCAGGGTTTAACGAAATAATTCGCGGCTTTTGAGCGGCTTGTCACCTAATAGCAGATGAAGTGCCTGCCGGGTGATAATTTTTGCCGTTTTACGCGCCGGCGTTGTCCAGTCGCCCTGCGCCATATCAATAAGCCCCTGTCCGGGAAATCGTCCGCGCTGGATGTGTGCAGGTGCTGTAACAATGCCCTGTTCAGCAACAAAAATGTACCAAAGCCCCGCCTGCACCGGTTGATCGCTAGCCGCATCGTTGAGCCAGTCCGGTAACAGCCCCATCTCTTCAAGCAACGCAAACTCAAATTGCCGTAAAATGACATCTTCCTCGCGGTGCTGCTCACTAAGCAGAACCAGTGCCAGCTGATACTGAGAAAATAACGCATCACTGGCCAGCCCCGCTGGCATCACACGGTTTATCAGCTCATTAAGGTACATGGCACAGAAGAGCGCTTTTCCTGTCAGGCGATGAGAAGGCCCGGCGCTCTCAATCTGATTAAGGTTTTTTAACTCTGACTTGCCAGAAAGCTGAATACGCACCGGACCGAAAGGCTGTAGCAAACTTTTACGATCTGACTTACTGTTTTTAACGCCTTTTGCCACAGCAGACACCCGCCCCTGCGCAAGCGTGAAAAAATCGACCAGGTAGCTGGTTTCCCGGTAAGAGCGGCGATGTAACACATATGCATCCAGCCAAAGCGCTTCAGGCATTGCTTTCAGGCCCGCTTAATACGAACAACTTTCATCTGTTCAAAGGCGATACCGGCGATGTCTTCTTCATGCCGGTAATAGGTCAGATTAACCGTGGCGCCCTTTAATGTACGATAGTTACCTTTGCGGCGAAAAATAAAAGGGACATCATAACCATCAAGCATGATCGTATGCCGGATCCATTCTCCCTCTTCACGCTGTACATGAGACACCACTTTAACCCCGTCACTGTGGATAAGGCTGGCATGTTTGTCGGTCAGGGTCTTGGGATCAGTGTTCATAAGGGGCAATCTCCTGAACCATCAATTGCACCGTTTCCTGCCCGCGAAATGCATTAACCTCCAATTGATAAACGAGCTGTACATAGCGGGACTGATAATTTGGCCAGACTGATGTATCCACATTAAAGGCAATGGCATCCACCTCTTCGCCAGAATCAAGTTTTAAAGCCAGTTTAAGGTGCTTTTCTTTCAGTAACCGCTGACTGGCAATCTCAAAAACACCATCAAACGCGGGCGCCTCAAATCCCTGACCAAAAGGAACAGCCTGCTTTAGTAAACGCGCCACACTTAATGACATCTCATCAACATGCAGCGCACCATCGGTAACAATACGCTGCAAGTCGCCCACACGGGCAAGATGGGTCGCGACCACATCATCGAATGTCTGCTGAAAAACCGTCAGAGACGTCAAAGGCAAACTTAATCCGGCAGCCATGGCGTGTCCGCCAAACTTAGGGATAAGTCCCGGTTGGCGAGTATTAACCTCTTCCAGAACGTCACGTATATGCACGCCATTTACCGAACGGGCAGACCCCTTTATGGTATCTTCGTCCTGATGAGCAAAGGCAATCGTCGGACGTTTGTATTTATCTTTAATGCGCCCTGCAACAATGCCAATTACGCCCTGATGAAAATCCTTTTGATACACCACCAGCCCTGCTGGCAGGCTGGATGCATTCACCGACACTGCAGCAATGGCTGCTTCGGCTTCCTCTTTCATTTCTGACTCAATGGTCCGGCGCTGTTGATTCAACCGGTCCAGCTCCGTTGCCATATAACGCGCCTGCATAACATCCTCGCAAAGCAGGCATTCTATGCCCAGCGCCATATCATCCAAACGGCCTGCCGCATTGAGCCGGGGACCGACAACAAATCCCAGGTCAGAAGCGCTGATGTTGTCTGGCTGTCTGCCCGCGACCTCCAGCAACGCGCGGATCCCGGGACGGCATCGCCCGGCTCTGATCCGCTGCAGCCCCTGGTGCACCAGAATGCGGTTGTTCTTATCAAGTACCACGACGTCGGCAACGGTCCCCACCGCGACAATATCCAATAAATCGGCCAGGTTTGGCGGCATCATACCGTGTTGCTCAAACCACTGTTTTTGCTGTAGCCGGGCACGGACAGCGAGCATCAGGTAAAAGGCGACGCCGACACCCGCCAGGTGCTTGGACATGAAGTCACAGTCCGCCTGATTCGGATTCACAATCGCATCAGCCTGTGGCAACTCTGCCCCGGGTAGGTGGTGATCGGTAACAATCACGGTGGCGCCACGAGCCTTTGCCCGGTTCACACCATCCAGACACGCAATACCATTATCGACAGTGAGAATAACGTCGGCGCCATCGTCACAGGCAACATCCACAATTTCAGGGCTTAACCCATAGCCAAAATCAAAGCGATTAGGCACAAGATAAGCAATATTCTGCAGCCCCATCTGACGCAGCCCCAACATGCACACTGCGGTACTGGTGGCACCATCTGCATCAAAGTCGCCGACAATAATCACACGCTGTTGTTCAGCGATAGCCGTATGCAGCAATGCTGCTGCCTGCTCAATGCCCTTGAGATTTTCATAGTGACAAAGTGCATTGACCCGGGTGTCCAGTTCGTCCGCTGAAGTGACATTACGGCCCCGATAGACCCTGTCCAGCACAGGATGTAGTGTGTCGCCAAGCGACCCAGCCTGTAATTCACGTCGGATTATTGCCAGTCCCATGCAGGTACACCTTTATGATATTACTGATAAGAGAAGATAAGTGTTCCGTCGCTATTTTAGCGGGAAATAGCGTGCGGGACTACAGTTTGAGGAAGGTCAGCGCCGAAATGTTGCCGGCGCTGTTTAGCAAAGAAACGGTAGGTTATTCTGCGTCCAGGGCCTGAGAGAGCATACCCGCAGGCTGGTAACCAGGTATCAGCGTACCATCGTCAAGAATAATATTGGGCGTACCGGTAACCCCCACAGACTGGCCAAACTGATACTGCTCTGCCACGGTGTTTTCACATTGTGTCGGTGCGATGTCCTTATCCTGTTTGGCATCAGTCAGTGCCGCTTTCGTATCATCAGCACACCACACAGACACCATCTCTTTGTAGGTCGGTGAGTTCAGGCCATTACGCGGAAAGGCAAGATAGTTTACCGTAATGCCCAGCGCATTTAGCTGGTCAATTTCCTTGTGCATTTTGCGGCAGTAACCGCAGGTAGTGTCTGTAAAAACGGTAATTTCATGCTTTTCATTTTTTGCCTCAAAACGAATCGCATCATCTTTAAACTTTTTAATACCGTCCAGACGCATATCTGCCAGCGCAGACTCGGTAATATTCTGCATACCATTTTGCATATCAAAAATACGGGCCTGCATGAAATAGCGACCGTTATCACTGACATAAAATAGGCCACGGTCTGTGGTTGCCTGTTTGAGCCCCTCTACCGGCGAGTCCGCCAGCGCTGTTACATTCATACCCAGGACATTTTCCAGTTTTTGCTTAAGGGCATCATCCTGCGCGTACGCGACGCTTATCGACGCCGTTGTGAGGGCCAGAATGCTAATCAGTTTCTTAATCACAATTTCTCCTTACTCGGTCACTTAGTCTACAGACCGGTAATCTCACTTTTTACTTTCAATTTTAATGCATACTACCACAGGATAACTGAACACCAAGTTGTCAGCCACGGGGATGGTGCGTCTGAATCAGGTTCTGCAGTCGCTCTGTTGCCACATGTGTGTAAATCTGGGTGGTGGATAAGTCGCTGTGGCCCAGCAACATCTGAACAACACGCAGATCTGCGCCATGGTTAAGCAAGTGTGTGGCGAAGGCATGACGCAATGTGTGTGGCGAAAGGTGCTCTGTGATACCGGCTCGCACCGCATATTGCTTGATGCGATGCCAGAATGTCTGGCGTGTCATCTTCTGTCCGCGACGGCTCAAAAATAATATATCACTGGTTTGTTTTACCAGCGCTGGTCTGGCGTGGCGCAGGTAACTGTCAATCCAGTCCATAGCATCTTCGCCCAGCGGCACCAGGCGCTCTTTGTTACCCTTTCCTGTCACCCGCACAACGCCCTGAACAAGGCTCACTTGCTCCATGGTCAGGCCGGTCAGTTCGCTCACCCGCAACCCGGTGGCGTACAGTACTTCCAACATGCACCGGTCACGATGCTCAACATCATCTTCTGTGTCCGGCGCATTTAACAATGCTTCTATTTGCGCTTCGCTCAACGATGCCGGCAGTCGCTGTGGCGTTTTAGGGTTACTTAGCACCGAGACCGGATTATCCGGCCGCACGTGGGTGGCAATAAGGTAATTAAAGAAGGCGCGCATCGCACTCATACATCGCTGAGTGCTGCGTGTCGACAGACCGCTATCGTGACGATGCCACAGATAGTCCTGAATCATCTCCGTCGTTAAGCGATCAATGGCACAAAAAGACTGCTGCTGGCAAAATAACGCCAGCTTGGTCAAATCGGTACGGTAACTTTGTTGTGTATGGTCGCTCAGGCCTTTTTCCAGCCACAACATTTGGATAAAACTGTCAATCAATTCCCGGTTGTCGTCGGTTAACTGCACCTGCCCCACTGACTAGATTCCCCGGTGACTTTTAATAATTTCGTAAGCAGCCTGAATATCCTGCGTTTTGTTTTTCGCCATTTCCAGTGCCTGTTCGGGAAGGCCTTTAGCCGCCAGCTTATCAGGATGATGCTCGCTCATCCGTTTGCGATAAGCCCGTTTCACGGCTTTATCGTCATCTTTTTCAGAAACGCCCAGAATCTGGTAGGCATCGGCAAGCGAGTGCGTCTCATCGTAATCAGCCCGCTGGCGCTGTCCACCGGCCCGTTGCCTGAACCGGCGCTGTGCATCATAAGCGCTAATCAGGTAATCCAGGTCATGTTTTTTAAAGCCAAGCGCCTTGGCCACTTTATCCAGTACACGCTTTTCACCCAATGTCACATTACCATCGGCAAACGCGGCCTGAATGAGAATTTCCAGAAACACCTGAAGGATATCGCGACGTCCGTGGCAATTGTCATAAAGGGTTTTCAGCGTGTCGGTAATGGGATAATCCGCGGCTTTGCCTTCCCGAAATGCCTGCTGCGCTTCACGCCGGGCATCGCCCTGCAATTGCATTTCGTCCATCAACGCAGAGGCCAGTTGGATCTCGCGCGGGGTAACCTGACCATCTGATTTAGCCAGATGACCTAATGCGGCAAATAAACTATGAAAGAATATGGCTTGTTGCTTGAGCCCCGACTGGTCGGTAAAAAAACGCCCAAAGCCCCCCAGCTTATTGAAGTCCTGACTGTATGCGCGATCAAACAGATGCCCGACGATGAGGCCTAATATCGCACCGGGTATTTTTAAAAACATGAAACCAAAAATCAGACCCAGTAATTTGCCCCAGAATGGCATTGTTATAACCTCCTCATCACCGACATCCGCTGAACTCATACGCTTATACGTGGTCAGTGGCACTATAACTCAAAAAACAAAATAGAAAATATCGACTCGACAGGCAACTAATAATGCAGGCTCACCGTAAGCTGATTAGATAATGTGCGCGTTTATGCACAAAAAACAGGTTTAGCGCTGATTTTTTTAGCTCATCGGTTGGTTATTGGGTTAGAAGCGCTTAGAATTAGCGGTTAATTTTCGCTTAGCAGCGCAAAATGCGTCAACGTGACGCGTTAATAAAGCAGTCGGTGTCAGCTGACCCCGAAGAATATACGTTATCTATTACCACAGGCTATCCGTCATCGCATGAAAAATACCTGCGCTTCGTTATTATTATGTGCTTTAAGCTGGCAAACATATGCCCAGTCTGCAAACAGCACAGGCGATGATAATGACGCCGACAATTCATTACTTTGCCCTGTTTCGCCGGTTCAGTTCTCGACTGATCAACTTATGGCCCCGGGCGAGGTGCGAGTTGAGGCAAACCGTACAGAAGTGCTGTCGCAAAAAGAGGCGAACTTCAGTGGTAATGTAGATATAACCTCTGACGCTGCCACCATTCGTGCCGACGAAGCAAAAATCCGCAACAACGGCCGACAGTTGCATGCATCGGGCGATGTACTGTATCAGGATGCACAACTGAAGGTCAGTAGTGACGAGGTTTCACTGGATTCTGCTGAAGAAACGCTGCAGATGCAAAATACCGAGTACTTTTTCAATGGTTCAAGTGGCAGAGGCACTGCGCAGGTCATTGATTTGTCCACATCCGATGGACTCACTCTTGAAGATGTCCGCTTTACCACTTGCCCGGCTGGCGCTGAAGACTGGTCTATCCGCGCATCAGAAATTGATATTGCGCGCGGCTCACTGTGGGGAGAAGCCAAGAACACCCGGTTTTATGTCGGCGATGTGCCTGTTTTCTACCTACCCTATTTTGCATTCCCTGTGAGTAACCAGCGTCAGACCGGCCTGCTTTTCCCTGAAATTGGCAGTTCATCCAATACTGGCATTGATTACGAGCAGCCCTTTTACTGGAATATGGCTCCTGAGTACGACATGACGGTGTCACCGCGGGTAATGTCAAAGCGTGGCGTTCAGCTTAAAACAGAGTTTCGGCATCTTAGCGAGCAAGGCTACAGCGTCGTAGATGTGGAATACCTGCCGTCGGATAAAGATACCACCAGCGATGATCACCGCTATTTTTACCGCATCAAGCATGACGGTATTCTGGGGCAGAACTGGACTGTGGGTGTCGATGTTAACGGCATAAGTGACGATAACTATATCGTCGACTTGGGTTCCGATGATTACAATCGGGCAGATACGCATCTATTCCGTACGGTCGGCTTTAACTACTTTTCCGAGAATATGACCCTGGATTTGCATATTCGCGACTTTGAAACCATCGGGGATCGTCCGGATAATTATCGCGCGCTGCCCGAAGCGCGGCTGAATATGAACCAGCCACTGGGCTCGTTACTGGAATTCAGACTTGATTCAGAACTGGCTTATTTTGACAACGCCGACGAAACGAAACCCACAGCCATGCGTTTTCATGTTGCACCATCACTGGCACTTCCCTATCAGCGCCATTGGGGTGAGTTAACGGCTGAAGCCACCTTAATGAACACGACTTATCAGCAGAATAATGTGGAAGGCACCGAGCTGGACGAGGATGTAAACCGCCTGCTGGGCCGTGGCAGACTTTATGGTACCTTGTATTTTGAAAGGGATGGTAGCTGGTTTGATAAAACCGATACCATGACGTTCGAGCCCAAAGTGCAGTACTTATATACCAGTTACGAAGACCAGAGCAATATCGGTTTATACGATACCACCACCCTTTTAACGGATGTTGAAGGACTCTTCCGGGGCCGCGAATATACCGGCCTGGACCGAATTATTGATAACAACCAGATTACCCTTGGTGCCACCTCGCGCATTATGGATGAACAAAACAGGGAACAATTTGCGGTAAGCCTGGGTCAGATATTTTATCTTGAAGATAATCGTATAATGTCTCCGGACGGTGATCGGGATCGATCGGCACTGGCTGCAGAATTGGATTGGCGATTTGACTCTCATTGGTATTTCCATTCTGATATACAAATCACGACGCAAACCGATAAGGTGGAAAGAAGCAGCCTGGGGCTGGAATATCGTCGTGACAGTGAAAGTCTGATTCAGCTTACTCACCGTTATGTGCGGGAGCTGAGCGGCGAAACCATTGACCAGGTCGGCGTGTCGGTTAGCTGGCCAATCAGCAAAAACTGGCACTGGGTCGGGCGCTCGTACCGCGACCTTGAGCGCCACCGCAGCATTGAAACGTATGTGGGCGTTGAGTATGAGTCCTGTTGCTGGGCGGTGCAGATTGTAGCGCAGCGTCAGTTAAGTAACCGTTTTGGTATTGACGGGCTGCAGTCGACAGATGAGTATGATTCCGGCGTAGGCTTACAATTTATCTTCAAAGGGTTAGGATCTGCGAAATCCAGCCGGCGCATGCTTGAAGATGGTATGTTTGGTTATCGGCAACCCTATAATCTGAATTAATTTACCCTGTCGGCAGACGCTCTGCCGGCCACATTAACGACAATAAAGAGTAATTATGAAGTTCATTATCCGGGCTATGTGTTTAAGTGCCTTGCTTACTGTTACATGCTGGGCACAGCAAGTTTCACTGGACCGCGTAGCGGTAATCGTTGATCAGGGCGTTATCCTGGAAAGCGAGATTGAAAAACTGATTGCTGAGGTAAAGCGCAGCGCGCAGTCAGAAGATCAGGAGCTGCCTTCTGATCGGGTTCTGCGCACGCAGGCAATCGAACGCCTTATTCTTAAAAATCTGCAAATGCAGCGTGCAGAGCGAATGGGTATTCAGGTTTCTGATCCGCAGCTGGAACAAACCATCACCAATATCGCGCAAAATCAGAATCTGACCGTCGATCAATTGCGTCAGGCGATTGCTCAGGATGGACTGAGCTATGATGATTATCGCGAAAATGTTCGTGAAGAGCTGATTGTAGGTGAAGTCCGCCGCGCCAATGTCCGCCGTCGTATTTATATTACCCCGCAGGAAGTTAACTCACTGGTTGAGCTGATGAACGAACAGGGCGCTGAGCAGGCAGAATACAACCTTGGCCATATTCTGATTGGCCTGCCCTCAGAGCCGGATGAAGAAGAAGTTCAGGAAGCGCGTAAGCGTGCCGATCGGGTTTTGCAGCTTCTGCGCGACGGGTCTGACTTCGCCAAGATCGCGATCACCTCTTCATCAGGCTCTAACGCCCTGGAAGGCGGTGACATGGGATGGCTGAACATTAACTCTATGCCAACGCTTTTCGCCGAAGCGGTTCAGGGTAAAAGTAAAGATGAGCTGATTGGTCCGATTCGTAGTGGTGCCGGTTTCCACATTTTGAAAATAAAAGATACCCGTGGCATTGAGAAGGTGACCGTGGAAGAAGTGAATTCGCGTCACATTCTTATCAAGCCATCTATTATTCTAAGTGAAGAGAAAGCCAAAGAGCGTCTTGAAACATTCCGCGAACAGGTTATTGCCGGCGATGCCGATTTTGCTGAGCTGGCCAAAGAACATTCTGAAGACCCGGGCTCTGCGCTTAAGGGCGGTAACCTTGGCTGGGCAGATCCAACAATGTATGTACCAGCATTTCAAAAAGCCTTATCAAACCTTGAACCCGGCGAGTTCAGCCAGCCTATCCGTTCCACACATGGATGGCACCTGATTCAGTTGGTGGACCGTAGGTTTGATGATGCCACCGAAAAGCGTAAAGAAGATAAAGCGCGTCAGCTGATATACAGCCGGAAATTTAAAGAAGAATCCGAGACCTGGATGCGTGAAATGCGTGATGCTGCCTATATTGAGGTGTTGTAAATTACTGTGTCTACGCAACCGTTAAAAATAGCCGTCACCCCCGGCGAACCTGCCGGGATTGGTCCTGATCTTATTCTGCAACTGGCTCAGCAGGCGTGGGATGCACAACTGGTTGTTTTTGCCGATGAGGCTGTGCTATCCCGGCGTGCAGAACAGCTTGGTATATCAATAACGCTGACGCCTTTTGAACATGCCGGGACCCGGCTACAGACGCCCGGTGAGTTATTTATTCGTCAGATTGATACTGATGCGCCCGTGCAGCCAGGAGTATTGGACAGCGCCAACGGTAAATATGTTGTAGAGACGTTACGTCAGGCGTGTCAGGCCAATATGGAAGAAGGCTTTGATGCGGTTGTCACAGGGCCGGTTCACAAAGGGATAATTAATGAAGCGGGTGTGTCCTTTTCCGGTCACACTGAGTTCTTCGCGTATCAGTCAAACACCATTGATGTGGTGATGCTACTTGCCACTGAAGGGCTCAACGTTGCCCTGGCGACCACACATATTCCTTTAGAATATGTTGCTAAGGCGATTACCGAAGAGCGGCTTCACCGGGTTATTCGTATCATTGATACCGATCTCAAACAGAAGTTCGGGATAGCCAGCCCGCATATTTATGTATGTGGTTTGAATCCGCACGCTGGCGAGAATGGCCATATTGGTAAAGAAGAGTTACACACGATTATTCCGGCGCTGGAAAAACTGCGCGAAGAAGGAATTAACCTGACGGGCCCGCTTCCTGCTGATACAATCTTCCAACCTAAATATCTGGAAAATGCCGATGTGGTGCTTGCGATGTATCACGATCAGGGGCTACCAGTATTAAAATTTAAAGGCTTCGGGGCTGCAGTAAATATCACATTAGGCCTGCCTTTTATCCGCACGTCGGTCGACCACGGTACAGCAACGGATTTAGCCGGCACCGGTCAGGCCGATGCAGGTAGCTTTAGAAAAGCCCTCGAAAAAGCCATAGAACTTGCGAACAGTCACCTATGAGTAAAACCCATTTAGGCCACACCGCGAGAAAGCGGTTTGGCCAGAATTTCCTGCATGATGATTATGTAATTGAGCAGATCGTTAATGCAATCAATCCACAAAACGGCGAAAATCTGGTTGAAATCGGGCCTGGACTTGGCGCCCTGACCGATCCGGTCTGTGAACGCGTCGATGCGCTTACGGTGGTAGAGCTTGACCGCGATTTGGCTAAGCGTCTGCGCCACCATCCATTTCACGGCGAAAAGCTGAATATCATTGAGCAAGACGCATTAACACTGGACTTCAGCACAGTTTTAGCGGCCAGAGAAGATACGCAGAAGCGCCTGCGCGTGTTTGGTAATCTTCCCTATAATATTTCCACGCCGTTAATGTTTCACCTTTTCTACTTCACCGACAGTATCAGTGACATGCATTTCATGTTGCAAAAAGAAGTGGTTAACCGCCTGGCAGCAGGCCCTGGCTCTAAAAACTATGGCCGCTTGTCAGTGATGGCGCAGTATTATTGTCAGGTCATGCCCGTGCTGACCGTTCCCCCTGAGGCATTCAAGCCACCACCAAAGGTCGATTCTGCGGTGGTTCGTCTGGTTCCTCACCGCACGCCACCGGTTGACGTCACCTCGGTGAATACTCTGGAAAGAGTTTGTGCGCAGGCATTTAACCAGCGCCGTAAAACGATTCGTAATAGTCTTAAAGACTGCATCAGTGAACAGGCGCTGTCCGAGCTGGGTCTGAACCCTGGTACGAGGGCCGAAACGCTGTCTTTGCAGGATTTTGCCAGCATCGCGAATTATATTTCTGCGCAAGAGGTACCGCAGGAGTGAAAGAATCATTAATTAAAGTTGATGTCAGCACCCGGCATCTGCCGGATCATCCTGCCAATACCGATGAAAAGTACGCGTTTGCCTATCAGATCGTTATTACCAACGATTCTGATATGCCGGTTCAGTTAATCAGCCGTTACTGGCTGATTACCGATGGCTCGGGCAAAAAATCTGAAGTACAGGGCGAAGGCGTTATTGGTAAACAGCCTAAAATCGCGCCGGGAGAAAATTTTGAGTATACCAGCGGCGCTGTCATTGACACCCCGGTGGGTACCATGGAAGGCTATTACCAGATGCAAACGGAAGATGGCGACATGTTTAAAGTGCCGATTGACGTGTTTACCCTCGCCGTTCCCAATATCATCAATTAATTTTTCTGCAATTTAGTAAGGCATTTCATGGCGTCAGGTCAGACAATTATCGTAGGCGATATCCAGGGCTGCTACAGTGGCCTGAGAAAACTGCTGGATAAATGCCATTTCGATCCATCCTGCGATCGCTTGCTTGCCGTGGGCGATCTTGTTGCCCGGGGTGAGGACTCACTGGCTACCGTGGATTATCTGATGAGCCTTGGCGATCGCTTTGATGCCGTGCTTGGCAATCATGATTTGCACCTGTTATCCGTGATTGAGGGGATACGTCCGGCAAACGCAAAAGACAACCTTGATAACCTGCTGGGCAGCGAAAAGCTTGCAGAAATTGGCCGGTGGCTACGCACCTTCGGACTGGCCTTAAAAGCGGATGAGCATCACACACTGGTTCATGCAGGCTTATTCCCGCTATGGAGTACTAATCAGTTACTGGCGTTGAGCAACGAAGTCAGCACGTGGTTGTCCTCTGAGCGCTATCCTGAGCTTTTGCAGAATATGTATGATAATGATCCTGAACAATGGAATGAACAATTGTCAGGCTTTGCCAGGTTACGTTTTATTATTAATGCCTGTACAAGAATGCGGTTTGTGTCCACCGACTACCACTTGGACCTGAAGGAAAAAGGTAAGCCCGGCTCAGCCCCTGCACACTTAAAACCATGGTTTGAGCTGGAAAATAATGGCTTAAAAGCCAGTGAAAAAGTGATATTCGGGCATTGGGCAGCATTAAATGGGGTAACAGATAAAAAGCAGGTAATTGGCCTGGATACCGGATATGTCTGGGGCAATAAAATGTCGGCTTACTGCATCGAAACCGGTGTTATTACACGGGTTCCAGCCTGAAAACGAAAATCCTCTCATCGGAAACGTTTGATTTTTCGCATATTCATCACATCTTATACGATACTTTAGTATCATTATTTTACTTAAGTTCACCGTGCTTAAGTCGATATAATACAAGAATCGCGCAATTTTTCGGTGCAGCCACTTAAAACTACACAAATAATGTGAAATTTTAAGCGCAATCTGTAATGATTTGGCATTAGCCGTCTAAATGATAATGATAATTGGGTAGTAGCAGGAGTTCCGATGAAAATCACGGTGGCCAAACGTATAATTGGTGGTTTTCTTACCATCAGTCTCTTACTGATATTAATCAGTATTTCTTCATTGTATAACCTCAACTCCATTGGTGCGGCCACTGACGAAGTTAACAACACTGCAATTCCGACAATTTCAGGAAGCAACACGTTACGAGCGACTTTTTTGAACATGGGGCGACTCACCTTTGAGTCGTACATTGAAGAGGAGTTAGACGGCCTGAATGAAAAGCAGGAAAGCTTCAACGAAAGTAAGGCGACCTTTAATAAAACGTATGCACAGCTAAAGCCGATTGTCAGCGATGATCCTGAACTGAAGTCCTCGCTGGATAAGGTCCAAAATAGCTATAGCAACTATATCGCCAATGCTGAAAAGATGTATAAAATGCATCGCCAGTACATGAGTATGCGCAATACGATTGAAGATCAGATAGGCGTTGCAGAAGACAATGCGGACGATGCTTCAACGTATCTGCTGGATTTCTCCTATTTACCTGAAGTGGAATCAAACCCGTCGCTGCAGGAAGCGGCAAGAATTGGCGGTGAACTGGAAAGCGCCCTGCTTTCAATGCTCACCGTATCCAACGAATACGTGAAAACCCAGACAATTATCCGTTCAGAAACACTGAGTAACGAAGTTTCTCTGGTGGTGGAAAATGTTTCTGAAAAGCTCTCAGCAATGCTGGATGCAGCAAATGGACAGGATGCCTCAGGCAGTCTGGAAGAAATCAGTGAGATGGTCAGCGAAGCGCTGGATGCGATTTCCGGCAGCGATGGTGTGGTGCAACTTCATCAGGATCGTCTTTCATACCGAAATGCCGCGGAACAAGCCCTCAATGCGTCGGATAAAAATATTCAGACGGCAATGGTTGAACTTGAAAAACTGCTGACGCTGACAAACCAGCGCGCTGAAGCCATTGATGAGCAGGTGACCGATAAAGTCTCTAACGGCAACCTGATTGTAATTATTGTGGTAGTGGCTTCGTTAATTGCCGCCGCTATTATTGGTTACTTTACCGTACGTGCTATCACCCGCCCGCTTAACCGTGTTAACGAGCTGCTTCAGGTTGCCTCGTCCGGGGATTTAACACACAAGCTAGACGACTCCGCCAAGGATGAGTTCGGCCAGCTCGCACGTAACTGTAATTTGCTTATTGCTAACCTTAAATCGTTGATCAATGGCATTAACGACAGAGCTGAACAGTTAGCGGCAGCATCAGAGCAAACCTCAACAGTAACCTCACAAACCACGCATTCGATTCAGGACCAGAAATCGCAGATTTCACAGGTGGCAACCGCTACGACAGAGATGCATTCCACGTCTCAGCTGGTTGTCCAAAACGCTGAAGATACGCTTAGCCAAATTCGACATGCTGACAGTGAGGCTGAAAAAGTTCGCCAGATTTCTCTGGAAAACAAACGCACGATTGAAGTGTTGGCAAAAGATGTTCAGGAAGCGGCTGAGGTGATTAATAAACTGCATCAGGACAGCGCGAGCATCGGCGGCATTCTGGACGTAATTCGTGGCGTTGCTGACCAGACTAACCTCTTGGCGCTAAACGCAGCTATTGAGGCAGCCCGTGCAGGTGAACAGGGCCGGGGCTTCGCGGTAGTTGCTGACGAGGTAAGAACGCTGGCAAGCCGCACGCAAGAGTCAACGCAAGAGATCAATGCCATGATTGAAGTACTACAGGCCGGTGCCGAGCGCGCGGTGGATGTGATGAATCAGGGTAAAGATCAGACCGCGGTCTGTGTTGAGCAAACTGATTCTGCGACCCGCGCATTGGATATTATCTCCACCGCCGTGCGTCAGGCGCACGATGTCAGCTCGCAGATTGAGCAGTCTGCACGTGAACAGAATATCGTCTCGCAGGAGATCAGTGAGAAGCTGGAAACCATTGTTGGTATCGCAGAAGAAACCACGGTGGGTGCGCAGCAAACCTCTGAGTCCAGCCTGGAGGTGGCGCGTCTGGCTGAAGAGTTACAGCATTCAATACGCCAATTTAAGGTGTAATACCGGAAAGATGAAAAAGCGGCTTTAAGGCCGCTTTTTTTGTGTTTACTGAGGCTGAACGTCAAGATAATTCGTCACTGATTCGCGCTCGTACTCAGGGGATGCATCAAAAAACAGGTTGAGCAAGTTCATATGCCCCGCGCCGAAAATCACTAATATGCGTCGTTCAGGGGCTTCTGGCACACGCTGAATATTACGAAAAATTCGCAGATTGCGGTTAAACCAGCGGCCGGTTTCAAAGTCTGCACCGAAAAAAGGACTGCTGTCGGTTTCATACTTGAACTGGCCAATCAGATAATTCCCCAGTGTTTTTTCAATTGTTTGTTCGGCATTTAGTTGGCGTAGCTCTGCCATGATACTTTGGGATTTAAATACGGGCTCTCGCTCAAAACGCAGTGTCGTATCATGGTTGTTTTTGTAGAACCTACCAAAGGCGCTTTCCTGCTGCTCATCATCTAACGCCTTTGATACAGTGTTGTACATCTTCCCCCACGTGTCTGCGGCATAAATATTCTTATGACCGAGTCGTTTGGCAATGCGAAAGCCCAGCTGATAAACCTCAGAACGGCGCGATGAGATAAAGGCGTCATCAGCCAGGTACTGGTCGTACTGTTTGTTAACTTTTTTCTGATGCTCAAACGGATATTCCACCACAATATGTGTGGGTTTAAATGCCATGAGTTGCTGCGCAATCTGTGTGATCTGTTGCTGGTTATCTGCTGTTAAGACATCGATTTGATGACTACTGTCAATCGTTTGCACATCCAGGTTGGGGAAGTTGAAATGAAAGCTCCCTACCGTTAACACCCTGGTTATCTCATGATGGTGCTGGTCGGCTGATGCGGCGACACTACTGAACACGACTATCAGACTAAGTAAAAAATAACGCATGAATCTCCCGCTGCTTCTTTGTGAACAGGCGCTAACTTACGCAGCCCGGTGTCAGGTATCAATATTGAAAATGTAATGAAATCTTACACCTGCAATCAGTGTGGCGGAGTCAGCACGCGTAACGTCGCTAAACAATTTTGCTCAGCATTGAGTATTCACTATGACATCTAAAAAAAGGATCGATCATGAAAAGATGTATTTCAGCATCTGTTTTAGCCGTAGCAGTTCTTGCAGCGCCAGTATCCGGTGCCACATTCACAACCGGACCTGTGTTCGAAAAATTCGGCAGAAAAGCCGATATCGCTCATACCCCCTTGGAGGAATCGGCAACCTTCAAAGTGGCTTTTGATGTAGCGACAGGCGCCGACCCCGGTAGTATTAATCGTAAATTTGATAGTGCAGCGCGTTTTATCAATATGCACGTTGCTAATGGTGTTGAACAGGACAACATCGAACTGGCAATAGTGGTTCATGGTAGCGCCACCCTCGATTTGCTTAAAGATGATACCTACCGTCAGAAGCAATCAGCGGCCAATGCCAACCTGCCGTTACTCAACGCGCTGTTGCGTGAAAATGTCAGAATTATTGTATGCGGACAGTCAATGGCAGGGCATGGTTTGAAGCCTGAACAATTTGTGCAGGGTGTAACTGTCAGCTTATCGGCAATGACCGCGCACGCCCGACTCCAGCAGAAAGGCTATACGCTCAATCCGTTCTGATAATGAAAATGTGGTGCGGATGAGTGACTTATGCATGATCGAAAAGTCGTAAATACTTCTATAATGGTTATATATCTCTAAATATTTATACATCTGCAGGTCGTCATTCTGATGATGACAGCTGCTTTTGCTTTATGGGTGCCTGTTTGTCAGGCGTCTGCATAGGCATTGAGTAGAGTAATTGTCCGATGGTTGGTAATTCTGCGATGTAAAACCTGATTGCACTTTAACTACGCTGATGAGAATGGATGCGGGGGTTCAGCTCAGTGAACGATGCAGTGAAGCATCAATTTACGAGAGGATAGCGCAATGTCGCAAAATAATAATAAGCAAGATGCTGACAACTCACAGGAAAAGGTTCGCGTAAATAAGATTCCGTTTTATGGGTCGGTTATCGGAATTATTACCTTTGCGCTATGGGCGATGTTTTTCACCGAGTCGGCCAGCTCACTGATAGGCAAGGCGCTTACCTGGATCTCTTCAACGTTTGGCTGGTTCTACTTTCTGGCTATCTTTGTCTATTTGCTCTTCGTCATTGTCATTGCCCTTTCCCCATGGGGGAAAATACGGCTCGGTCAGGAACATACCCGACCTGAGTTCAATATCGTTACCTGGGCGGCCATGCTGTTTGCTGCAGGTATTGGTATTGATTTGATTTTCTTCTGTATTGTCGAACCCATAACGCAGTTTATGGCACCGCCGGTAGATATGGGCGCTGACGGCGATGCGGCGCGCAACGCCATTAAGATAACCTTGTTCCACTGGGGTTTATCGGGCTGGGGAGTTTACACGCTGGTTGGTATGGCACTGGCATTTTTCAGTTACCGACACGGCTTACCACTGGCCATCCGCTCTGCCCTGTATCCGGTTTTCGGTAAAAAAATCTATGGACCTATTGGCCACACCGTTGATATCGCGGCGGTATTGGGTACGGTGTTTGGTATTGCAACCAGCCTGGGTATTGGCCTGATACAGCTCAACTACGGGTTAAATCATGTGTTCGGTGTACCGGAAGGACTGACAACACAGGTCATTCTGGCCGTGGTTGTCATCATTTTCGCTGCCATCTCGGCTGTAACGGGTGTTGAAAAAGGCATCCGCCGGCTGTCAGAGTTCAACATGCTGATGGCGCTGCTGCTCATGTTGTTTGTATTGTTTGTGGGTGAGACACGTTTCTTACTAAATGCACTCATATTGAATATTGGCGATTACTTCTCTGATTTTGTCAGCATGTCGTTTAACACTTATGCCTTCGACCAGCCCACAGACTGGCTGAATGCGTGGACACTGTTCTTCTGGGCATGGTGGATAGCATGGGGACCGTTTGTCGGTTTATTCCTGGCGCGTATTTCCCGTGGACGTACCATCGCCGAATTTGTTGCCGGCACACTGATTTTGCCGCTGTCGTTCATGATCGTATGGATGTCAGTGATGGGTAACAGCGCTATTGATATGGTAATGAACGGTGCGCAGGAGTTTGGTCAGCAGGCCATGGATAATCCCGGTTCTGCCATTTATATCTTCCTGGAAAGCATTCCCTGGGCTGGCCTGACTACCATTGTGGTGAGCATCCTGGCATTTGTGTTTTTTATCACATCAGGCGACTCCGGTTCACTGGTATTGTCAAACCTGACCTCTGTGCTCAAAGACCCCTACAGCGATGCGCCGCCATGGATGCGTATTATGTGGGCATCTATCATTGGTTTACTAACCATCGCCCTGTTACTTGCTGACGGGCTCACGGCCCTGCAAAGTGCGGTGGTAGTAACCGGGCTACCATTTGCAATCGTACTGTGTCTGATGATGCTGGGACTGTTCAAAGCACTGCGTGTTGAGGGGCTTAAACAAAAAACGTCGGATGCTAATCTGCCCAGTGGTACGCGCGTCGGTGAGACCGGTCAGAACTGGACACAACGTTTGCATCGTTTTGTAAGTTTCCCTGATCACGAGCAATGTCGTAAATTCCTCGATGATGTCGCAATGCCAGCCATGAAGGAAGTGGAGAGCGCGCTGAAAGAGCGGGATCTGGATGTAAGTATTTCTGAAAATCGCGATGCAGAAGACGAATTCATGTCGTTGCAGGTAGATTTGCACGAAGCCCAGGATTTTTACTACGAGCTTCGTCCCAGTCAGTACTCCATGCCTTCATTTGCAACGCGTTCTGCAAAAAGCGGTTCCAAGTACTATCGGGTAGAACCGCTTCTGGCCGAAGGCGGACAAGGTTACGATTTGATGGGTTATACCAAGGCGCAGGTCATAGAGGATATCCTCACCCAGTTTGAACGCCACATGCACTTTTTGCATGCCCAGCGTATTCAGCCGGGAGCAGATACCAACCTGTTTAAACCGGGTAATAAGTAGCACCTACCCTGGCGTAAACATAACAAAATCAAACAGGTCATCATTATACCGATGACCTGTTTTTTTATATTATCTTCTACGCTCACCTTCCCCCTGCTCTGGCTCGCTTTGTTTTGCATTACCGATTATTAATGCGCTGTGCAGCTTCATTCCCCGTAACAACCTGGACATTCAGAACAGGAGAACAGCAATGACGAAAGCATACCAGACCAACACCAAGGTAGAGTGGGAATGGGGTAACGGCAAAGGCCAGGGTAAAGTCAGAGAAGTCTTTTGGGAAGAAGTCACCCGCAAATTACAGGGCGAAGATGTCACCCGCAAGGCCGATGACAACAACCCCGCCTACCTGATAGAACAGGAAGACGGCGATGAAGTGTTGAAGCTGCATGATGAGCTTGAAAAAGCGAACAGTTAACTACCAGGGCGCTAGCGCCCTGAGCCTGCTTATTCAAATAAAGAACGGTGTAAGCCCTGAACAATTTCAGTACTGTCGTTTTCGTTAACCAAAAATGACATATTGTGCGGGTTCGCACCAAAGCAAATCATTCTTAGATTATACTCGGAGACCGCTGCAAAGATTTTGCTTGATACCCCTTTAGCGCTTTGCATGTGATTACCCACAACAGTAACCAAATCATAGCCCCCTTCTACCTTCACATCACAGAAGGTTTCCAGTTCAGCAATGGTTTCTTTATTGAGCCGCTGGGCCACGGAGTTTGCCGGATTATCCAGCGTAAAAGACACTGAAATTTCTGATGTGGTCACCAGATCCACACTGAGCCGGTGTTTAGCGATAATGGTGAACACCTGTTGCAAAAAGCCTTGGGCATACATCATCTGCGGCGTTTTTACCGTAACCATTACCTGTTCTTTACGCCGTGTAATCGCCCTGTATGGAGGCTCATGTTCACAATCGCGCATGATCCAGGTACCGCCCTTTTCAGGCTCCCGGCTGGAACCGACAAAAACTTTAATATCCTGACGAAGCGCTGGCTCCATGGTGGCAGGATGCAGGACTTTCGCGCCAAAGGTTGCCATTTCAGCAGCTTCTTCGAAGCTTAGCTCTGGCAGTGGGTGTGCGTTTGGAGCAATGCGCGGATCGGTAGTATACACACCGGTCACATCAGTCCATATTTCACACACATCGGCTTGCAACGCCTCGGCAAGCAGCGCAGCGGTAAAATCGGATCCACCCCGTCCCAGCGTGGTCGTCCGCCCCTGCTCGTCAGCGCCGACAAACCCCTGAGTAATGACCATCGCCTTTTCGATTTCAGGCCGTAGCAGAAGCTCTGCTAATTCGTGGATTGCTTCAAGCTGTGGCACGGCTTCGCCAAACTCGCTATCGGTACGCAATACTTTACGCACATCAAAGTTCATCACAGCATCATGCTGTTCACTGACCACGGCGCTGAACAGTAGCGAAGACATGCGTTCACCCATAGACAGCAACTGGTCTTTCAAATCGTCGCGATGAAGAATTTCTTCATGAAATGCCAGCTCACGCATCTCCGTCAGTAAATCTTCCAACTTGCCCAGGACCTGCTCCGGCTGAGCAAGCCGTGAGAGAATTGCATGTTCTATTGCTTCAACCGCATTACACACTTCACTGATCTGTTCCTGCGTCATGGGTGTGTGGGCCATACTGACAAGATGATTGGTCACACCGGCAGAGGCGCTGACCACCACAATACGCGTTGCTTCATTAGCCAGTACAATACGCGCACAATTTTGCATTGCCTCATAGGTCGCAACGCTGGTACCGCCAAATTTGGCGATAGTTAATGCCTGAGTCACATCGACCTCCATTTAGTCCTGATTGTCTGCTGGCGGGTTGATTTTAATCGTGTCGCCTTCTGCTATATCATGAGCGGCAAACCACCCCTGATTCATCTCCAATGCGTAAGCCACCACGCCTGAAGCGCCTATCGATGTTAAATCGTGAGGCTGTAAGGCTTTAATATCTGTGATCACACCCTGCTTATTCACAAACGCCACATCTAGCGGAATATACGTATTTTTCATCCACATACTGGCCTGCTTGGGCGGCGAGAAACGAAACAGCATGCCACAGTCATCGCATAAGCTACGACGATTCATCAGCCCTCTCGCGCGCTGTTCAAAAGTTTGCGCATATTCAAGCTGATAGTTTTCACCGCCCATTGCCACCGTCACTTCATCAAAGCTGACCTCAGACGAATCATTGGCTTTGGCACAACTGCTCAACACCCAGGTCATCATTAAACAAAGCAAAAGTAAGGATATTCTCATGGTATTTTTCTTAATCGTGATTTCGTTGCTTATGGCAGTCTACCTGCGCCGGCATGGATTATCTACAGGCCAAAAAAAAGCCGGGCGTATTGCCCGGCTTTTTCGTCTCACAAATGACCTATCAGGCGATATTCAACGTTGGAATAATCTTCGCCTTCGCGTCTTCTTCTGCCTGTTTAAAGCTTTCCATCTTGTCAAAGTTCAGGTAGCGATAAACATCAGCTGACATTGAGTCAATCTTACCGGCGTACTCCATATACTCTTCAGCAGTAGGAATACGGCCTACGATGGCACCCACAGCAGCAAGTTCGGCAGATGTCAGGTATACGTTGGCACCATCACCCAGACGGTTAGGGAAATTACGCGTTGAGGTAGACAGTACCGTCGCACCGGCATCAACACGCGCTTGGTTACCCATACACAGTGAACACCCTGGCATTTCCGTACGCACACCTACACGGCCGTAGATGTTGTAGTAGCCTTCTTCCATCAGCTGCGCTTTATCCATCTTAGTCGGAGGAGAAATCCACAGACGGGTTGGCAGTGTCTTGCCGTAATTGTCCAGCAGCTTACCAGCAGCACGGAAGTGACCAATGTTAGTCATACAAGAGCCGATGAACACCTCATCAACATTGTCACCAGCAACATCTGACAGTGTCTTGGCATCGTCAGGGTCGTTCGGGCAACAAACGATTGGCTCTTTAATGTCATCAAGATTAATCTCGATAACTTCTGCATATTCTGCATCTTTATCAGCACGCATCAGTTCAGGCTTCGCCAGCCACTCTTCCATCTTCTGCGCACGACGCTCAAGGGTACGCGGATCGCCGTAACCTTCGTTAATCATCCAGCGTAGCATGGTGATGTTAGAACGCAGGTACTCAGCAATAGATTCTTCTGACAGGTTGATAGTACAACCGGCCGCAGAACGCTCTGCCGAAGCATCAGATAGTTCGAACGCCTGCTCAACGGTTAAGTCTTCCAGACCTTCGATCTCAAGAATACGACCAGAGAACTGGTTGATCTTACCTTTCTTCTCAACCGTCAGCAGACCTTGCTTAATGCCGTACAGAGGAATCGCATGTACCAGGTCACGTAGCGTGATACCAGGCTGACGCTTACCCGTGAAACGAACCAGAATCGATTCTGGCATATCCAGCGGCATAACACCGGTTGCTGCCGCAAAGGCTACCAAACCGGAACCTGCGGGGAATGAAATACCCAGTGGGAAGCGCGTGTGCGAGTCACCACCAGTACCAACGGTATCAGGCAGCAACATACGGTTCAGCCAGCTGTGGATGATGCCGTCACCAGGGCGCAGTGAAACACCGCCACGGTTCATGATAAAGTCAGGCAGCGTGTGCTGAGTTTCAATATCAACCGGCTTAGGATAGGCCGCAGTGTGACAGAAAGACTGCATTGTCAGATCGGCAGTAAAGCCAAGACACGCCAAGTCTTTCAGTTCGTCACGGGTCATAGGGCCAGTGGTATCCTGAGAACCTACCGTGGTCATTTTAGGCTCGCAATATGTGCCTGGACGAATACCGTCAACACCACATGCTTTACCTACCATTTTCTGTGCCAGTGAGTAGCCTTTACCACTGTCAGCAGGCTGTTCCGGCTTACGGAACAGATCCGTTGGACCCAGACCCAGTGCTTCACGCGCCTTTTCAGTCAGTCCGCGACCAATGATTAGGTTGATACGGCCACCGGCACGTACTTCATCCAGAATCACTTTTGACTTGTAGTTGTACTCAGCCAGTACTTCGCCAGTTTCGTGATTCGTGATCTTGCCTTCAAACGGATAGATGTCGATGACATCACCCATGTTCATTTTTTCAACGTCGGCTTCAAATACCAACGCACCGGCATCTTCCATTGTGTTGAAGAAGATTGGTGCAACTTTAGAACCGATACATACACCGCCACCGCGCTTGTTAGGCACGCCAGGCAGATCTTCACCGAAGAACCACAGTACAGAGTTAGTCGCAGACTTACGCGAAGAACCGGTACCTACCACATCGCCAACAAAGGCAACAGGGTGACCCTGGTTTTTCACTTCTTCGATTTGCTTCATCGGGCCTTTAACACCGTGCTCTTCCGGCTCAAGACCGTCACGGGTCATTTTGTAGGCCGCCAGTGCGTGCAAAGGAATATCAGGACGTGACCATGCATCTGGTGCAGGAGACAGATCATCGGTGTTAGTTTCACCGGTTACCTTGAATACGGAATAGGTAATTTTGTCATCCATTTTCGGACGTGAAGTGAACCACTCACCTTCTGCCCATGACTCAATCACTTCGGTCGCGTATTTGTTACCGGCTTTATGCTTTTCTTCCACATCGTGGAATGCATCGAACATCAGCAGTGTGTGCTTCAGCTCTTTTGTAGCCAATGGTGCAAGCTGGTCATCGTCAAGCAGCTCAATCAGCGTGGCGATGTTGTAACCACCATGCATGTTACCTAATAGCTCTACCGCTTTTTCGCGGCTAATCAGCGGGCTGGTGTCTTCGCCTTTGGCGACAGCACTTAAAAAGCCGGCTTTGACGTAAGCGGCTTCATCTACACCAGGAGGAACGCGCTCTGAAATCAGTTCAAGCAGGTAATCTTCTTCGCCTGCAGGTGGGTTTTTCAGCAACTCAACCAGACTGGCAACCTGTTCGGCGTTCAGTGCTTTGGGAGGGATACCTTGTTCAGCACGTTCTTCTACGTGTTTACGATACTCTTCTAACACGATTTCTTCCTCATGGTTAATCCTGCCGGTGAAGTTAACGGTCTTGGCGACAGGACGTGACTAAATAAAAACGCGGGGATTATAGCGGGTTAATGAACTTTTTTGAATGACTAAGGCCTTTCAATCTTTTATGACCGGTATTCAGCCGGTCAATGCCCATGTACTGGCTTATAATTACTGACTATTGGCCGACACTTTCAATAAGGTGGCCTCTTCGCCATCAGTTAGCAGTAAAATTGCCCCATCAGACGATACATTTACATCGCGTAACCGCTGTGAAACGTCGCTGAATATGTGCTCAATACGAGGGGGAGACTCGCGCAAGTCTACAGCCAATAAGGCCTTTTCTTTGAGTGTGGTGACTAATAACTTGCCGGCCAGATACGGGAACTGCTCACCGCTGTAGTCGATCATGCCTGAGGGTGCCACCGAAGGCGTCCAGTTAACCAGAGGAGGCTTCATGCCCTCGTACTTTCTAAATGGACTAATGCGGGCACCGGAATAATCATCGCCCATCGTAGCTACCGGCCAGCCATAATTTGCCCCTTCTTCAATCAGGTTTATTTCATCACCGCCTGCCGGACCATGCTCGTGAGCGATAACCTCATTATTTTTCACGATTAAGCCCTGTGTATTCCGATGGCCCTGGGAGTAAACATAAGGCGCGTCAGCAAAGGGCGGCGACTGCGGCGCACTGCCATCTTCCCGGAAACGCAGAATCTTACCTAACTGGCTGGTTTTTACCTGCGCCTGCTCGCGATAGTCAAAGCCATCGCCTGTAGTTACCAGCCAGGTACCATCATCAAGTACCGCCAGCCGGCCACCAAAATGCACCGGCGTGTCCTTGGCCGGTGTGACCGCGAGTATCTGTTCGATATTATTAAGCGTGCCTTTTTCAAGTATCGCGCTGGCAACAACCAGTTGATTGCTATCGGCGGTGCCTTTGGAATAACTGATAAGCACGCGATGAGATATGGCGTAATCCTGCGCCAGTGCAAGATCTAAAAGGCCGCCCTGTCCTTCGCTGTAAAGCGACGGTAATGTTTGCTGCTGACGTGTCGCCTCACCGTTTTTATCGATAAGCACCAGCGCGCCCTGCTTTTCTGTGACAATAAACTGATCGTCAGGTAATGCCACCAGCGCCCATGGCCGATTCAAAGTAAAATCTGTATAGGGTGATATTGAATAGGACTGCGGCGCGGCTAGCGCACCAACACTTAACAACACCACCAGCATCCAGGCATATCTCATTGCAACTCCGGGGTTATTTGCACGGCATCAGGTAAAGTTACAGTGACTTAACCTTCTTAACAACTGTTGGATTATTCAACAGATAGCCATTACACTGGCTTATCGTCTTATTTTTATTCTGCTTTTTTCATGCAAATTCACAGCGCCCTGCCATTTATCAAAGCATATTTAGTCAGTTGGATTATCACCTATCTGCTAGCCAGTATTTTTCACACGCAACGTGTTTTGCATGAACTGGCCGAACTTGATGTGGTAATTAGTCTGGCAGATCGCGTCAGCACCACCCTGGATGACATCATCGGGTTGTTGCCCAAATATGGCAGCGCTATTGCACTTGCACTGTTTATTGCGCAACTGGTGGCGGTGATTATTACGCGACGTCGCGCTCACGTTGCACCCTGGACCTGTCTGGCCGGCGCGATTGCCATGCTGGTGATGCTGCTGGCCATGCAGCCAATTATGAATGTGACACTGATCGCCGGCGCGCGTGAGGTAACTGGCATTGCACTGCAGTGTCTGGCCGGTGCAATCGGAGGCTTACTTTTCGCCACGCTTTACGGCTATTTTCAAAGCAAACAACTGAGCGACGCATAAAAAAACGCCGCTTTAAGCGGCGTTTTAATCGTCAGGATGATAATTCAGCATCGAGCTGTTCTTTACTGCTCTTTTCAGACTGAACAAACTTCTTCCACTGCTGGGCAATGCCGCGGCTTTTGGGGAACTTCTCCGCCTCAGCCAGCTGGTTCAGCGCTTTGGCGTACTGACCCGTGTTGTACAACGCCATGCCTTTTACCAGATGTGGCATACCTTCGTTACGAAGTTGTCCTTTTTCCAGCGCCCGCTCAGCAGAACTGATCGCTTTCTGCCACTTTTCAGAGTTCAGATAAATCTGTGCAAGTTGCGCATCCAGCTCACCATCTTCTGACAAGGCGGCGGCTTCAGATAACGCCGGAATGGCTTTCTCATTTTCCTTGGCAAGCTGCCAGCTTTGTCCCAGAAAACGCCAGTTACGCAGGTTTTTCTCCAACGTACCATCAGACAGTGCCTGCTCCATCAGTCTGGCGCCTTTATAAGGTGCCCGATGGTAGTAGTAAAGCTGCGCCAGATTAAAAATATCGGCGGCACTTTGTACATAACCCTGCTGATAGGCTGTTTCCATAATTGCCAGCTGTTTACGCTCTTCGCCAAGCTCGCCAAACATACCCGCTAACTGAATCCAGTATTTAGGCTCGTTGAATAACTTCACCATTTTTACCAGAATATCTTTGACCTTTTCCGGGCGCTTTAGCTCGTAATACACCGCTCGCTGCAGAATCAGCCAGCCTTCATCCGGGATCATGCCCTTGGCTTCATGTTCAGCAACAGCCTGGTCGATATAACCTGCCGCTTCTTCGTAGCTCTTGTTCTGGTACAACGCCTGGGCTTTCAGCACCTTGTTTTTAGGCGGGATGTCACCTTCATTCAGTGATTCCCAACGCTCAAGGTATTTCACCACATCGGTATAATTACCCTGCATCAGGTGAAGCTGCGCCAGCGAAAACAACGTCGACATTTCAAACTTGCGCGGAATTGGCTGCTGTTCGACTACTGTGGCAAACGACTCCAGCGCTTTTTCGTACTGTTCGTCGTTGTAATAAATAAAGCCATAGAAGTTGTACATCATCGCCTGTTCATAGCTATTCATAGAGCTTTTCTTATCCTCAACTTCGTCAAGGATAGAAATGGCTTCTTTGATGTCACCTTCATCAGCAGCGGTTTGTGCCCGTGATAACTGGTCGTAAACCTTGGAGCGCAGTGTGGGCACTTTCCGGGTTTTCTTATCACTGGCTTTCTGCTGCGCTACAGCATCTGTTGAAACCAGCATTGCTGGCACAGCGGCACCATATACCGATGCGACAATCGCTGCAGCTAACAGGCGTTTTGATAATGATTTATGCATATCGAATTACCCGTCTATCTGGAACGTAATACGGTTTTGCACACCGGACACTTCCGTGGCTTCACCGTTCACAACACGAGGCTTGTATTTAAACTTCATCGCCGCATCCACGGCTGCCTGTTCAAAAATACCTTCCGGATTTGCCTCTACCACTATAGGGTCGCGCACGGCGCCTTGTTTGGTCACGGTAAACTCAACGATAACAAACCCTTCGATACCACGTTGTAAGGCACGACGCGGATATACTGGTGACACTTTAACGATAGGCAAATATTCGCCATCACCCGAGTCCAGGGCTAAGCCACCATCAAGACCACCTTCAGCGCCTACATCTGAGCTGAAGTCCATGGAGGTGCCTTCTGCGTCTGGCGAAGGTGAATCCATTTGTTGTGGCTGCATTTGCGGCGGTGGCTGCTCCGGCTTGGGCGGCTTACGCGGCTTGCGATCTTTTTGCTCTACCGTCTCCTCCTGCTTGACTCTGACAAAGTCAAGCACGCTTCCCTTTGGCGGTTCCGTTAGTGCGCTGCCACCCATTTTGATCAATGACTGCATCAAAAAGAACAGGCCTAACGTAATCGCCAGAGAAGCGAAGAATGCAATAATAAATCGTGGCATGACTTACTGCTCTTGTGCTGCGATTGAAACGTCGTAAACACCTGCGGCGCGCGAAGCATCCATCACTTTAATCAGTGTTTCTGTAGTGGCTTTTTTATCAGCCTGAATAACCACCGTGCCCTGCGGATTCTCGGCGTGCAGGCGCTCGATATTGGCCTGTACTGCACGCTCGTCAACACGGCGTTTGTTGATCCAGATTTCACCAGTGTCTGAAATCGCGATAAGCACATTCGCACGATCTTTCTTCACGGCGGTTGACGCTTCAGGACGATTTACATCAATGCCCGCTTCTTTAACGAACGACGCGGTAACGATGAAGAAAATAAGCATGATGAAAACAACGTCCAGCATGGGCGTCATATCGATTTGTGCTTCTTCTTCGTCGACCAGGTTTTGAAAATGCTGCTTCATAATTTGATACCTTAACTTAATGCCTTATCAGACATTACGTTCAATGATGATTGCATCCTCAAGATGCGTGCGTTCAGATTTCGCCTGACGGTTTAGCCAGGTTGAGGCAAATACCCCTGACAGTGCGCCAACCATACCGGCCATTGTCGGAATCGTTGCTTTGGACACCCCTGATGCCATAGAACGTGCATTCCCTGAACCGGAGATTGCCATGACATCAAACACCTCAATCATACCGGTTACCGTTCCCAGCAGACCCAGCAGCGGACAAAGCGCCACCAGAGCCTGGATAATCGGGATACTGCCATTCAACTGAATAGACAGGGTCGAAATCTTTTTCTGTCTTACCTGCTCGGCATACCACGAAGAGCGATCAGAGCGGGCTTTCCACTCTTTAATAGCCTGCTTCTTCTTACTTTTGTGCCAGACCAGGATGTACATCGCACGTTCGAGGATCAAAAGCCACATAACGAATATCAGCAGACCGATGACCAGCAGAACCTGGCCACCTGTTTCTGTGAAATCGCGAATTGCTTCGAGAAACTCAAACATGATTAGCTCCGCTCAGCGCGCTCTGCGATAACCCCTGCAGCTTGTTCCTGCAGAATGTAAACGATGTTTTTGCTACGGGTATTAAGCATGGCGTAAAGCAGTGTCATAGGAATCGCCACAACCAGACCCAGTACCGTGGTAACCAGTGCGGTTGAAATACCACCGGCCATCAGTTTAGGGTCACCCGTACCAAACAGTGTGATAGCCTGGAAGGTGTTAATCATACCGGTTACAGTACCTAACAGACCCATCAGCGGTGCAACAACTGAGATAATCTTGATGATGGTCAGATTACGGCTCAGTTTAGGCACTTCACCTAAAATGGCTTCGGTTAAGTGCAACTCCAGTGCTTCGGTATCCGCATGTGGATACGCATCACGTACTTTCAGTACACGACCCAGCGGGTTCGTTGTTTTGATTTCTTTAGACTTAAGCTGCTTGTCAACTTTTGCTTTAGTGATAGTCAGTGCTACTAAGCGCCAGATAGCCAGGAACAGACCAAATGCACCTACAATAAGAATGATGTAACCAACCACTCCACCTTGTTCAACACGCTCTTTAAGCGTTGGTGCTTGAACCAGCAGACCCAGGATGGAACCGCCAGTTGGGTCAATACCAAACTCAACAATATTGCCATCAGAGTTTTGCAGCGCAGACGCTGAGTCCTGATAACGGTCAGCCGGCTGACGAACCAGTTCAGCTACGGTGCCGGTAGTGCCGTTATAGTCCAGATACTTCCCATCTGATACCAGGGCAAAAGGCCCTATACGAACCACTTCTTTAGTGACTTTCTCGCCACCCGCTTCAACAACCGACGTTTCAAACGCTTCAACATCACCTGATTCGGTCATTTCACGCTGAATTTCAAACCAGACGCGCTCGATTTCTTCGATAGAGGCCAGCTTAGAGCTTTTGCCCATTTCCTGCGCCATGTTATCCAGAAATTCTGAACGGCCCGGGATTTGCGCTGAAATTACAGAGTTCTGGAACTTGCTCTTGGTATCACCAGCTACCTGCTGTAGCACACCGAACAACTCTTTGAGTGAGCCCATACGGTTATCCAGCGCACCGTTTAAGTCTGCCAGTTTAAATTCGTTTTCTTCAAACTGGGTTTCAAGTTTTTCAGATTGCTGTAGCAACTGGTCACGTTTGGCACGTGTGTCATCCAGAATCTGATCCTGTTGCGCACGCTGCTGCATGAAACGTTCTTCACGTTGCTTGTTTTGCTGGCTTTGCGTGAACTGCCCTTCTTCCAATTGCTTAAGCAACGCGTCCAGATCAAGCGCGCGGTCATTCTGCGCCACGGCGCCGAAGCTCAGGCCAACGGCAGTCAGACCAACTACAAGTTTTTTCATTTGTTTAAACATGGTCATCAACCTCTTACTCTGTCATTGCCACTGGCAGCATCAGCATGTCTGGTGCCAGTTGTTTCTTCGCCATTCTCAGGCCTTTGGTAATCTGGGTGCGGTAGCTGCTATCCAGCTCTTCCCATTGGCGAGTCTGTTTGTTCCAGACACCCTGACTGCTGGCGTCACGCGTCTGATAAATCAGTGCCGTACGACCTAAGCGTAAAAACTCAACGTCACGCTCCTGACCGTCAATTTCATGGATGCCGTTATACGCTTCCATGGTGCGGCCATATTCCATTTCTACCTGGTATGCTTCCATTACACGACGAAACTTTTCTGATGCGGCCACATCGGCACGATCCATCAGATTTTTCAGATCAGCAACGCGATTGGCGCGCTCTTCGGGCAAGAACGGCACATCCAGTTCGATGAACTGCTCAAGACCTTCAATCATACGAATCATCAATGGCGTGATTTGACGCTCAATGACCGATACTTCATCGATAGAGTCGTTCAAATCAGTCATTTCCTGATTCTGATTTTCGATCTGTTTGCGCAACTGCGCGTTATAAACTTCCAGACCCTCAATTTCTTTATTCAGGGTTTTAAACTGCTGAAGTTTACTGTCAATTTGGTTGGTGATTTTATTGATTTTTTCCTGTGACTGCGCCGCCGATTCATTAATCTTTGCCGCCTCATCCACCACGGGTTTTAAATCTTCATCATCTTGCGCCATAGCAGCGGATGCCATCATGGCACTTGCCAGTAACAAGGAGTTGAAAAGCTTCATACACTCAAACCTTTTAATTTAAAAAATCGGTATGCACCGACCAGAATAGAAACTGCGCGTAGGATAGGAGTTTTCTGTGACAGTTTTATTACATGACTGTCATATATAAACGCAGTCAGAGGATTCTTTCTGAAGATAGAAAAAGAGCCGCAACATGCGGCTCTTAGCGGGGATTAGAACGTGTAGCTATAGCTTAGGCCAAATTCGATACCGCGCTCTTCACGCAACAAATCAAGACCTTCCTGCTCAATACGTTTTTCCTGATCCAGCAGGTTTTTCACACTGAATTTAATCTGCGTATTAAAATCCGGATAATACGAGTAATTAAAATCAATGGAGTGGAACGTTTGTTCCTCTGCATCTTCATTACCCCGTGTACCCGGTACGATAATCCGCGGACCAAAGGCGTTATAAACCAATGTGGCTGAATGCTCACCGTTAGGCGAGTCATAACCCATCTGCAGGTTCAGCACCCACTCTGAGTGACCCACCAGGCGTCGCACATTGTTGGTAACAATGTTCGAGGCACTGGTTGCATCCAGCGCATCCAGTAACTGACGCTCAAACAGACTGGTGCGATCATCGTCGGCTGCACCGATGACAACTTCTGAGTCGGACACGGTCACGTTACCAGTGACAAAGAAGTCGACCAAGCGGTCATCGATGATGCTCAGGTCCTGCAAAAACTCGACTTCCACACCGTATAGCTCACCGGACTCACCGTTGGCAGTCAGCAGGTTTGGCGCTGCGCCACCGACCGTACCCAGTTCAACCAACTCGATGGGATTTTCGATGTCTTTGTAAAATATCGCTGCTGATAGGTTATTACCGGCTTCGCGATACCACTCCCAACGAAAATCCGCGTTACGTAGCTTGGAGCTTTTCAGCAGGGGCGAACCACGTACCAGAAACTCGGTCAGCGGATCGATGAAGAACGTGGTGCTGATGTCTCGTAAATCCGGACGAATGGCCGATTCGCTGATATTAAAGCGAAACTGCATCTCATCATCCATGATGTAAGTCACCGCCAGTGACGGGAAGAAATCATCTTCCATAAACGCCAGTTGGGCAATCTCATCAGATTCTACCGAGAATGTGTTGGCATGGGCTGAAAATGGCACCGAAATCTGACGGAAGTCTTCATAGCGGACACCGCCGGAGAAACGCCATTTATTATTAATAAAGGCATCGGCCATTAAATAAT
This sequence comes from uncultured Alteromonas sp., assembly GCA_964584105.1. Lineage (GTDB taxonomy): Bacteria > Pseudomonadota > Gammaproteobacteria > Enterobacterales > Alteromonadaceae > Alteromonas. The sequence goes on from CAZOYR010000003.1 coordinate 60,001, forward strand.
AAGCGTCGATTTTGGTGCCAGCTGCATACTCGTCACCGTCAGCCATGTTCGACTGTAAGATACCGGCACCCGTTGCGCTGCCGTAAAAGTCGTCGCTGGCCAACTGATCAGCCGCGAAGATTTCGTCAACTCTATCGCCAAACAAGGCATCGTCGGCAATCGCGCGGTGCGGAACCTGAATAGTGATATTTTCAGCTTTACGGGCTTTTTCAAAGAAATCTGCGCCAGCCTTAACTTCCAGGTCAATGCCATCAAGCATGATGGGATAACCTAAATTCCAGCCCCATGTATCTGACACATCGCGCAAGCTTTGATACTGACGATTAACGTTGGTTGCAGAGACGTCCTGTAACTGTTGAGAAACAAACTCACCGTTATCCAGGTTGTTCTGATAGGTGGCAGACAAACCACCGGGAGCGTCACGGTTTGCACGGCTGGTGCCCGCATACCAGTCGAAGTACATGAAGTTGAGCTCAGGGAAGTTGTGCGTGCCTTTAATCTGGCTGGAGGTCATGCGACGCTCTTCGAACAGCATATCCACACGCTCAAGCTCACGGGTGCCAAAGATGGTTTCGTTAACATCCACAAAATCACGTACTCGAACGCGATCGTTCATGTCGTGTAAAATAACGTTGGTAAGTTCTAACCGGTGGTTACTGTTATATTCGTAACCCACGTTGAACATGCCGCTCCAGCTAACGCTTTGCTCGGTTTCAACACCGTCGTATGATTGCGCGAAGCATTTACCGTTAGCGGTTTCGCTGTCAGGCAAGCTTGCACACCCTACAGTACCCAGGTTAGTGCCCGACTGTTCCTCGCCCACGTTCCACTCATTTTCATAGGAAATGGCAGATAAAAAGCCGAATTCACCCACGTCGGTAATAAAGCGGTTACCTAATGTCGCACCAATATCAAAATCGGGGTCGACATTTTTTGGATCCGGACCGATATCCCAGAACATCGAGCCCAGCATGGCCTTGCGCTCTTCAAGTGTGAGCGGGTACGTTCCAGAGCCTTCAATACCATCATCAGCCTGTGCTTTATCAAGGTTAGACTGGATAGTACCAGAAAGCGCGCGGGTACCGTCGTCGCGGCCGGTCCAGTCATCGCCACCGCCACTATAGAAGAAGCCGTCTGTAGAGTTGTTAGTATTATAGTCAACGCCACCGGATACCTTGAAAACAAATTCAGAAGGGATGGACTTGGTGCGAATATTGACGTTACCGCCACCAAAATGCGCCGGCATATTCGGAGAGAAAGACTTTTGTACATTCAGACTTTCTATAATATCCGAAGGAAATAAATCCAGAGGCACAACTGAGCGGGTAGGATCCGGACTGGGTACACCCATGCCGTTTAGCTGGGTACTTGAGTAGCGCTCACCCAAACCGCGTACGTAAATAAATTTACCATCAACCAGGGTAAGACCTGTTACACGACGAAGTGCCGATGCAGCATCGCCATCACCAGTACGTGATATCTGATCAGCGCCTAGTATATCTGCTACGAATGCCTGATTCTGACGTTCCTGCAAAACAGCAGCGGCTGTGCCTTTAAGTCGTGTTCCCGTGGCAACCACTTCTTCGATGACTTCCTGATCATCGGCCTGAGTCTGACCTTCCTGCGCCAGTGCTGCCTGAGAGGACAGTGCGCTCGCCATTAGTGCAATGCTCACTGCTGAGCAAAGCTTCGATTTTGATGGCATCGAACGGCTTTTGTAAATCATGCTAAAAAACTCCGTTAGAGCTGAGTCTGGAATTAGGGGGCTTCTAACAGCTTAGGCGCCGAATCAGGCGCCTAAGCATTTTTATTTACTCTGTGGCGTAAGCCTTATTCCAGACCTACTGTTACCCAGCTTTCAGTCCAGTCAGTCGTTGCATCCATTGCACCAATGAAGTCGGTAGCATCGAAGAAGCTGTCATCAATGCTGACGCTGCCTTCAAGCAGTACAGAACCTTCCGCCGGCTGATAGCCATTGTCAGCCAGTCCAAGGCCGTCCTGCGCAACAACACTGTTGCCTTCCTGTCCTTCAAACCAGGCTTGAGTGAAGCCTTCGCTGCCTTCGTCATCGCTGAAGTTATTACCTTCAGCACAGGCAACGACAGAGTTAGTCATGGTTAAATCACCCGCATCAGCATTCGCCTGAGACTCGGCGCCGTTAACGCGCAAACAGTTGCTGTATGCATCCGGACCGGTGATAACAAATCCTGATAACGCACCGGCAGTACCAGCACGTAAACGTACGCCGTTGGCATCGTCTGCGCCAAGAATAGTGACGTTAGCAACAGTTGGGTTTGTCAGCGGTGTCGCCGCCGCATCAAACTCACTGTTGTCTGATTCAAACGCATTATCGCCATCTGCGGCGTCTTGCTTGATAAGCACGTATTGCGCTTTACCTGTCCAGCCGAATGACCAGTCGAAAGAATCATCACCGTTAGCAGTCAGTACAATGTGCTTCACATTTACCGTACCGCCGAAAAATTCAATACCATCATCAAGATTCTGGTGAACCTGAATGTAGTCAACTTCAGTACCTGAGCCCACACCGGCAAAGCTGATACCATTTAGCTCATCACCGTTACCCAGTGTACGTCCGGCGTGCTTAACGACAACGTAGTTAAGCTTACCAGAGCTATCTTCAGGCATGTTGCCACCAAACTGACCCGCGTCACCTTCAGCAGAAACACCGCAGTTATTCAGCTCATCATCTGTAGTTTCACCAACCTGGTCACCACATGAGTTAGCCGGTGCACGACCTAACAGTACCAGACCGCCCCACTGACCGATGGTAGTCTCCTGACCGGTTACATCCTGAATGGAGGTCATGGTAATTGGCGCTTCAGCCGTACCATTTGCCATGATTTGTGAACCACGACGAACAACCAGGAAATCTTCACCAGCCTGACCAATGATAGTGGTACCAGCTTCAATCGTCAGGACCGCTGAGTTTTCGTTATCACCACCGACCGCGGTACGACCATCCAGTACCCAGTGTGCGTCGGCGCTTAATGTCGCATCTTCATTAAATTCAACATTTGAAGATAACTGATACACCGGCTTGTCTGTGATTTCAGGAAAATTTGCTGACACATCTGATGCCAGGCCAGCAGTTACCAGTGGGTTAGCATCACCATCTGTTGGCGGATCCGTCGGGGTGGGGTTCGTAGTGCCGCCTTCGTTAGTTACGTCACCTTCATTGATATTGATATCACCGCCGCAACCAGCAAGCACTAGCGCGCTGGCAATTGCAGATGCTTGAAACAGATGCTTAATAGTCATTCGATTCTCCGTCAGGACTATGTATTTTTAAAAGACAGGAGAAGACTACATAAGCTTAATGACACTTTTGTTACATTATGACACTGTCACAAAAGTTTTATATTTTCGCGGGAACTTAAAATTAAACATTAAAAATCAAAAGCTTGAGCTCTACCGAGCGCTAATTTCGACCCGATTCAGAGCACGTCATGGTGCTTTTTCATGCACGTTGACTGAAACATTGTATTTTTAGACTACAGTATACGATTGGCCGACGATTATTTTCTGGCAAGTTGCGGCGTCAAATCGTTACTTTTCATCAAGCAATCGCCGCTGACGCAACAGAACATCTTCACGCACCGGGAAGTAGCCATCTCTTGATACCTGCTGCTGGCCTTGCCGGGACAAGACAAAGCGCAGAAACTCTCGCTCCAGCACCGGCAGTGGTTTACCGGGCGCCTTATTAATCACCAGATACAAGAAACGGGCAAACGGATACGTCTCGTTGCGTACCGTATCGCTGGTGAGCGGGATAAGATGTGCTTTATCCGTACCTATGGGCAGCGCACGCACGCCAGCCGTTTTGTAACCGTAGGCAGCATAGCCCATACCATTTCGGCTGGTTGCAACTGACAGCACCACAGAGGCCGACCCGGGCTGCTCATTCACCGTGGCGCGAAAGTCACCATCGCACAGCGCCATCACTTTAAACAGCCCATAGGTGCCTGACACAGAATTACGGCCAAACAGCCGGATGGGGGAATTGCTGATGCCGGTATCCACACCTAATTGATGCCAGTGGGTGATGGGCTCAGGGCCGCCGCAAAAGCGCGTGTGAGAGAAAATGGCATCGACCTCCTGCAGCGTAACCCCGTCAATCGGATTACGTCGTTCTACAAAAATCGCAATCGCATCCATCGCGACCCGCAGGACTGTAGGTGGGTAGCCGTGTTCACGGGTGAACTCACGGATTTCGCTGGGCTTTAATGCCCGGCTCATCGGCCCGATTGTCGCCGTACCTTCGGTCAGCGCAGGCGGCGCTGTGGAAGAGCCGGATGCCTGAATCTGAAATTTAACCTGTGGATACAGTGTTTTGAACTCCTGCGACCAGAATGTCATCAGGTTAGCCAGGGTGTCAGAGCCGACAGACGTGATCTTCCCCGCCACGCCCGGTTGTCGCGTATATTCAGGCACGTCCCGGGGCTCAGCGAGAAGCGCCCCCGACACGACAAAACACAACAACGCAGTAATTATTTTAAGCATTATGTTCCTGCAATTAATTCCTGGCTGAGTAAAAATGAAAATTCGCTCCCCTGCCCGACAGTACTGGCAATTTCCAGCCGGGAGTTATGATGGGTCAGTACATGCTTAACGATCGACAACCCCAGACCGGAGCCGCCTGTTTTACGGGACCGGGCCTTATCCACCCGATAAAACCGTTCGGTCAGACGCGCCAGATGATTTTGCTCAATGCCGTCGCCATTATCAACTACGGTAAATCGGGCCCCGTCGCTGACGGCTTTCCAGTAAACATCTATCTGTCCGCCGGCAGGTGTGTAATGCACAGCGTTAAAAACCAGGTTGGAACAGGCGCTGCGAAGTTCCGTCTCTACCCCGAAGACTTTCAGCGTATCTTCAATATGAAAGGTAATCGTATGGTGTTTGTCTTTATTTAGTGCCTGCGCTTCGGCTTCCATCTGACGGAACATTGCCGGCATATCAACGATGTTCTCGTAGATACGCTCAGAGCTTGCCTCGATGCGGGATAGCACCAGCAAATCTTCGACCAGATTCTGCATGCGCTGGGTTTGCGCTGACATTTCGTTAATGGCTTTTGCCTGAAACGGGTCGACCTGCTCATCAGCTGGCAATAATTCAAGATAGCCATGCAATACAGTCAGTGGTGTGCGCAATTCATGGGATACATTAGCCACAAAGTCTTTACGCATTTCCTCCAACTGAGACACCCGCGTAATATCCCGGGCAATCAGCAGCAGGTGCGCTTCACCATAAGGCATTATGCGGTATTCGAATGTTTTGCCCGGGTTCGTCGGTGCAGGCACTTCGATAGGATGATCAAAATCGCCGGCATGAAAATAAGCGATAAAGTCAGGGTGCCGGATAAGGTTATCCAGACGCCGCCCGGCATCAGCCGGCCACTTTAATCCTAAATCAAGACGGGCCAGACGGTTACACCAAATAATATTCGCCTTAGCATCGACTACTACCGCAGCATCGGGAAGTGCTTCTGAGCCCTCACGAAAACGCTTTACCAGCTCGCCCAGCTCTTTGCGTTTATTACGATTACGCCGCTGCAGATAATAGATACCTTCATAAATATGTTCCCACACACCCTTTACAGTAGGTGGCGACATTTTGCGGCTATGCCACAGCCAGCGATTCAGTTTAAGCAGTTGCCAGTAATTGATGGTAAGCAAGACCAGCGCGCCCAGCGTTATTGCCAGCAACATATCATCCAGGTACCACCCCACTGCAGCAAACACCAGCAAATAACCGCCTAATCGCAGCAGGCTTTTTAACCAGGAAAAAGGATAGTACATAGTTAACGCATTGAACCTTGGTTGGGGAGATGAGCATTAAAAGGCACAGTGTAGAGAACTGTGCCTGTAAGGAAAGTTATTTTGTGGAAAAGCGATACCCCGCTCCACGCACGGTCTGAATCATAGCATCGTGACTGTGTTTGGCGATCGCTTTACGCAGACGACGTATGTGGACATCGACGGTACGATCTTCAACGTACACATTTGTTCCCCAAACATTGTCCAGCAACTGCTCACGGGAATAAACCCGCTCCGGATGTGTCATGAAAAAGTGCAGCAATTTAAATTCGGTGGGGCCCATATCTACTGCTTCATCATTGGCCGACACTCGATGTGAAGTGGGTTCCAGTTTCAAACCGTTAAATTCGATGGGCTCTTCTTTAGAAGTAGGCGTTACCCGTCGCATTACTGCTTTAATGCGCGCCACCAGCTCTTTAGGCGAAAACGGCTTGGTAATATAGTCATCGGCTCCTGCATCCAGCCCGCGAATTTTGTCGTCTTCCTCGCCGCGTGCGGTTAACATAATGACCGGGATATCACGGGTAAACTCGTGTTGCTTCAGATGTTTTGCCAGCTGAACCCCACTGCCCCCGGGCAGCATCCAGTCCAGCAAAATCAGATCCGGATACGGCTCACAGATTTTTTCCTGTGCAATATCATAGTCTTCCGCTTCTACGGTATTAAACCCTGACTGCTCCAGTACAAACTTTAACATTTCGCGAATTGGCGCTTCGTCCTCAACCAATAAGACTGTCCGAGACATAGACTGTTTCCTGCTCATTTTTAAACGCCGCCATTATTCATTGAATCTGTGACAGTTTTATTAAATGGGTTACAGTTATATGTCAAGTTTTTGACCAAACCATTGCAAAGCGGGCTTTACATTATTCTGCTTGTTTAAACACCGATTTGTGCATATTCTTGGGCAATGAGGATGTACATCAGGGTAAGGATATGTGGTTCACATGACCCCAGTAAAAACCGGCTTGTCGAAAAAATTACTGACGCGTGTGCTGTCGGTATATTTTATCCTGACATTCATTGTGACTGTGGGCCAGATTTTCACTGAGTATTTCAGCACTAAGCAGAATATTGAAAGCGAACTGCAAACCCTCAAAAATACCTTTTCCACCAGTCTGACCCGTGCGATATGGGAGCTCAATACACCGCAGGCACTGACTATTGCTCGCGGGCTGATGGAACTGCCTATTGTTGAAGGCGTTCAAATCCGTGATGAAACCGGCGAGTACATTGCGAATCTGGGAAACACGGCCGACCAGCCCCGCCAGCCCATCAATAGTGGCATCATGCAGGACCACCCCGGCGGTGTGTTTGGTTACAGCTTTCCGCTTATCTTTGAGTTTTCCGGCCGCGCGTCCCACGTCGGCGACGTCACGCTGTATTCCAGTTTTGATATTATTTACAGCCGTATTGAAATCGGCATCTTCTTTTTAATTGGTAATGCCATCGTTAAAACCGCGTTTCTGGTTTTTCTTTTTATGACCGCCTTCCGCCGCCTGTTGTCAGAGCCTTTGGCCAGTATTACCGAACAAATGAGCGCCTTTGACCCGGAACACCCTAAAGATTCCAAAATCTCCGTTTTTGTCGAAGATGATAACGAGTTACGCCAGCTACAGTTTTCTTACAATCAGGTCATTGATGACTTGATTGCCTCACAAAATAAATTGCGCGGTACGCAAATGAAGCTGGAACGTAGCTACCAGCAAATTGATGAACAAAATCTGTTGCTGGAGCAGGAAGTTGCCAAGAAGACAGCCTCTTTATCGCAAATCATGCTGGATCTTGAACAGCAAAAAGATGAGCTGATTGGTAACCAGCGTGAGTTACGTGCTGAGATTGAAAATCGCCAGCGCGTTGAAAATGAGTTAAGAAAACGAAACACCGAACTGGCCAACTCCATGGATACGCTGAATCAGGCCAAAGATCAGCTGCTGGAGTCTGAGCGAATGGCTACTTTGGGTGGTCTTGTGGCCGGGATCACCCACGACGTGAATACCCCTATCGGGGTAAGTGTAACGGCGGCCAGCTTTCTTGAAGACAGGCTGACTAAACTGCAGAAACAGTTTGAAGATAAAACCCTGACTGCAGGTCAGATGGAGAGCTTTCTGGATGAGTCCCACCAGACAACCTCGTTATTAATGAAGAACCTGCAGCGCGCTTGCGAGCTAATCGAGTCGTTCAAGCAGATATCGGTTGACCAGACCAGCGATGCTGAACGCAAGTTCAATCTGGGTGAATATATCGATGAGGTCATGCAGTCACTGAAACCCAGCTTCAAACATACTACGCATAAATTCAATATTGAGTGCCCGGATGACCTGGTCATTCGCTGCGCGCCCGGCGTTATCGCTCAAATCATTACAAACATGGTAATGAACTCGCTGATTCACGGTTTCGACGGCCTTCATAATGGTCGGGTTTCACTTACCGTGAGCGTTGACGGCGACGACGTCATTATGGATTACAAGGATAACGGCAAGGGGCTCACCGCAGAGCAGTTAGATAAACTTTTTGATGCCTTCTTTACCACCCGGCGCAGCGAGGGTGGCAGCGGTCTGGGCACACACATCATGTATAATCTGGTGACACAGGCACTAAACGGTACGATCACCCCCACCAGCGCCCCCGGTAAGGGGCTGAGCTATCATATCCGCTTCCCGCTGCGTCGTTAGTAAATTTACGCCGAAAGGCCGTTGCGCGAAGGGTGTCCGATTGGTACGCTTGCCGCCCGTAATTTTGAAAGTAGCGTGTGGCAATGTGGTTTAAAAATATAAAAGCCTATCAAATAACCCAACCTTTATCGTTGGACGACGATGACCTGCAGAATGCGTTAAGTGAATTCACATTCCGGCCATGTGGCAGTCAGGATCTGGCGACCAGCGGATTTGTTTCTCCTTTCGCTCAGGTGGGTCAGGAAACTATGATGTTCCATAAAGTACAGGAACGTTACTGGATCACCATCAAAAAGCAGGAGCGCATTCTGCCCTCTACGGTTGTCAATGCTGAGCTGGCTGAAAAGGTCGCCAAAATTGAAGCCGAGACGGGCTCTCCTGTCGGCAAGAAAGCACAAAGCGATCTAAAGCAGGAAATCATCACTCAACTGATGCCTCGCGCGTTTACCAAAAACAGCTATACCCATGGGTTTATCTCGCTGCCTGACAATCTTGTTGTTGTTGACAGCTCATCAGATGGTAAAGCCGAAGGGTTTCTGGCCATGGTCCGAAAGGCCATCACATCGTTGCCCGTTGTGCCGCTGGCGCGCCGTAGCCTGCAATCGGAGCTTACTCACTGGCTGACAGATGGTGCACCGGATAATATTGAGCTGCTTGAAGAGGCTGAACTCAAATCCACCGATGATTTGGAAAGTGTAATCCGCTGTAAGAATCAGCCCCTGGACAGTGAGGAGATCCAACTGCATCTGGATTCTGGCAAGCTGGTTCAGAAAATCGGCTTTGCGTGGCAGGATACGCTGACTGCGCTTATCGCCGAAGATGGTTCTTTTAAGCGCATCAAATTTACCGACCGCATGAAAGAAGAGATGGACGATATTCCAAAAGATCAGGCATCGGCCCGTCTTGACGCTGAATTTACGCTAATGTCCTCTGAACTTTGTGTGTTTCTGGATGATATGCGCAAAACGCTGCAACTGGTTGAAGACTGATGCACCCTTAGTGTGACTTTCATGTTCGAACAAGCCGGGCTTTATAGCCCGGCTTTTTTATAGCGGGTTGCTCAGGGGTAACAGATGATATCGATAAACGTGGTCTCACCGGTTGCATCCCGATAACCGTGGGGAGCATCTGCCTGCAGAATAAATTGCTCATTAGCTTTCACGGTATGCCAGGTATCTTGGTGAAAAACAGCCAGCTCCCCACGTAACACATGTATATGCTCAGTCACGCCGGGGGCATGTGCTGAAGAGCGCTGCTCATGATGGTTGATCAGCGTTATTTCAAAGGTTTCCATCCCGGTGACCGGATTAAACTTAAATAAGGTTGTCACCTGCATATCAGGATCATGCGTAAATGCCGCCTGCCGTTGCTGACTAAGCACATAGGCATCGCTGGTTTGTGAGCTAATAAACGACGAAAATGAGGCATCCAACCCTGTCGCGATTTTCCACAGCGTCGCAATGGTCGGGCTCGATTCCTCCCGCTCAATCTGGCCAAGCATGGCTTTAGATACGCCGGTAGCCTGCGCGGTTTTATCCAGAGACCACCCTTTCTGCTTGCGTCTGAATTTCAACTGGGCTGCAATTTGCTGCGTGATTTGTGCTGACTCTTTCACGTCAATCCTCTTGTGCGCTATAACGCACAATGCTATCTTTAACTGTGCGCTTTAACGCACAGTGTACCAGCCCGATTCGTAACGTAAAGGAGCCCTCGTGTTCAAGTCTCTCAGTGTCAGTCATGTTGCCGCCGGATTGACCGCGGTTGTCGTGGGTTACAGCAGCGCAGTAGTTCTGGTCATTGAAGCGGCTCGTGCAGCCGGGGCTTCAGCTGGCATGGTCGTTAGCTGGCTCTTTGCATTAGGCATCGGGATGGGCCTGAGCTGTATTGTATTTTCCCTGCGCTACAAAATTCCGGTCGTCACCGCCTGGTCTACGCCGGGTGCGGCCTTTCTGCTCAGTGCAGCGGCGGCATTTCCGCTAAGTGAAGTCATCGGTGCCTTTGTTATTGCTGGCGTCTGCGGGTTAATCTGCGCACAGAGTCGCGCGCTGACCCGTCTAATTACCGCCATTCCCACCAATATCGCCTCCGCGCTGCTGGCGGGGATCGTGTTACCGATTTGTCTGAATATCTTTATTGATGTGAGCGAAGCACCTCTTGCTACAGCGATATTTGTTGCTACCTATATCATTGCAGGGCATATAATCCCGCGTTACCTGATGCTTCTCTTGCTGCTTCTGGGCGTAGGTTACAGTATCTGGTTGGGCGATTTGACCGCGCTGAACTGGCAAGTCAGCGTTGCCAACCCGGTCTGGGTCACGCCTGAATTTTCTATCGCGTCGGCAATTAGCCTTGGTCTGCCGTTATTTCTGATCACCATGCTGTCGCAGAATGTGCCTGGCATGGCAATTTTAAAAAGTTATGATTTTAAACCCGACCATAAAACCGTGCTTAGCGGTCTGGCGGCTTTACAAATTTTGCTGGGTCCCCTGGGTGGCTTTGCCTTTAATTACGCCGCCATCACAGCGGCTATTTGTATGGGTGAAGACGCCGGGCACAAGCGTGAACACCGGTATCTGGCAGCGGTCGTTGCCGGTTGCGCCTATATAGGCTTAGGTTTAGCGGCAGGCCTGGTGGTCACGCTGTTTACACATATGCCCGGGGTTGTCATTCATTTGCTGGCAGGGCTTGCCCTGCTGGGCACGCTTCAAAGCGCACTGTTTAACAGCATGATACAGGAGCAATATCGAACAGCTGCATTGATGACGCTGGTGTGCACGGCCTCAGGCATGAGTCTGTTCAAACTGGGCGCACCGGTGTGGGGGCTGGGACTGGGCTTACTGATGATTTTATTGGAGCGCACTCGCTACAAAAAGGCTCTTTCTGCAGCGAATACGCAGAATAGTGATCAGTAACAACTAATCACTAATCAGGCAAAGATTTGTCGCGCGTTATTCCGTAATTCGGCAAACTCCTCGGTTTCTACATCTTCAATGCCGCCCAGCGCACCCCGTTCAATAGCGCGTTTGAGCACCACCGCTTTTTTGTCGCCCATTCTTCCGGCCAGGGCTGCACCAACGCGGACAAAGTCGAGATAGCCGAGGGTTTTAGGCACCATAGAAATATCCCGCCAATGTTCGGCGGAGTTAACAAACGTAGTCCCGAAGCCCCATTCACGCATGATACTGCCTCCGATAGGGCCAGAGACTTTTTGAATTGCCTCATCCAGGAACGTTGGATTGGCGAACACATCTTCGTTGCGCTCAGCCTCAGTAAGAATGGGTAATACACCGATGTTGTGGACCAATGCAGTCAGTGTCATGGTGTCCACACTGATTTCACGCTTATTAGACTTATTGGCATAAGTTTGTAACGCTGCCAGGGCGTTGGCCACTACCTCAATGGTATCTGCCCACTCTTTACGAAGGTATTCACCGACCAGCGTATTTTTTGATACAAACAGCTGCTCCATAGCAAGCGCTGTTGCGATATTCTTAATTTGTTGCAAGCCAATACGGGTAACCGCCTGGCTGACCGAATTCACCTTCACCGTGCGCCCCAGATAAGCACTGTTGGCAATCTTAATAATCCGTGCTGTCAGTGACGGGTCCTTACTGATCACATCACCCATTTTTCCCAGGTTCACATCGGGATCATCCGCAGTGCGTCTCACCTGTAAGGCAATAGCAGGAAGCGTGGGTAATACCAGCGTGTCGTTATTTATTTTATCTACAAGGATGGAAAGTAGTGCATTTTCTGTAGACATAGGTTGTCCTTCTACGGCAAGAGAATCATTTTTATTTGAATGGGGAGGACAAAGGCCGCTTTATTTTTCAATAGCTTCAACATGGCATCAGCACATCCCTGCTGATTAACTATATCAGCCAATTTACCATTGCGCACGTGTGTCAAAACAGTCCAGCGTATCGGATACTATAGCGTTGCTGTTAAGGAATGGTTATGCTTGGTTCACAGGGTTGGATAGCACAATCAACCGTACTACAGACCTGGGGTTTTGAACGCCCGATAATAATAATGACCCGCTAACAAAATAATTGATAAGAGAACTATGTTTACAAGCAGAATCACTAAATCAGCGCTTGCGGTGGCCACCGCAGTATTTTTCAGCACCGGCTGCAGCGAAGCCCCTGAGAACGAGACCGCCACAGGCACAGCGGAGCAACAGACCGTTGCATCGACCAACGACATTGATAAGCAGGAATCAGCCTTAACCATTGATCGCAAACGATTGTCTATCTATCAGCCGGTAGATCTTGACGCAGACATCAGTCATTTAAGCGATAACCAGCAAAAAATGGTGGCATTGCTTATCGATGCAGCAAAAATTATGGATGACCTGTTCTGGCAACAGGCGTTCGGAGGCGAAAAATCTGCGTTTCTTAATCGCTTGAACGATGACGAGATTGCCCATTTTGCGCAAATAAACTACGGCCCCTGGGATCGACTAAATGGTGATGCAGCATTCTTATCCAATGTTGACAGCAAACCTGAAGGCGCGCAATTTTACCCACAAGATATGACCAAAGACGAGTTTGAAAAAGCAGACTTTGACGATAAAAAGGGGCTGTATTCGCTGGTTCGTCGCAACGACAAGGGCGAGCTTTACACGATTCCCTACTCAGAAGCCTACAAAGCGCAGCTGAACGAAGCGGCAGAGCTTTTAACAAAGGCGGCTGAACTTGCTGAAGACGAAGGCTTTGCAAATTACCTGACATTGCGTGCAAAGGCTTTAGTGAGCAATGAATACCTAGATTCGGATATGGCATGGATGGATATGAAAACCAATCCGGTGGAGCTGGTCATTGGTCCTATTGAAACCTATGAAGATCAGCTATTTGGTTATCGTGCCGCGTTCGAGGCCTACGTGCTCATTAAGGACAAAGCATGGAGCGATAAACTATCGCGTTATGCGCAATTTTTGCCTGAATTACAACAAGGCCTGCCGGTACCAAAAGAATACAAAGCGCAGATGCCGGGTTCTGATGCTGATTTAGGCGCATATGATGTTGTGTATTATGCCGGTCACTCTAATGCCGGTAGTAAAACAATTGCGATTAACCTGCCTAACGACGAACGGGTTCAGCTGGAAAAAGGTACACGCCGTCTGCAACTGAAAAATGCTATGCGTGCCAAGTTTGATCAAATCCTGATGCCTATTTCTGAGGCGTTGATTGTGCCAGAGCAGCGTGAGCACATTACCTTCGATGCGTTCTTTGCAAACACGATGTTCCATGAAGTCGCACATGGCCTGGGAATCAAAAATACGCTGGATGGCAAGGGTACCGTTCGCGCAGCGTTAAAAGAGCACGCATCGGCATTAGAAGAAGGTAAAGCCGATATTCTTGGCCTGTATATGGTGCAAAGTCTGCTGGAGAAAGGTGAAATCACCGAAGGAACGCTGGAGGATTATTACGTGACCTTCATGGCCGGCATTTTTCGCTCGGTACGCTTTGGTGCTTCCAGTGCCCACGGTAAAGCTAATATGATTCGATTCAATTATTTTGCCCAGGAAGGGGCTTTTGAAAAAACGGACAAAGGCATGTACCGCGTTAATATGGACAAAATGCAGGCGGCAGTGAAATCATTGTCTCAAAAAATCCTGACGTTACAGGGAGACGGCGATTACAAAGGCGTAAGCCAATTGGTGGACAAGATGGGTGTGATTAAGCCTGAACTGGCCAGTGACCTGGCGAAGCTGGAAAAAGCCGATATCCCGGTAGATATTCACTTCAATCAGGGTAAAGAACAGTTAGGTCTGTAATTATCAAACGCAGAGTGGCGTAATGCCGCTCTGCGCAATAATCACTGATGATTATTCTAAGTTCTTGGGCTTGTCAGTGTAAGGCGGCCAGCCCAATAACTTACCACCCAGCACATGTAAATGTATGTGGTAAACACTTTGTCCGCCAAACTCATTGCAGTTCATCACAGTACGATACCCTTCCCCAGCAATGCCCATTTCATCAGCCACTTTGGCAGCAACCAGGGATAAATGGCCCACTAATTCTTTGTCTTGCTCAGTAATATCATTGATGGTCGCTATGGCTTTTTTAGGAATGACCAGAAAGTGCACCGGCGCCTGGGGGTTAATATCCTTAAACGCCAGGGCCTGTTCATCTTCATAAAGTATTTCAGCATCAATTTCGCGGTTGATAATTTTAGTAAAAATAGTTTCAGACATAGCGAATCCTTTTTTTATGTGAATGAAGGGCAACCCTCAGTTTGCCCTTACCCGAACACAAACCAGAGCAATACTGCGCCCAGTATCAGTCGATAAATCACAAACGGCAACATCCCAATACGGGAAATCCAGCTCAAAAACAGGTAAATACAAAGGTACGCGCTGACAAAAGAAAACGCCGCACCATAGATAAGCGCACTCCAGTCTACCCGCTCGCCAGAACCAACCAGTTCCAGCGTTGCCAGTGTGCCTGCCCCGAGAATAACCGGGATAGAAAGCAAAAACGAAAAGCGTGCAGCGCTCTCACGATTAAAGCCCAGCATCAGCGCAGCGGTCATGGTAATGCCTGAACGTGAAGTGCCCGGAATCAGCGCCAGTGCCTGCGCAAGACCTATAATGACAGCGCCCTTCAGGCCCATAGACGATAAGTCTTTGGTGTGCCTGGCAGCCTTGTCCGCGTACCACAACAGCAGACCAAAAATGATAGTGGTCGCGGCAATCACCAGCGCGCTGCGTGCATTAAGTTCAATCCAGTCTTTCAGTAAGAAACCGGCAATGACCGCAGGAATGGTTGCCAGTATGACATACCACGCCAGCCTGCTGTCTTGTGTCTGGTCAGATGAAAACCCTTTGCTCAGCCAGGCGCCGGCCATACGCAAAATATCTTCACGAAAATAAATCATGACCGCGAGCAGACTTCCTACGTGTACGGCCACATCGAACGCCAATCCCTGATTAACCCAACCTAATAACTCAGCTGGCAGAATGAGGTGGGCGGAACTACTGATTGGCAAAAATTCTGTGACTCCCTGAATGATTGCCAGAATAATAATTTCAAAAAGCGTCATTGCTTAAACGTCTCTCCAGTCAAATACTACGGGCCACAATGGCTGGTCTTTATTCCCGAATTGTTGCCACAGCTGCTGATAGGTTTTGTTCTCAACCGGATGGATGTCATCCGGCACCAGTTCAGCTAACGGGCGCAATACAAATGCGTTGTACAGAATCTCTTCTCTGGGCAGCGTTACAGGCTGCGAAGTCACTACGTCATTAAACGTTAAAAGATCGAGGTCTAATGTGCGCGAGCAAAATTTTTTCTCACTGTGTGTTCGCCCGTGCGCCTGTTCAATCGCTTTAAGTATGTCGTTAACTTGCGCCACATCAAGATCGGTCCAGGCACTGACGACCAGGTTGTAGAATGTCTCCCCGTCAAAGCCGACCGCCTCGCTTTCGTACACTGATGAGCACTGCACATCACTGAAATACGTTTTCAGTGCGGCGACGCCTCCACGGGTATGCCTGGCTCTTTCAATGTTCGAGCCAACACTGATAAGAATTTTACTGAGCATGGTTTCTCGACGCAGAAATGGTGACGGTAACAGCCCGGGCATCAGGCAGAATATCGGGTTTGGTGATCGCCAGGGAAACAGATGACACCGCAAAGGCAGACAGCACCGCCTGGCACAAAAAATGGCCCAGCGCCTCTAACAACTCAAATTGCGTTTCTTTGGCTTTATCCTGGATAAAGGCAGCAAGCTTTGCATAGTCGATGGTATCGGTGACGTCATCGCTGGTGCGGGCTTTTGTCAGGTCAGCAAGAATGCTGACATCAATCAACAGGCGCGTCTTATGCGTTCGCTCCCAGTCATAAACGCCAATAAGCGCATCAACGCTTAACTCGCGGATGTGTATCTGATCCATATATTTAAGCCAGTTTTCAGCTGGCGTATTCTCGCCCGAACGCATCTGAACGCATGCGACTGGCGCATCTACGCGCTTTTTAGTAGTGTGAGGCAAGTGTAACCTGAACCTCGGCCGTATGACATGATTGCAACTATTATTTTGATGGTAAGTGTGGCTTACCTGTGCGGTTCACTTTCCAGTGCCGTGGTTATCAGCCGCTTATACCGGTTACCCGACCCGCGCCAGGCAGGATCACAGAACCCCGGTGCCACCAATGTCTATCGCCTGGGTGGCCGTATCCCGGCTGTTCTGGTGCTGGTCATGGATATTCTTAAAGGCACGATACCGGTGTATATCAGTTACTGGATTGGCATCGACGCTGTCGCACTGGGTGTCATTGCTATAGCCGCTTGCCTTGGGCATATTTTCCCGCTGTATTTCGGCTTTAAAGGTGGTAAAGCCGTGGCAACGGCCTTTGGCGCCATGCTTCCCATTGGCCTGGAGCTGGGTGCACTGCTTATATTCACCTGGGGCGTGGCACTGTTTATCTGGGGTTACTCGTCGCTTGCCGCGATTATCACAGTGGCACTGGCGCCGCTGTATGTGTGGTTTATCAAGCCGCTTTACACCCTGCCTGTAGCCATGCTTTCAATCCTGATAATCGCGCGGCACCGGGCCAATATCGTCAGGCTGGTAAAGGGTGAGGAATCCAAAGTGTGGAATAAGCAGGGCAAACTGAAATCAGACAGCCAGCCCTAATAATGTAAATAGCCTATACCGGTTCAAGTGAATCCAGTGGCCAACGAGGATTGGCCGTTGCCCCCAGCGACACGGTCTGCCCCGCTTTGAGTCGCTGCATGCCGGCATAAGCAATCATAGCGCCGTTGTCGGTGCAAAATGCCAGATTAGGGTAAAATACCTCGCCCTTTATTTTGCGCATCATCGCTTCCATTTCGTTGCGCAGCCGCTTGTTTGCGCTCACGCCACCGGCAATGACCAGGCGCTTTAATCCGGTTTGCTTTAATGCCCGCCGACATTTAATCATCAGCGTATCGACCACTGCTTCTTCAAAAGCATAAGCGATATTGGCGTGGGTTTGTCTGTCATCGGCGGCGTCACGAATCGTATTTGCTGCAAAGGTTTTTAAGCCGCTAAAACTAAAATCCAGACCAGGACGATCGGTCATCGGCCGCGGAAACTGATAATGCCCTGCCTCGCCCTCTTCTGCCAGTTTGGCCAGCAGCGGGCCGCCCGGATAATCCAGCCCCAGTAATTTAGCGGTCTTATCAAATGCCTCACCAGCCGCATCATCAATGGACTCGCCCAGCACCTCATAGCGACCGATACCCGCTACATTGACCAGCATTGAATGCCCGCCGGATACCAACAGCGCGACAAACGGAAATGACGGCGCATTGTCCTCAAGCATTGGCGCCAATAGATGCCCTTCCATATGATGTACACCTACCGCTGGCACATTCCAGGCATAAGCCAGCGCCCTGCCAACAGAAGAGCCTACCAATAGCGCACCTACCAGCCCCGGTCCTTGTGTAAAAGCGATGCCATCCAGCTCTGCAGGCGTTGTGTTGGCATCTTGCATCGCCTTTTCAATCAGCGGAAGGGTTTTGCGCACATGGTCCCGGGAAGCCAGTTCAGGGACCACGCCCCCGTAATCAGCATGTAATTTTACCTGACTGTACAATTCATGAGACAATAGGCCCTGCTTGTCATCGTAGACAGCAATACCGGTCTCATCACAGGATGTTTCAATTCCCAGAATGCGCATAAGGTGATCCGACTTGGTAAAAAATGTGGGCCGGAGTTTACCGTTTATCATCATAGGTGGGAATGGCGGATCACGCATTTTGTCAGAAACTGGCTATTTTTTAGCAATTCTGTCTTTACATTTGCCCTGCGAATGATTAGAATTTCGCACCATTTTTAACCCGGGTGC
>CAZOYR010000004.1:0-10570 GCA_964584105.1 uncultured Alteromonas sp.
TTTATCCTGAAATTTTACATCTTGCCTGCCAGAGAAATAACAACAAGGGCAGGGTTCTGTGGATAGTAATGGGACACCTACAAATGAAACACTTTAAACCAAATATGATTAACGCTGCACTTATCGCCAGTGGCCTGAGTGCAATCAGTGCTCCGGCACTTGCTCAGCAAAATGATACAGCTCAGGCCAACGAACCTGCAGTAGAAGTTATTGAAGTTTCCGGTATTCGCGGCAGCCTGCAACGTGCTCAGGCAATCAAGATGGATAACACATCTATCGTTGAGGCGCTTTCAGCAGAAGATATCGGTAAACTTCCTGATACCAGTATCGCAGAGTCTCTGGCCCGGTTGCCAGGTCTTTCTGGTGAACGCCGTAACGGTCGTACAAGTGGTATTTCTGTACGTGGTTTCAACGAAAACTATGTGGGTACGTCGTTAAACGGCCGCGAGCTGCTAGGTATGGGTGATAACCGTGGCGTTGAATTCGACCTGTATCCTACCGAAATTATTTCAAACATCCTTGTTTACAAGACGCCTGAAGCAGGCATGGTCACTCAAAACATTGGTGGTTCAGTTGATCTGCAAACCGTAAAACCGCTGGTTGCAGAGCAGACTTTTACCATCAATGGTACTTATGAACAAAATGCTGAAGATGCTGCTAACCCGGATTTTGACGACAATGGTCACCGTGTTTCAGTCAACTACATCGATCAGTTTGCTGACGATACGTTAGGCGTAGCATTAACATTCGCAA
This sequence comes from uncultured Alteromonas sp., assembly GCA_964584105.1. Taxonomy (GTDB): domain Bacteria; phylum Pseudomonadota; class Gammaproteobacteria; order Enterobacterales; family Alteromonadaceae; genus Alteromonas. The sequence continues at coordinate 754 of CAZOYR010000004.1, forward strand.
CGATGGAATCTCCGCGTCAGGAACAGCAGTTCCGTGGTTGGGGCTATCCTAACGCTGAAGCGGGAACGGGCGCTGATGGCCTGGAAGTGCCTGAAGGCACGGCAATCTTAGGCGGGCATGACAGCTTCGCGCGCTCAGCAATGATGGAGCGTGATTCTGTAGCTGCCGTTATTCAGTGGGCGCCCACTGATAATCTGAATATGCAGTTTGATGCGCTTTACATCGACTTCCTTGAAGATGATGCTCGTCGTGGACTTGAAGAGGGTGGTCCTGTCTGGGGCGGTGTTGATTATACTGTCACTGAAATTCAGGATGGCCTTGCCACACGTGCTTATCACGATGGGTTCTTCAGCGTAATCCGTAACGATGTTCGTCAACAAGACGCCGAATTAAAAACCTTTGGTTTGAATGTTGAATATCTTCTAAATGACAATTGGAGCATCAACGCTGATATCTCTACCGGTAAAGTAGATAAAACAATCACTGATGTAGAAAGTTATTCAGGTACCGGACGGGCCGGTGTTGAAGGACGTGTTGCGACAGCGCGCTCGTGGGAAATGACCGGTGACGGTGTGATGTTCTCAGACCATCCAACCATTCCTACCGCTGACTTGACTGATCCGTCGTTAATTCGTCTGGCAGGCCCTCAGCCATGGGGACAAAGTCTGGTAGATGAAAATGGCAATCAACTATTTGCACCAGATGCACAGGATGGCTTCGTTAATGAACCTGTGTTTGAAGAAGAACTTGACTCATTGAGACTGAGCACCAAAGGCTTCGTTGAATGGGGAATCTTTACAGGTATTGAAGTAGGTGCCATCTATTCAGACCGTACTAAGTCAAAAGACAATAATGGTGCATTCTTAGTTTCTCCGGAGTACCCCGGAACGGCTGAAATTCCTGAAGTTCTGGGTGTTACCTCGCTAGACTTTATCGGTATTGAAGGCGTACTGGCTTATGATGCAATCGGCCTGTACAACAGTGGGTATTATAACCAGCTTAATGCTGAACAAATTGAAACCGGGCGTTTAGGTGATACCTATACGGTGGAAGAGAAGCTGACCACGCTTTACACCAAGCTGGATATTGATACCGAATTCAATAATATCTATATCCGCGGTAACGTAGGTTTACAGGTTGTTCGTGCTGACCAGCAGTCAACAGGTTTTGCCACGACAAAGAATGAGCTTGGCTTTGTTGAGTCGCTGCCAGTTGAGGGTGGTGCGGACTATACTGATGTTCTTCCTACACTTAACTTAAGTGCTGAATTTGCTGAAGGTCAGTTCGTACGTCTGGGCTTGTCAAAAGTACTGACTCGTCCTCGCATGGACGATATGCGCCCTAACAATCAGGTGTCTTTTGCTTTCAACGATGCCAGAATTAACAGTACCGATATTGATAATTCACCGTGGGATGGCAGTGCCGGTAACCCGGAACTGAAACCGTACGAAGCGAATCAAATCGATCTTGCATATGAAAACTACTTTGCTGATACTGGTTACGTCGCTGTTTCATGGTTCTTTAAAGACCTGAAAAACTGGCACAGAAGCAACGCAGTGCTGGCCGATTTCAGCGAATTTTACATTCCTAGCATTCACCAGAGTTCTACCGGTGAAGCGCCTGCCTTATTCCAGGGACAGACGTCTCGTCCTGAAGATGGCTACGAAGGTTTCGTAAGAGGGTATGAGATCCAGGGAAGCTTACCGGGTGATATCATTCACGATTCACTGGAAGGCTTTGGTATGTTCGCCAGTGCCACATTCCTGGATGGAAATGCGGATCCGGCACCAGGTACTACCGAAACCCGTATTCCAGGTTTGTCAGACGAAAACTACAGTCTGACAGTTTACTATGAAAATGCTGGCTTCGAGTTCCGTGTTGCAGGTACTAAGCGTTCTAGCTATTTGTCTGAAACACGTGGTCTGAGCCTTGCACTGTCTGACTCTACCAACCAGGGCGGAACATTTATCGATGCGCAGATTGGATATGATTTCAGTGAATCAGGTATCCAGTCTCTGGAAGGTCTGCGGGTTACCCTGCAAGCGCAGAACCTGACTGATGAAGAAGATATTCAGACTGCCGGTACTGATTCCAGACAGGTTACATTGCACCAGTCCTACGGCGCCAACTACCTGTTAGGGTTCAATTACTCTTTCTAAGCGATATTGAATATAAAAAGGCCGCAGCTTGCTGCGGCTTTTTTGATCCTGTCATGTATGCATTGCTAACACGCTAAGCGTTAGCAACAAAAATCCTGTACCGCTTATTATAATTCAATGATTGTTTCCATTCCCTTTGCGAGTCAAGTTATCTCTCCATAACCTTACAGATGGCTAAACTAGCTCCTGATTTGCTCAAATAACCAGTCTGAAACTGTGTTACTGGCAAATGTGGTGAATATAAATCAGTAGGTGATCAGCTAATACCCACTCATAGATAAAACGAATATTGATGCACCATCCACAGACAGCCAACGATAACATGGTAAGAACAGCGGATTAGGTTTTTGAAAATGTGTGGCTTGTTGTGTAAAGGAATGGATAAAAAAAGCCCGGCGATCATGCCGGGCTTTCGTGCTCTTACTTCATTCGTGTGCCGATTACAACGATAGCCTCAAATCATCTATCTGTAATACAGCCCCGGTGGCTTTGTTCCACTCAGGGAACATCATAATAAGATTAATCTTATCCAGAGACAGTCCCTGGGCAGCCAAATCAGCTAACGAAAAGCTGTATTGTTGCCATTGGCCTGTCTGTGGCGTGGTTCCCTCAAGATTCATCGCTACCGGTACCTGTGCGTAACTACCATCATTACCTTCAACTTTAAGCAGCAGTTGCGCACTGGCATCATCAGGTGCACTGACCATTTTCATTGCAAATGACAACACCCCGGATTCTATCGCTGTAGCGTCATGTGCAATGTTCGCTCTGAATCCTGAGACGGTCGGTGCAGGACCAAAGTAGTCAATTTGTGCAACATTGCCACGGTCGCTATCTGCAACAATACTCAGGTCAGCATTGGCGCAGCAATCCCACAGTGACCAGCCCTGTGCCATCACCGAATCGAAAATAGTTAACGAATCCGTGATAGTGACAACATTAGGTGTGGGCGTGGATGTGCTTCCTTCACCCGATAACACGATGTTATCCACCTGCATGACTACGCCTTGCTGGTTGCCCCAGGCCGGGAATATAACCAGTGGTGTATCGACCTGCGTCAGATTCAGGGTAGATCCTGTATTGGCGATGAGGTCCGAAATGGCAATATCGTAATGTGTCCAGATACCCGTCTGAGGTGTCGCTATTGCAAAGTCGCCGGAAGAGCAGGGGTGACCGCAGTCCATTTTGATGAAAAAGTTCTGCTCTGCACGAGGATCTTCCACCACTTTTAAATCAAACGACAAGGTGTCAAACCCACTGAAGTCAATCTTCTGAGTCTGACCTTCGTTATCAGCAGTTGTCTGAAAATACACAACGGATTCATTGGTATTGAAGCTGAACTGCTTCACATTACCGTAGTCACCGTCTTCACTGACCACATCTTCCATTTGCACCGAGCCACTTACAACATACTGTCCTACTGCAAATGGCGGTTGGTCGCTCTCATCGTAAACCACCACTTCAGATTTACCGGCCAGATCATACTCATAGCGAACATTGTCCACCTGAATCAGCATCGGGCCATTAGCCTCAAGCACAAACGGGTTTAAGACCTGTGCTAAATCCGCTGTGTTACCCGGCGCATAGCGGTTGCCTGCCTCAACCAGCGCAGACACGTCCAGGCTGATTTGCTGCCACTGATCATCAGTTATTTCTATTGCTACATCGCCAACCGCAGGCCAGCCACTGTCCACTTTTACCAGCAGTTCAGCACCCTCAGCCTGACTTAACACGCGCAAATCAAATTTCAGTTTACCTAACTGCTCAAAATGTTGCAGATCCAGCGGTGCATCAGCATTGAAAAAGACGTTGCCTACATTCCCGATTTGTTCCATCGTGAACACATCACCACGTCCTTCAACCGCTTCTGTATAACTGGATACTGTGCCTTCCGGGTTGTAGCTTTGCACTGTCAGCGCATCGTTCAACACATCATCAAACAACATAAAGACAGGGCCATTACCCGCCAGCGAATTTTCGCCTGGTAAGGGCGGTGGCTCTATACCTGCAGGGCGATCCGGATTGTCACCGATGGTGGCACAGCCCTGACCGGTAGCCGGGTTGATTGAACATTCATATACCCGCACATAATCCACTTCCATCGTTTGTGGGAAAACAGACTCATCAATGCCTTTCTCATTCGTATTTGCCGCCCATGCCCCACCGACGGCAAGATTCAGCAATAAGTGAAAACGTTCATTAAACGGCGCATCGCCTACACCTGTCTGCCACTCCGCATTTTCGTCCTGATACTGGGTATACCAGCCATCCTGGGTTTGTGTGGCAAAGTGATAACCATCAACATACCAGCGTATCTCGCCTTGTTCCCACTCAATGGCGTAGTTATGAAACCCATCAGCAGGGTTTATATCATTAGGTAGGTGATAGTCTGACTCTACATAAACATTGCCTGGCCATGTACGACCAAAATGTAAGGTGCCATAGACCCGGTTTTCAGGCGCACCTTGTGCAGCCGGATCATCAGAAGGGGTTTTGAGATTCACCGCTTCCATAATATCGATTTCACCAGATGCAGCCCAGGTGCCGTATTTGTAATCGCTGGGAAGCATCCAGATGGCCGGCCACGTGCCCTGACCGTAGGGCAGTTTGGCTCTGATTTCAAAGCGACCGTAAGTCCAGTCGCCCTGATTTAAGGTACGCAGGCGCGCGGACGTGTAGGGTAGTGTGGTGACGCTGTCCGGGTTGCCTTCCGGATTATCAGGACCGGTAAAGTCTTCGCGCTGCGCTTTGATAACCAGCTTGCCGTCTTCGATAAATGCATTTTCTTCACGGTCGGTATAACATTGTTGTTCGTTGTTTCCGCCGCCCCAGCAATTCTGCTCAAAGTCCCATTTGCTCGTATCGATAGCCGAATCATTAAATTCATCCTGCCATACCAGCGTCCAGTTGTTGCCCGGACCGGCGTCCTCCATGAGCGAAACATCCAGAATTAATCGTTTAGGTGCGAACGCCAGATAGACAGGTACACGAATACTTTCACCGGGTGCCAGCCCATCATTTTCTACCGGTACAAAGCTAATATCACCGTCCTGTTCGGCATTTGTAACATCATGAGTGCTACTATCTATGTTTAGCCGCAGTGGCATGTCCATGACTTCATCACCGGTATTGGTAATGGTCACCAGCACACTAAACTGTCGGTTAATGCGATCAAAAGCTGCGCGACGCTGCTTAACGTCCAGCGTTTCATCTGCTGGCTGCCACTGCGCCAGTGCAGTACCCAGCGGTATGTGGGCCAGTCCGGCAACTACGGCAAGTTGAATGAGGTGTTTTTTCATTGTTAGCACTCCTGCTTATTTGATGTGCGGCGGCGAATCAGGCCGAATGCACACAGTAATAGAGGGACGGTTGCGGGGCTGGATACAGCTACTTGTTCGTTGGCAACATCCAGTGAAAAACTGTTTACAGTGAGCCAGGCAGGGCTCATATCAAAATTGCTGACAAGCTGTATTTCCAGTGTCAGCATATCCCATTCATTAAGGTCTTCATTTAATGTAATTTCGCCTTGATAAGTCATTGGGCCATCAATGTCGGGCTGATTAAACAGGCTTCCGATTTCGCCATTGGCATCATACAGCCAGCCTGAGCCATCACCGAAGCCGATGGTGAAGTAGTCTGCGGTAAATGGCGCCTGGCCCTGTAATTCACTATCGATAGTAAAGTCATAAGACAGGGTGAGCGGTGTGCTGCCAACACCCGTTGTATCTATGCGCTGATAAAGGGTGTTTGCAAATGTGTTATTTTGATCAATATAAATACGGGCACTGCAACTGTCTTCACCGGAAAGCAGTGTGAAATCATCACTATTTCCGCTGCTACCGTCTGAATCTGTAATCCATCCTTCAAGGGTACAGGCCTCAAAGTCTCCGTTGGTCAGTAATGAGGCATACGCGGGTTGCCATACCGCGGACATAGCAAGCAAAATTGCCGCTTTGCGTAAGTACATGTGTTTCTCCAGGTCATGTTAGCGCTTACATTATCTGATATGAAAATTGCGGGTTATCCCAAAAACCCACAACTAAAATAATGGTAGCGCTTACAATTTAACCAGAGTGTAATGCAATGGCAACACAAAATTTACATTATTTTGTCATCGCGCGGGTCAGTTCAAATCCGATGCGGGCTGCAAGCTTTGCGGTTTTATGGTCCTGGTCATAAGACGGGTTTAGCTCGGCGATGTCGGACAGTGACCAATTGATAGTGTGTTCCTGGCAATAATTGCCCAGCCATCGTATAAGTGTGATTACAGTCGCCGCATCAATTCCAACCGCTGCTGGTGCACTAACACCCGGCGCAGCGCAAGCGGGGAAGGCATCCATACATACAGTTACATATAGTGTATCGATACGACTTAAAAATGGGGATAACACGGATGTCGCTGTGGCCATATTAAAATCAATATCTTCAAGCCATAGTGAGTTTGTCTGTCTGGCATAATCAAATAAAGCCGGCGTATTGGCAGCAACAGAGACCCCCATACAACAATAATTAAATGTGCGGCTGTTTTCGTTACACCAGTTACTGATATCTCTGAATGGGGTGCCGGAAGACGAATCCGGTGCGGGTTTGCGTAGATCCAGATGCGCATCAAAATTGATTATACCGATGCGCGCCTGTTTGCCTGCAAATTGCTGTAAGCCATGGAAGCTGCCTCTGGCAATATCGTGTCCACCACCCAATCCAAGCACATTCTGATTGTGCGATAATAAGTCGGTGACACAGTCAGCATAGCGCTGTTGTGTTTTCGGTAGGTCGGGCAGTGGGGTGATATCCCCATGATCGGAAAGCGAGCCATCAATGACCCAGGGCAGGGACGCCAGGGACTGTCTTAGTGCGTTAGGCCCGTCACCAGCGCCGGGTCGCCCTTTATTTAATGACACTCCCTGGTCTACCGGATAACCGATAAGCGCTATTGTGTCGCGTTGTGATTGTGCCGGGTCGGCGTCAACCACCTGGTGCCAGCGCTGCCCCCGCAGCCCATCTTCTGTATCGGTACGACCCTGCCACAATGTTTTATAAGACACGTTTACCTCCCAACCATTTTGCAGCGGGGCGAAATCCGTTTATTTCGTAAATGAGATCTGCCGGACTATTTATATCCCAAAGACACAAATCGGCATCGCAGCCGGCAGCCAACTGGCCCTTTGACGGAAGCGCCAGCGCTTTGGCTGCATTCACCGTAATTCCCCTTAAGGCTTCTTCAATCGTCAGACCGAACTGAATACAAGCCATGTTTGCACAAATGAGTATTGAAGAAACCGGCGATGTGCCCGGATTCATATCCGTGGCAATCGCCATGGGTACCTGATGTGAGCGTAGTCCTTCTATAGGAGGCAACTGCGTTTCCTTAAGAAAATAGAATGCGCCGGGAAGTAGCACTGCAACACATTTCGCCTCTGCAATGGCGCCAATATCTTCTTCATGAAGGTATTCAATATGGTCAACGCTTAATGCACCAAATTCTGCAGCCAGCTTTGCCCCCTTACTGTCACTCAGCTGTTCTGCGTGTATCTTAACGCGTAGATTGTGGCGTTGCGCCGCTTCAAATACCCGTCGGGTCTGTACCAGTGAAAAGCCGACCGATTCACAAAATACATCCACCGCACTGGCCAGTTTGTGTTGCGCAATATAAGGCATCATCGTTTCACATACATAGTCGATATAGCCGTCACTGTCCCCCTGGTATTCTTCCGGCAGGGCATGTGCTCCCAGGTAGGTGCGCTGTACATTTACCGGTAAATGGTCAGGCACCCGTGCCGCTACTGCGAGCATGCGCGTTTCAGTGTCTTTATCCAAACCGTAACCAGATTTGATTTCAACCGTTGTCACACCTTCTTCTGTGAGCCTCGACGTGCGACGGATTGCGGCATCTAACAGCGCTTGTTCGTCCAGCTGCCTGGTTGCGGCAACAGTAGATTTAATGCCGCCCCCCTGTTGGCTAATCTGCTGGTAACTGACACCGCTTAATCGTTGTTGAAATTCACCGGCGCGGCTGCCGCCATAAACCAGGTGCGTATGACAGTCGATAAAACCGGGCAGACACCACATGCCCTGAGCATCAACGGTTTCAGTGTGTACAAAATCCTGATGTTGCTGAGGACCGATACCCATGATTTTGTCCCCCTGCATCCACAACTCCGTGTTTTCTTCGATTGCCAGCGTATCGTTTTTCACGTCAGTCATGGTGGCCAGATTGACATTTTTTATCTGCGTAATCGTCATGAAAGCTCCTGTCGCTTTATCAGCAAAATTTGGCGGTGAATTATTACAAAACCGAACCGTAAATTAGCGCACCTATACTTGTATATACAAGTTGCTGCAGGTAGAGTAACAATAAATTAACAGGTGGTCACGGGAAATGCAGCCCAGATTCATACAAATTAAAGCCGCTCTCATTCAACAAATTGAACAGGGGGCATTATCACCAGGGGATCAGATTGGGTCCGAAAATCAGTTAGCGGAACGCTTCAGCGTTAGCAGAATGACGGCGAGGCGTGCCGTTTCTGAGCTGGTTGATGAAGGCATTCTGGCCCGTACTCAGGGCGTTGGAACCTTTGTCAGCGATAACCGGCCCATGAGCTCGATGCTGACCATCATCGGGATCAAAGAAGAGATCCAAAGCCGCGGCCATCACTACAGTAATCAAATCATCAGTCAGAATGCGTGTGAAGCCGATGCGATTCAGGCCCGCCATTTTTCGGTTCATCAAGGGGCGAGCTTGTATTTTATCCAGCTGGTCCATTTTGAAAATGCACAGCCGGTGCAGCTGGAATCAAGGCTGGTCAATCCCGCGCTGGCTCCATTGTTTTTAGAACAGAATTTTTCACAGCTTTCTGTCAATCAGTATCTAAATCAGGTGGCGCCACTAACTGAGGCCGACCACAGTGTGGAAGCCGTACTCCCTGAATTACATGACGCTGAACTGTTAAGCATCGATGTAACACAACCCTGTTTACGCATCAGTCGGCGGACCTATTGCGCTAAAGGCATTGTCAGTCTGGCGACACTTATTCATCCCGGTCAGCGTTATCGGCTGGGCGCCCATCTTAACTTTACTTCCGCGATTAAGGAATCAGTATGAACCGTGAAGACCCATCACGCACAATAAAAGCCCCCAGAGGGCCCGCATTAAATGCATTAAGCTGGCAGACTGAGGCGCCACTTCGGATGTTAATGAATAACCTGGATCCCGAGGTTGCCGAACACCCTCAATCGCTGGTGGTTTATGGCGGAATAGGTCGCGCAGCACGCGACTGGCCGGCGTATGACAAAATCGTTGAAACATTAAAACGCCTGAAAGATGATGAAACGCTGCTGGTGCAATCGGGTAAACCCGTTGGCGTATTCCCCACTCATTCAAATGCGCCGCGGGTGCTTATTGCTAACTCTAATATTGTGCCGCATTGGGCCAACTGGGAGCACTTTAATGAATTAGACCGAAAAGGGTTAATGATGTATGGCCAGATGACAGCAGGTTCCTGGATTTACATCGGTTCTCAGGGCATTGTCCAGGGCACCTATGAAACATTTGTCAGTGTCGCTAAGGCCCATTTTGATGGTGATGCCAAAGGAAAGTGGATTCTGACCGGCGGGCTAGGGGGAATGGGCGGCGCTCAGCCGCTTGCGGCCACGATGGC
>CAZOYR010000004.1:10670-34740 GCA_964584105.1 uncultured Alteromonas sp.
GCCTTTGATTTTCCGGGGTTTGTGCCTGCTTATATACGTCCACTGTTTTGCCGTGGCATCGGCCCGTTTCGCTGGGTAGCGCTGTCGGGTGATCCTGAAGACATTTATAAAACAGATGCCAAAGTCAAAGCGCTCATCAGCGACGATACGCACCTACACAACTGGCTGGACATGGCAAGAGAACGTATTCAGTTTCAGGGGTTACCGGCAAGAATTTGTTGGGTTGGTTTAGGGCAGCGACAAAAGCTTGGTCTGGCCTTTAATGAAATGGTGCGCAGCGGCGAGCTTTCAGCGCCTGTTGTGATAGGCCGGGATCACCTCGACTCGGGTTCTGTAGCCTCACCAAATCGTGAAACAGAGGCCATGCAGGATGGCTCAGACACCGTCTCCGACTGGCCACTGTTAAATGCCATGCTCAATACCGCTGGCGGTGCCACCTGGGTTAGCCTGCACCACGGTGGTGGCGTGGGTATGGGGTTCAGCCAGCACTCTGGCGTTGTCATTGTGTGTGACGGAACAGAAGAAGCCGATGAGCGTATCGCGCGGGTTCTGCACAATGATCCGGCCACCGGTGTGATGCGTCACGCTGACGCCGGCTACGAATTGGCGCTACAGTGCGCCAAAGACCACCAGTTAGATCTGCCTATGACAGGAGTCAGCGATGACAACTAAATCCTTTGTACTGTATCCGGGTCAGCTCACGCTGGAAGACTGTCGTCGCTGTATTGACGAACATATGCAGTTATCACTTCATGATGACGCGTATCCGGCCATTCATGCTTCTCATCAAACCGTAAAAAATGTGCTTGAGCAAGGTCGTACCGTTTATGGGATAAACACCGGATTTGGCTTGTTGGCAAATACGAAGATCGCCACCGATGAGCTGGAATTATTGCAACGTAGTATTGTGCTTTCGCACGCCGCGGGTATAGGTGAGTTCATGCATACCAGTACGGTCCGACTGATGATGCTGCTGAAAATTAATTCGCTGGCCAGAGGGTATTCCGGAATTCGGGCTGAGGTTATCGATGCACTAATCAGCTTGTTCAACCATGGAGTATGGCCAGCCATTCCACAAAAGGGTTCTGTTGGCGCATCCGGTGATTTAGCGCCGCTTGCTCACATGAGTGCGGTACTGCTGGGTGAGGGTGAGGTCATTATTGACGGTAAGCGTTGTTCTGCCGCCGAGGGCCTGAAACTAGCCGGCTTATCGCCGCTTGCACTGGCACCTAAAGAAGGCCTTGCGCTGTTAAATGGCACGCAGGCATCTACTGCATTTACCCTGGAAGGGCTGTTTTACACCCAAAACGCCTGGTACAGCGCGGCTGCTATAGGCGCGCTGGCGGTGGATGCAGCCAAAGGCTCGCGGGTCCCGTTTGATGAGCGCATACATGCTGTAAGAGGGCATCAGAGTCAGGTCGATACAGCGTTTCTGTTCAGGCACCTGCTATTAACGTCGCCTATCGGGGAATCCCATGAAGGCTGTGAAAAGGTTCAGGATCCTTATTCACTTCGCTGTCAGCCTCAGGTGATGGGGGCTGCGTTGCATCAGATTCGCAATGCTGCTGAGTTACTTATCGTTGAAGCTAACGGCGTGTCAGACAATCCTTTGGTATTCAGCGAGGATGAAGACATTTTATCTGGTGGTAATTTTCATGCTGAAACAGTGGCAATGGCGGCTGATAATCTGGCCATCGCGCTCAGTGAAATCGGGGCATTGTCAGAACGTCGTATGGCATTGTTAATTGACACCAATCTTAGCGGACTGCCGCCGTTTCTGGTTGAAAATGGTGGTGTGAATTCAGGGTTTATGATTGCGCAGGTGACCTGCGCGGCATTAGCCAGCGAAAATAAAACGCTGGCACATCCGGCATCGATCGACTCTCTGCCTACGTCGGCGAATCAGGAGGATCATGTATCTATGGCAGCATTCGCTGGTCGCAGATTGCGTGATATCTTTGAAAACGTGGCCGGTATACTGGCTATCGAATGGTTGTCCGTGGCGCAGGGCATTGATTTCAGACGTCCTTTGCAAACGTCTGAACCGCTGGAGTCGGTGCATGCTTTGTTGCGCAGCAGCGTACGTTTTTACGATAAGGACCGCTATTTTGCGCCTGATATTGAGGCTGCTGCCCAACTGATTCGTCAGGGCGCTTTATGGCGACATGTTGAGCATATTTGTTCTGTCAGCATGACCCGATAAGCTGGCACGGGTGTAAAGTATGACAACCGTCTCTGGTTTTGGCATACTCTGCGCCCGTTTTTTTCATTTCAGTATTCTATGAGCACGCATTCCCATTTTCCCGCCTGGGGGCTTGTCAGTCTGGGTTTAATTAATCCCAAATCAGCGACTAATGTAGCCTCTATTCTGCGAGCAGCTGGCTGCTACGGTGCCAGTAGCGTATTTTACACTGGTCAGCGCTATGGCTACGCCAAAGACTTTAATGCAGATACTCGCCAGATGCATAAACAAATTCCTACGATCGGGGTTGAGTCTTTGCAAATGGCCCTGCCTAAGGGCGCGACGCCGGTCGTAATTGAATTGGTTGAGGGGGCAACGCCGCTACCAGAGTATCGTCATCCAGAAAATGCCTTTTACGTTTTCGGCCCGGAGGATGGGTCTGTTAGCCAGGAGATGGTCGATTGGTGTCGGGATGTTGTTTATATACCAACAAACGGGTGCATGAATCTGGCTGCAACCGCTAACGTGCTACTTTATGACAGGCTTGCAAAGTCAAACTTACGAAGCGGAAATTCGCTTATTCAATCGAGCCGCGATATTAATAACCGGACCCGGGTAAAGCAGTGACGGCAAACTGTTGCCAGTTGAGAAATGTGTCAATTTTGCAACACATATTGTTAAGGTATTGATTTGGGAGGAGAAAAGTTGATTATCTGTATGCTTAGTACAGCCTGATGGCAAGGAGACTAATTTGGGTGATGCATATTTGCAACAAAATTTGCCCGCTTTAGTTTATTTTTGGCCTCTGCTATCAGAAATCCTCATTTTTGCCGTGAAACAAGCAAACAGGAAGCAGGTAGTCTTTGGTCTAATTTTACGCCATGTAAACATGGTTCCAGCCGGAAACGCCAGGGGGAGAGAAAGCGGTAGGTTACACCGGTGCAATGTTTAGGATGAAAACTGTAGGTTATTGTATAGACGGTAAAAAATCTATCAGTCTGCGTTAATTGCTTCGGGTAAAGAGGTGTAAATCAGAGACCACATCAGTCTGAAATAACTACACATCATTCAGGTTAAATTTTCAAATATCGTTACCTTTCTACAGTCTGGCACAGATGTTGTAATACAAATCGCACGTGATAATACCTTCCTCAAAATGAGTTTTCTTACGGTTAATTCCGACCTGTTACAGCCAGCGGATCTGAATATAAGGTTTACTTTAGGTTATCGATCCGGCAGTCTTATCAGCGCGCGAGATCCACGACGATCTTCATCTGTGCGCAGCAGGGAATCATTTTAAGGAGTATTTGCAACTGTATAATAACTGAGTAACGGGAGCCAAAGTGAAACGTCGCTTGCTAAATGCTTTTAAAAGAGTACATAAAGTACCAGGAATCAAGCATATGATTCGGCCTGTAGTACGTCGCAAAATGAATAAAGTCATTGACGCCGCTGCTGATCATTTCTTTGAACACTTTACACTTGTCGTTGCCAATGATGAAAATGAACAACGTACGTGCTTCAAAACCCGTCACCAGGTTTACTGTGAAGAAATGGGTTTTGAGCCGCCCCGGGCATCGAAGATGGAAGTCGATGAGTTTGATGAGTTCGCACTAAGTTGTTATATCAAACACAAAGCAACTGGTGACTGTGCCGGTACAATCCGTCTGGTGATGCCGCAGCACCCCGGACAACTTTTACCGGTTGAGCAGAATTGTCCTGAAGCGATCCGGATGGATGAGCACAGCCCACAGCGCTACCCGCGCTTTCAGGTTTGCGAAATTTCTCGCCTGGCCATTCCAAAACAATTTCGTCGCCGACATTCTGACAGCAATGTTTCTCCTGTTACCGGTAAGTCGCTTAGTGGCGCATTCAAAAGCAATGCCCCGGGTCGTAACTTCCCTTATCTGTCATTAGCGTTGTATTTTTTCGCTGCCAGCATTTGTATCCTGCGTGACATCGAAAACGTATATGTAATGATGGAGCCAAGATTGGCACGCAGTTTAAGAATGCTGGGTATCAATTTTGAGCAATTAGGCAGTGAAATTGATTATCATGGGAAACGCGCAGCGTTTCAGCTGTCACCCATGGAGTTTATGCAGCAAATTTCACCTGCACTACAGCGCTTCCAGCGTAAAATTATGAACGAGCTGGAAGAGGTACCAAATTTTGGTGCAATCTTCCGTCACCAGCCTTCAATCTTAACCAAGATTCACGAAGAACAACGCGCTGCATAATTCGTACTGAATACGTATGCAGATAATGGGTTAACGTTCTTTTAACAGGTATGCTTTGCCAGATCTGTTAAAAGGACGAAATCCATGAACTTACGACTACGACAGCATGTTCCGGTAGCATTTGCGCTTATATCAGGTTTGGTAATAATGGCATGTTCTACCTCGCAATCTACCAACTCCTCATCAGAATCCTTTGCTTCAGATTATCCTGAACAGCAAAAGCCAATCGTCTATCAGGCATTTACCCGTTTATTTGGCAATAAAAATACTACCAATAAACCCTGGGGCTCAATTGAAGAAAATGGGGTAGGTAAGTTTGCTGATTTCAGCGACAATGCATTATCAGAAATTCGCGCTTTAGGCGTCTCGCATATCTGGTACACCGGTGTACCTCACCATGCCACCAGCACCGATTACACACAATATGGTATTTCGTTAGATGATCCGGATGTCATAAAGGGCCGGGCAGGATCACCTTATGCGGTAAAGGATTACTATAATGTGGATCCTGATTTAGCGACGGATCCGGCTTTTCGCATGCAGGAATTTGAATCGCTGGTTAAACGTACCCATGCCAACGGCATGAAGGTAATTATTGATATTGTTCCTAATCATGTCGCACGGGATTACGCCCCCCTCAGTTTACCTGAAGGCATCACGGCACTTGGTGATGATGATAATGCCTCTGTCGCCTACCACAGGGACAACAATTTTTACTATGTGCCCGGTTCCTCGTTTTTGGTGCCAGCGCATCCGGCTTCATTTGACCCTATGGGAGGCGCCGAACATCCCCTGGCAGATGGGCAGTTTAATGAGTCACCAGCCAAATGGACGGGCAACGGTGCGCGCGCTGCACAGCCTGATGTAAATGACTGGTATGAAACAGTTAAGATCAACTATGGTGTCAGACCGGATGGCTCACACGACTTTCCTGCTTTACCTGCAGCGTATGGTCAAAAATCCACTGAAGCACATGTTGAATTCTGGCAGGACAAGTCGTTGCCCGACTCCTGGTACAAAATGCGTGATATCGCTTTATTCTGGATGGAGAAGGGTGTTGATGGATTCCGCTTTGATATGGCAGAAATGGTGCCCGTCGAATTCTGGTCTTTTCTGAATGCATCTATTAAACATGAAAACCCGGAGGCGTTCTTGCTGGCTGAGGTCTATCAGCCAGACCGGTACCGTGATTATTTGAAGCGCGGCAAGATGGATTACCTCTACGATAAAGTGGGGTTATACGATTCCATCAAAGGTGTCATGCAGGGGAAGGAAGATGTGACTGTCATAGATAATGCAACAAATGATGTTGCTGATATTGCTGACAGTATGCTTCACTTTCTGGAAAACCATGACGAACAACGTATTGCCTCTGCGCCATTTGCAGGTGATGCACAAAGCGGTAAGCCCGCACTGGTCGTTTCGGCGCTAAATAGTCGAGCGCCTTTTATGATTTATTTTGGTCAGGAAGTGGGTGAGGATGGTAGCGAAGAAACGGGGTTTGGCGATCCATCCCGTACTACCATATTTGATTATGCCGGTGTGCCTGCTCATCAGCGCTGGATGAATA
Source organism: uncultured Alteromonas sp. (assembly GCA_964584105.1). Classification (GTDB taxonomy): domain Bacteria; phylum Pseudomonadota; class Gammaproteobacteria; order Enterobacterales; family Alteromonadaceae; genus Alteromonas. Next base: position 16,660 of record CAZOYR010000004.1, read on the forward strand.
AAGGCGCATTTGACGGCGGGCAATTAACCAACGATGAAAAAGCGTTGCGCGCCTATTACCAGCATGTGCTGAATATTGCAGCCTTTCACCCTGCCATGCAGGGCGGTTTTGCGTCACTACAGCGCTACATCAGTACTGACGCTAACCATAACCAAACGTATAGTTTTATAAGAACCCATAGCAAAATGCCTTTGGTGGTTATCAGTCACTTTGGTGATAACACGGTCACAGGTTCGGTGGATATACCCAAAGCAAAATTCAGCGACAGCGTTCTTTCATCTGAGTTTCATATGATTGATTTATTAACGGATGAACACGTAAACATCGAAATGAAAGCGGAAGCGGTAAGCATAAAATTTTCGCTGGATAAGAATCAGTCGCTTATTCTGTCAACAGCGGCTATGAAATAGTCGCTGCGCTTACCATCTGTGTACTTTCGGCATTAGCCCTCAATTCAATAGCTTGCGAGGTTACGCGTAACGTCTTTCAGATTGGCTGCGCAGTTTTTTCTGGTTTTATTGTGTGGCTCAATCTGCCTTGTCCCTCATAGCATTACCGTGAATACGTATGCAAACCCTTGGTAACAATAAGCAGCTAAGGGTAACATCCTGTTAACCTAGAAATACCGGTACGCATACACCGGTTTTACAATCAGGATTATTCATGGGAATGACGCGTTTACGACTTCCGCTATTGTTGGTAACCCTCAGTACAGTTTTTACAGCGAATGGTGTTGAAACGAACCTTGAGGTTTCTCCCCCGCATTGGTGGGCGAACATGAACGCTTCGACATTACAGCTGATGGTGCATGCCCCGGATATCGCCGGTAGTACCGTGTCTGTCTCCGACAGCGCTTTTAAGGTAGACGAAATCCGTTCTCTGGATAGCCCTAACTACTTATTTATTGATGTTGATACATCTGCATTGACACCCGGTGATTACACGCTGACATTCAATAAACAGGGTAAGCAAACCTATTCAACCATCTACACCATTGAAAAAAGGGCGCTGGATTCAGCCAGTCGCCAGGGATTCGGTCAAAAAGATACTATTTATCTGGTTACCCCTGATCGGTTTGCCAACGGCGACCCCTCCAACGATTCTGTTTCGCATCTGCAGGATAAAGCAGACAGAGGCGCGCCTGGTGGGAGGCACGGAGGCGATATTCAGGGGCTGATTGATCAGCTGGACTATATTTCGTCCACGGGCTTTACGCAAATATGGTCAATGCCTTTGTTAGAAAATGCGATGGATAGCCACTCTTACCATGGCTATGCTATTACTGATTATTACAACATTGACCCGCGGTATGGCTCCAACGCTCTTTATCAGAAGTTTTCCCGACAGGCGCAGGAAAAGGGCGTTGGGATTATTATGGATGTGGTGTTAAACCATATCGGCAGTAATCATCCATGGATGGAAGATAAACCCGCCAGCGACTGGATACATCACGACGGTGAGTTTTCTCCTACCACCCATCGCCGTGAGTCATTACATGATCCGCACGGTGTACAAGCCGATCAGCAGGCTTTTAGTGATGGCTGGTTCGTGCCAAGTATGCCTGATTTAAATCAGCAAAACCCTTATCTGGCCACTTACCTGATTCAAAATGCGATTTGGTGGGTGGAATACGCCAACTTAAGCGGCATCCGGGTCGATACCTATTCATATTCTGATAAAGCGTTTTTGTCAGACTGGACTGCCCGACTGACCAGTGAATACCCGAATCTTAATATTGTTGGTGAGGAGTGGACAACCAACCCGGTCATCACTTCATACTGGCAGGCAGGCTCTTATCGGGCTGATGGATATTCATCATCGTTGCCTAGTGTGATGGATTTTCCACTTCAGGATACACTGGTTAATGCGCTTAAAGACGAGGAAAGCTGGGGTACCGGCCTTGTCAGCCTGTACAACCTGTTAGCGGGTGATTTTATTTATGGCGATCCATATAATCTGGTTATCTTTGGTGATAATCATGATATGAGCCGGATTTATACCCAGCTTGATGAGTCTTATCCTCTGTGGGATATGGCGATGACATTCCTGCTTACGTCGCGCGGTATTCCTCAGGTATATTACGGTACAGAAATTTTGATGGCGAACCCCGATAGCGATGATCATGGTATTATCCGCAGCGATTTCCCGGGGGGCTGGCAAGGTGACAACGTTAATGCGTTTACACAGCAAGGGCTCTCAGATAAGCAAACGGATGCATATAACCGCATTAAATCTTTACTGGCATTGCGTAAAGAACATCCCGTCGTTGCCTCCGGTAAGTTTACGCATTTTGCGCCAGCTGATGGCGTCTATGTGTATTTTAAGACGGACGATACCGGTGAGGGCGCGATGGTGATAGTAAATAAAAACGATGATGTTGCCAATGTGGCACTGTCACGCTTCGAACCTGTTCTTAAGCGTTTCTCTACCGCAACAGCATGGGAAGATAAACAGTCGCTGCAATTGCAGAATGCCAGGGTAGATGTTGCACCACAAAGTGCGACCGTCTGGCTATTACAATAAATAACCAACAATAACGATAATTAGTGGTAACTATGGACACAAAACAACCCGGATTAAATTTCTGGCAAATCTGGAATGTCAGCTTTGGCTTTTTAGGTGTGCAGTTCGGCTTTGCACTGCAAAATGCTAATGTTTCGCGCATTCTCTCTGATCTGGGAGCAGATCTTCATTCCCTGTCATTATTCTGGCTGGTCGCTCCGATTATGGGACTGATTATCCAGCCTATCGTAGGCGCGGCATCTGACAGAACCTGGAACCGGTTGGGGCGTCGGCGGCCCTATATTCTTGCCGGCGCAATCGCGGCGGCCATCGGCATGTTTCTGATGCCAAATGCCCCATTGTTTGTAGCACTGATGACACCGATGATATTTGGTGCGCTGATGCTGGCACTGATGGATGCCTCCTTCAATATTTGTTTCCAGCCTTTTCGATCGCTGGTTTCAGATATGGTGCCGCCCAGGCAGCGCAATGTCGGCTACTCTGTACAATCGTTACTGATTAACATCGGAGCGGTAATTGGCTCAATTCTGCCGTTTGTGTTAACCAATGTGATTGGGCTTGAAAACACCGCGCAGTTAGGTGAAGTTGCGCCATCCGTGATGTGGGCATTCTATATTGGTGCGACGGTTTTGTTAGGTAGTGTAATCTGGACGGTTGTTCGCACTAAAGAGTATGCGCCTGAAGAATACAACTATTATAAAGAGGTGACTGACGAGCCGCTTCCCGAAACTAAACTGAGTATGGGTCAACGTTTCCGCGGGTTTCTTAAACTGGTGGCGAATATGCCTACCACCATGAAGCAGTTGGCGGTTGTACAGTTTTTTTCCTGGTTTTCGCTTTATATCATGTGGGTATATACCACGCCTGCCATCACCCAGCATATATGGAACGTAGATAAAAAATGGTTCGACCCTGCGTACCTGTCCACGCTGACAGTGATCCCGCAGGACATTGTGCTTGCAAAAGGCGCTGCCGGGGACTGGGTCGGTATCCTGTTTGCCGCCTATTCTGTATTTGCGGCTGTATTTTCAGTATTTCTGGCGCGACTGGCTGATAAGTTCGGCCGAAAGCTGGTTTACAGTTTGTCTTTGCTAGCCGGCGGACTGGGGTATGTCAGCTTTCTGGTGTTCCAGGATCTAACACCTACCAATGTGGATCTGCTTATCACCGAAGTTACCGTGCCACTGGGGGCGGTTAAACTGCTTATCCCGATGATTGGGATTGGTATTGCCTGGGCTGCAATTCTGGCAATGCCTTATGCAATGCTGGCGGGTGCGCTGCCACCGCAAAAAACCGGGGTCTATATGGGGATATTCAATTTTACCGTGGCCGTGCCGCAAATTGTCGCTGGTCTTTTTTCAGGTCTGATTCTGTCGTCGGTGTTCGATAATGAGGCAAAATACATCATCGTTGTGGCAGGTGTATCAATGATTGCTGGCGCCCTGGCTGTCTTTTTTGTAAAAGAGCCAGACCAACCTGTATCCGTCCAACAGTAAGGGATTGTTATGTTAAACCGTTATCGTCACCATGTGCTAGCAGCAAGCATCACCGTTGCCCTGTTGGGTTGTGCCCACTCGGCAGATAAGCCATCGGTCAGCGCAGAAATTGAAAGCCTGCAGGTTATCAGAGGCACGGATGACCCGTTCGCTAAAGAAGCCGTTTACTTTGTGGTAACCGACCGGTTTGTGGACGGTGATCCTACTAACAACCATGAAGACCAGGGTGGGGAACATCCGACGTGGGATCTGAGGCTTGATGGACCAGACGGTAAATTTGCCAATGTCGGCTACATGGGCGGCGATTTACAGGGCGTGTTGAATAACGGCGACTATATCAGTGATCTCGGCTTTACCGCAGTGTGGCTCACGCCGGTACTGGATAATCCCGACCAGGCATTTACCGGAGATGAACCAATCAGTTACGGCGGTCAGTTCAAAGATGGTGGCAAAACTGGGTACCATGGTTACTGGGCGACCAATTTTTATAAAGCGGATGAGCATTTGGTCAGTGATAGTCTGTCCTATGCGCAATACACCCGTGCAATGCGTGATGAATATGGGCTGAAGTCCGTATTTGATATTGTTGCAAACCATGGTTCTCCCAGCTATACCATGCCTGAGGACCAGCCGGGATACGGCGAATTGTATGATGCTGACGGGGAACTGGTTGCCGACCATAACAACCTGCATCCTACTGAGCTGGACACCGATAAACCGCTACAGGCGTTCTTTCATCCATACCCTGATCTCGCAAAACTCTCTAATTTGAATGAGCACAACCCCGATGTTCAGGATTATCTGATTAATTCCTATTTATACTGGATAGAGCAGGGCGCCGACGCTTTCAGAATTGATACCATCCGGCATGTTTCTCACGATTTCTGGCGCACGATGTCAGATCGAATCCGCGAGCAGCATCCTGATTTCTTCATGTTTGGTGAAAGCTTTGTTTACGATGCAAACTTTATTGCTCAGCACACGTTACCCAAAAATGGTGGGGTAAGTGTACTTGATTTTCCCATGCAAAAAGCAATGAACGAGGTATTTGGAGAAGCGTCAACAGACGATGCGCCATCACAGGAAAATAACGCACCTGAGAGTAAGGGTTATGAAAAATTACAGGACGTGCTGTTCCTGACGCACGGTCCGTACAACAACCCCTATGAACTGACAACCTTTTATGACAATCATGATATGCCGCGCATGCAGGCCAGTGACGAAGGCTTCATCAATGCCCATAACTGGTTATTCACTGCTCGCGGTATTCCCGTGGTGTATCAGGGGTCAGAAATCGGCTTTATGCGAGGTACAGCTGAGCATGCAGGAAATCGTAACTATTTAGGGCAGGAGGCCATCGATGGTGCCAGCGGTCATGACATATATAAATCACTGAAAACCATTGCCAATGTCAGAAAACAAACGCCGGCGTTACAGCGCGGGTTACAGGTAAATCTGACGTTTTCGGAAAACACCGCCGCATTCTATCGGATCGTGCAGGATGATGCGGCGCAACAGATCGCGCTTGTCCTGTTGAATAAAGGCGATGAAAGTGAACCGATGACGGTTAGCCAGTGGCTCCAGGCGGGAGACTGGACAGAGCAAGTAACCGGTCAGCGCCGCACAGTGTCTTCAAACGGTAAACTTACCACCACGGTAGCACCCAACAGTGCCCAGGTCTGGGTGCTAAATGCACCTGTGACACACAGCGGGCTGCTGGAAACAACCCGGCAACAAATGCAACGTCAGTGATGTATGTCTTATTGCGCGCCGCATGAGCGGCGTACAATAAGCTCAGCCGGCATCAGATAATCCTCAACCTCTTCCTTATTTATCGCCTTTATCAGCGTATCAACCAATAGTTCACCGGCTTTGGTGGTATTTTGGCGAACCGTCGTCAGGGCTGGTGTGGTATAACCTGAAATCGGGATATTGTCATATCCGACAACGGCTACATCCTCAGGCACACGCAGATTTGCTTCGCGCAGCGCATCGTAAACCCCCACAGCAATTAAGTCTGATGCACAAACCACCGCTCGTGGTAACGCTGTATCATTCAGCATCGCTTTCATCGCCGCATAGCCTGAGGGCTCTGTAGAGTGCGCACTGATTTGGCGCTGCGACTCATCTGACAGGCCTTGCTTATTTAATGCGTCAGCAAAGCCCTGATAACGGGCCCGGAATTCAGGGGCATCTTCGCTGTTGTCGCCAATAAAAGCAAAAGAGGTATAGCCCAGGCCGATTAGGTGATTGGTCACATCGAACCCGCCCTGGTAATTATCACAGCCAATATTCACACCCGGGTGTGCTTTATCCTGCGCTCCCCAGCGCACGAAATGCGTACCTTGCTCCTCGAGCTGGTCTAGCTTGCTGCGATAAGCACTGTAATCGCCGTAGCCCAGCAAAATAATGCCATCCGCCTTATTTGAATCTTCATACTCTGCATGCCAGTCGCTTTGCATATTCTGAAACGATACCAACAAATCATACCCCTGACTGGCACTGGCGCGAGTAATGCTGCCCAGCATGGACAGGAAAAAGGGATTGATTAGCGAATCATCGGTGGTGGGATCTTCAAACAGTAACAGTGCAAGGGTATTACTTTTCTGTTTGCGAAGATTACTGGCGTTTTTATCCACCTGATAATTCAGTTCCCGGGCGATCTCAACAATACGATCGCGGGTTTCCTGACTGACCAATGGGCTGTTGTTCAGCGCGCGGGATACGGTAGATTGGGAAACACCTGCCCGGTGGGCAATATCAAAGGAGGTTGCTTTTTCTTTCATAAACACTATTTTTTGATGCGGTGTAGGCACACCCTGTTTTACACTACGATACCATAAATTCGTCATTTTCCCGCTGTTTAGCGGTCAGTTTGGCGATAAATAGCCGGTAATCGTCGGTATTTTAAGCGTTTAATGCGTCCAGGTGACGAAAAAATATCACCTGTAAAAGGGTGATGTTATACTCGCTCTGTTTCGTTAACTATGTTTATTAAGGGGAATTCGCGAATGGCGGAGACTGAAAATCGTCCGACCAATTTTATCCGGCAGATTATCGATAAAGATTTGGCGTCTGGGTTACACCAGCAGGTGAAAACGCGTTTTCCACCCGAGCCTAACGGCTTTTTGCATATCGGCCACGCAAAATCCATTTGTCTGAATTTCGGCATTGCCGAAGATTATCAGGGCACCTGTAATTTGCGCTTTGATGACACCAACCCGGCAAAAGAAGATATCTCTTTTGTGAACAGCATCAAAGAAGATGTTCACTGGCTTGGTTTTGAGTGGTCTGGTGAGGCCCGCTATTCTTCAGATTATTTCGACCGCTTGCATGGTTTTGCCGTGGAGCTGATTGAAAAAGGTCTGGCGTATGTGGATTTCTCTACTCACGATGAAATGCGGGCGCTGCGTGGTACGCTTACGGAGCCGGGCACCAACAGTCCTTATCGCGATACCGATGTGCAGACAAATCTGCAGGAGTTCGCCAAGATGGCGAACGGTGAGTATGAGGAAGGGCAGTGTAGTCTTCGGGCGAAAATAGACATGGCCTCGCCGTTTATGTGTATGCGCGATCCGGTCATATACCGCGTGAAATTTGCTCATCATCATCAGACTAAGGATAAGTGGTGCATTTATCCTATGTATGATTTTACCCATTGTATCTCGGATGCAATTGAAGGCATTACGCACTCTTTGTGTACGCTTGAGTTTCAGGATAACCGTCGTCTATATGATTGGGTGATTGATAACATCACTATTGACGCACAGCCACGCCAGTATGAGTTTTCACGTCTTAACCTTGAATACACGGTGTTGAGTAAACGTCGCCTTATTCAGCTGGTGGATGAAAAACATGTCAGCGGATGGGACGACCCACGTATGCCGACGATCGCAGGTCTTCGTCGCCGCGGTTATACACCGGGCGCCGTGCGTGAGTTTTGTAAGCGTATTGGCGTTACCAAAATGGATAACATGGTTGAGATGGGCATGCTGGAAGCCTGTATCCGTGACGATCTGAATGTCAATGCACCACGTGCAATGGCGGTATTGGAGCCGGTAAAAGTTATCATTGAAAATCTGCCTGAAGGTAGCAGCGAAACTTTGACCGCACCTAATCACCCTAACGATGAGTCAATGGGTACCCGTGAAGTTACCTTTAGCCGGGAAATCTGGATAGAAGCGGAAGACTTCCGTGAACAGGCAAACAAGAAGTTCAAACGCCTGGTGCTGGGTAAAGAAGTCCGGCTACGTAATGCATATGTGATCAAGGCTGAGCGCGTTGATAAAGATGATGCCGGTAATATCACAACCATTTATTGTACGTACGATGATCAGACTCTGGGTAAAGATCCGGCCGATGGCAGAAAAGTGAAGGGCGTTATTCACTGGGTAGATGCTAACACTGCTGCTCCGGCGCAATTCAGATTGTACGATCGGTTATTCAACGTACCAAATCCCGCTGCGCAGGAAAACTTTGTCAATGCTATTAATGATGCGTCGCTTATTGTAAAAAATGGCTATGCGGAAAGCAGTCTGGCACAGGCCACCGTCGATGATGGTAATTGGCAGTTTGAACGGACGGGTTATTTTTGTTGCGATAAAGACAGTCGTGAAAATCAGCTTGTCTTTAACCAGACCGTGGGCTTGCGAGATACATGGGCTAAGATAGAGAACCAGTAATTATCTAATCTATGTTCGAAAAAAGGTTACCAGACGGTAACCTTTTTTTATGACGTCATTCGAAACAGGCCTTACTTAGGCTGGCAATCCAGTGACTGCCCGTTTACTGCCAGACTGTCGTCGCCCATGAGGTATAAATACAACGGCATGATATCTGCCGGTGTTTTCAGTGTTTGAGGGTCTTCTGCCGGAAAGGCATTGGCCCGCATGTCTGTACGCGTGCCGCCCGGGTTAATACAGTTAAACCGTACATTTCTGTTTTCATACTCGCAGGCAAGCACCTGCATCATGCCTTCGGTGGCAAATTTAGAAACCGCATACGTGCCCCAGAATGAGCGTCCTTTTCTGCCAACACCGGATGAGGTAAATACCACCGACGCATTATCGGCAAGTCTGAGAACAGGAAGTAGTTTCTGTGTCATCAGCGCAGCGCCAGTCAGGTTTATCTGTATTACATCCTGCCATTCGTCTTCGGGAATATCTTCAAATGCGCTGAGCTGACCCAGCACAGAGGCATTATGTAACACGCCATCAAGACGGCCGAACTGGTCCTGAATAGTACGCGCCATATCTTCATAATTCTTTGCCGTGGCGCCTTTTAAATCCAGCGGGACAATAGCCGGTTCCGCGTATCCTGCCGCTACAATCTCATCATACACCGCTTCGAGCTTGCTGACCGTCCGTCCCAGCAAAATACACGTTGCGCCATAGCGGGCGAATGTTCTCGCCGCCTCTGCTCCAATGCCGGCGCCGGCACCTGTGATCAGAATAACTTTTTCGCTCAGCGCGTTTTCTGGCGCATTATAATCGTTCATTTACGCTCCCTGATAAGTAGGTTATAGCGCCAGCATAATACGGGAAACGAATCGATGAAAGCGGATGCGGGTTTAACCGTCATATGGCCAGGACAAAGCATAAAGTTAATAAAGAAAATAAAAAGTTAACAAAGTTTTGCAAAGTTGCTGCAAAGTCAATAATATTGCCTAATAATAAACTGGTCTTACATGTTAGAAATCAGATTTGATGTCAGTATCGTTGACCAAGGTGCCTGCCAGCAGGCAGTCAGGGTCAGGGGTTTAGACAGACAATAAAAACAATGAGTCATAGGGAGAAACAATGAGAAAACTACTTATCAGTTCCAGTGTTGCCATGGCACTGGGGTTAGCAGGGTGCGGAGGCTCAAGCGAATCAATTGATGATATTGAGGCGGATACGCCCGATCAAACACCCTTTTCCCGTATTGTCTTTGACCCGGCCAACGGTAATTTAAATACGCCAAACGATTTACTTATGCTGCCCGGTGATGATGGTTTTTTTGACTATACGTTAAACATTCCGGTAGCCGATCCGAACGACTTCAGTGATCCGCGTGCTGCACTTAATACTCTTGATGGCTGGTCAACCCAACATCCGTTTGTCATAGATGTGGAAACCCCGGGGGATACCGCCATTGATGAATCGACCCTTGGTGCCGGTATCTATATTCATGAAGCAACATTAGGCCTGGATCAGAGTGACCCCGATTGTGCCGCTGCTGAAATCCCATCATCTGGCTGTAAAGTCGGTGATGCACTGGAGCTTGGTACTGATTACGCGCTCAGACTGGTTGATGGCGACACAATTTCGGTAATTCCACTGCGACCACTGAAGTCTGCGCAAGGCTATATGTTGATTATGACCACCGGATTAAAAGACACCAGTGGTAAGTCAGTCATGGGGTCAACCACTTGGGATCTGGTTAAGCAGGATATTGATACCATGCCGCTGTCCTCAGCGTCTCAGCTACAGTTGCAGACACTGGTTAACACCTATGTGACGCCTCTTGAAGATGCCGGGTTCTCCCGGGAAGAGCTGACATATGTATCCGCATTTACCACACAGTCAGTAGGGCAATCTCTTTCAGCACTTAAAAAGGTGGCTATCTCTACGTACGCAGCCAAAGTTGCTGCTGGCGATCCTACCGCCGGCCAGTCTTTACCAGCACTGCAGGTTAACGATTCTTCTGGTGCAACAAACGCTATGGAAGCCTTAAACCTGGTCAGTGATGAGGTGCTTGCCGGTGCTGTCGCGCAAGGTGCTGAAGGGCTGGATGAGGCCACGCAAGGCGCGATTCAGGCCACACTTGAGGCTGGTGGTTTTGATGGGCTACAAACCTGTGGTGGCTTGCTGACAACAGCAGCAGGTGGTATGGCGGCAACCTATGGTGCATTGAATGATTTTGCCCAACCGCTGGCCAGCGGCTTGCTGCAGCAAGTTGGCTCTTTCTGTGCCGCTAAACACTACCAGGGCAATATTACATTACCGTATTACCTTGGCGTACCCACTGCAGAAAACCCTATGGCGCCGGTCAATGAATTCTGGCACGCAGCCTGTGACAGCGGCATTGTGTTAGGTGCGGTCTCTGATGAAACTAAAGCCGCTGCCGAAGCCGGTCCAAACAACGCTCTGTGTCAGCAGCTTGGTTTGGCAGACCTGCGTGTTAATGGTGAAAAACTTGATCCTAAGCGTAATGTAACGCGCTTTAATCCGGTGCCACAGGCAACAAGTATGCAGCAACTGGACGTTCAGGTAACCGTGCCTGATCCTGCAGTGGCAGCAGGGCTTGGCTTCTCTATCAGTCAGCCTGAGTCAGGCTGGCCGGTCGTTATCCTGTATCATGGCATCACCAGCAAGAAAGAAGACATGCTGGCGATTACCGGAACGCTGTCGCTGGCAGGTATTGCTACGGTAGCCATTGACCAGCCGTTACATGGCTCGCGTGGCTTCGATGTCGATATGGATGGTACTGACGATATTAATGCTACCACCGTGACGCCGGTTCATTACATGAATTTAGGTAGCTTGCCTACCGCTCGTGATAACCTGCGTCAAAGCGTAGCAGACCTGTTGGGGCTTCGTCTGGGTATGAATGCGTTAATGGACATGACGACCGACCAGGATGTCAACGTTAACCTGGGTCGTGTTTCTGTGATGGGCGTCTCGCTGGGTGCTATTACCGGTGGTAACTTTGCCGCTATTGCAAATTCATCAATGGGCGGCGATTTAGCAGCGCTTGATGGTGCGTATGCCGTGGATGTTGCCTCATTGGAATCTCCCGGTGGTGGTTTGGCGCAATTCCTGATTGAGTCACCGCGCTTTGGTCCGTTAATCAAAGGTTTGCTATTGTCTGAGTCATCTGAAGAATTCCAGGGGTTATTGCAGCAGCTGTACGAAACAACCGATGTGACGCAGGAGCAACTAGTCGCAGCGGTGACGCAGTTTGAAGCGGCGCTGACGCCAGAGCAGGCTGCGGGTGTGCAGGCAACACTGAGTGAATTCGCCTTTGCTGCACAATCGGTGCTTGATAAGGGTGATCCTAATAACTACGCGATGACACTGGGCGAAACTACGCCTGTGCATATGATGACCGTAGTGGGTGATGGTAGTGAAGAGAATAAACCTGATCAGGTGATTCCGGTTACAACCAGCCTGCCGCTGTCAGGTCAGAACCCGCTGGCTCGTATCATCGGGTTAGAGCAGGTGACTTCGACGGTTACCGGCGATCCGGTCTCCGGTCAGGTTCGCTTTACTGAAGGCGCGCACGCATCAAGCCTCAGCCCGGATGCCAGTGCGGCAACCACCGAAGAGATGCAGCGTGAAGTGGCAACCTACATTGCAACTGAAGGCACTGTTATTGAAATCAACAACGAGGATGTTGTTGCAAATTAATCGTGTAAAGTTTTAAAAGGCCAGCCTGTGCTGGCCTTTTTTATGCGCTGAACAATATCCATGTCGTCACGACAGGTGAACGCTGGTACACTTATGCCAGTTAAATTAACTCACTAAATAAACTGACAATCAGTAGCAGGAGTCAAACTTGGAGTTTCTGTACGAATATGGGCTTTTTCTGGCAAAAGCCATCACCTTTGTTGCCGCTTTTGTAATTATTGTGGCATCGGTAGTTGGTGCTGCAAATCGTCAAAAACCGGGCAAGGGTCACCTTGAGATTGCCTCTTTAAACGAACAATTAAAAGACATCACCAATTACGCACGGTCTGTATTGCTTGACAAAGCGAGCATGAAAAAACTGGCTAAGCAGCAGAAAAAAGAAGCGAAAGACAAGGATAAAGAAAAACAGGATCGGTCACGTTTGTTTGTGATTGAGTTTAAAGGGTCAATGGATGCCCATGAAGTAGAACGTTTGCGCGAAGAAGTCACTGCGATCTTATGTGTTGCCGAGTCGCAGGATGAAGTTCTGGTTAAGCTGGAAAGTGGCGGTGGTGTGGTTCATGGTTATGGACTGGCCGCAGCGCAGCTTCATCGTATCAAGGATAAAGGTATTAAGCTTACTGTTTCCGTCGATAAAGTGGCTGCCAGTGGTGGTTACATGATGGCTTGCGTAGCCGATAATTTACTGGCGTCGCGTTTTGCTTACATCGGCTCTATCGGTGTATTGGCGCAGTTACCCAATTTTCATAAAGTGCTGAAGAAAAATGACATTGAGTTTGAACAGCACACCGCGGGCGCCTACAAACGCACCTTGACTGTATTTGGTGAAAATACAGACGAAGGTCGCGAAAAATTCCGCGAGGAAATCGAAGAGATTCATGTGTTGTTTAAGGACTGGGTCAGTGAGCAACGTTCACAGATGGATATTGAGAAAGTCGCTACCGGTGAATTCTGGCCAGGTGTGAAGGCCAAAGAGCTGGGCTTGGTGGATACCATTATGACCTCTGACGACTATATTCTTTCTGCCTATCCGGACAAAGAAATTTATAGCGTGAAATACTCGCATAAGAAAAATATGGCTGAGAAGCTGGGAATGTCGTTTGCCAGCGTTGCGCAACAGCAGCTGATGCGGTTGTGGAGCCAGACACGCACCTGGTTTCATTAACCACTGGTTCAACAATGTCAAAACCCACCAAAACGCAGATTTTGGATGTGGCTGAAGCCCTGTTTGCTGAGCAGGGCTTCGACCAAACCTCTATGCGCGCTATTACCAGTGGTGCGGGAGTCAATCTCGCGTCGGTAAACTACCACTTCGGCAGCAAGAAAAATCTGATCCAGGCAGTTTTCAAACGGTATTTCGATATCCTTATGCCCCGAATCGATGAAACGCTGGGCTCCCTGTCACTGTCTACCGGCAGACAAGGCATCGTTGATTTGCTTGAAGCGCTGGTTCCGCCCATGTTGTGTTTGAATGATGTTCGCCCGAACGGCACTGCGACGTTTGTTATGTTGTTGGGTAAAGGATACAACGAGACACAAGGTCACCTGCGTCGTTTCATCATGGGAAATTATGGCCAGAGTATTAATCAGCTGCTAACCGAAATTCACCGGCGACTGCCTGACATCCAGGATGACGAGCTTTTCTGGCGTTTACATTTTGCCATGGGCGCGTTTGTTTTTTCGATGTCATCAAGCAGTGCATTAACACAAATAGCGCACTCAGATTTCAATCAGGATGTTGATGTTGTCGGTGTTATCGAGCACCTTATCCCTTTCGTCGCGACCGGAATCGCCGGTCAATAATTCCACATTTTTCCTTTGCATTTGTTACACTTGCCGCCACAAATTCGAGGCTACAGGAGCGTTATATGATTAGCAGAATTGAATTACAACGAGTCCTTGATGGCTTACTTAAACCTGCAGATATTAAAGACTATTGTCCCAATGGATTGCAGGTAGAAGGTAAAGATCGTATTAAACGGATTGTCACCGGTGTAACAGCTTCACAGCGACTGATAGATGCGGCTATTGAACAAAATGCCGATGCTATTATTGTTCATCATGGTTATTTTTGGAAAGGCGAAGCCGACGTCATTACCGGGATGAAAAAGCGACGCATAAAATCACTGCTGGAAAATGATATAAATTTGTTTGCCTATCACCTGCCCATTGATGTGCATACGACGCTGGGTAATAACGCTCAGTTAGGCAAATTACTCAATTTTGAAAATGCACGGCCGCACGCAGATATCAGCCCACAGGGCATTGTTTTTGAAGCTCGGCTTGAAACCCCGGTTTCACAACAGGATTTGGCGGATAATATCAATGCGGCGTTAGGTAGAGCGCCGTTAGTTGAAGGCGATCCTGATCAGCCAATTTCCACTGTTGCATGGTGTACAGGTGGCGGTCAGGGCTTCATTGATAGCGTCGCGCAAGCCGGGATCGATGCATTTATCAGTGGTGAAGTCTCCGAACAGACTATTCATAGTGCAAGAGAGCAGGGGATCCACTTTTTCGCTTGTGGGCATCATGCCACTGAACGTTATGGAGTAAAGGCGCTGGGCGAATTTTTGCAGGAAAAATTCGGGCTGGCGACCACCTTCATAGACATTGATAATCCAGCCTGAGTGTAATTCAACATTATGAAAGCGACAGATCAGTACTTTGACGGTATTGCCGATAAGTTTGTTAGTAATATTTACGGCACAACCAAAGGGAAATTACGTCACTTACTGCTACTGGAGTCCATGCAGCCATTTCTTACAGCACCAGGACAGCGCGTTATTGAAATTGGCGGCGGGACTGGCATTATGGCCAGGGAACTGGCCATTCAGGGGCATCAGGTTACGCTGACCGATGCCTCCCGTGACATACTCAAACTGGCTGGCGAGCTGTTAGCGGGTTTTCCACAGATTGAGATTGCCCACTGCCCGCTTCAGCAAATCCAGCAGCTTGATTCCTATGATCTTGTTGTCTGTCATGCGGTGCTTGAATGGCTGGCTGAGCCACTGGACGCGCTTCAGTTTATCGCTGAAAAGATGCGCCCGGGTAGCCGGTTGAGTCTCAGCTTTTTTAACCGTGATGCGGCATTATTCACCAATGCGGTTTATGGTAACTTTGATTACATTGCGCGAGGCTTGAAGGTTAAAAACCAGGTCAGGCTCAATCCAACCAATGCCTTGCGGCCAGTGGATGTGATTGATTTTGTTGAGCAACAAAATATGACAGTGTTAGCTAAATCCGGGATCCGGTGCTTTCACGATTATATGAAAAATAAACCCGAATCCGACGAAATTTTTGAGCAGTTACTGGCACTTGAAAGACAATACCGCGCCCAGGAGCCTTTCTGCTGGATGGGAAAATACTTTCATCTGATGCTCGAGAAACATTAAATTACCCGGTTGTTCTCACTTAAGCTGCCCTGACAAACATTCACAATATTAGCCAGTGTCGTGGTTGCAATCTCCTGCATAGCCTCCCGGGTGAAAAAGCCCTGGTGCCCGGTAATCAATACATTCGGGAAGGTTTGCAGGCGTTCAAAAATATCATCGTGAATAATTTCCATCGAGTGGTCGGAAAAAAACAATGAGGCCTCTTGTTCGTAAACATCGATGCCCAGACTACCGATTTTTTCTGATTTCAGCCCGGCAATCATTGCTTTAGTATCAATCAGTGCGCCTCTGGATGTATTTATCAGCATGACGCCATCTTTCATTTTTGCGATATTCTGACTGTCGATAAGGTGATAAGTATCGTCATTTAACGGGCAATGCAGCGTGATAATATCGCTCTCGTGCAAAATCGTTTCAAGAGAAGTATAGGTACAGTCTGTGCCCAGCTCACTATCCGGCTGTGGGTCGTAGCAAAGCACCTCACAACCGAAGCCTTTTAAGATATACGCTGTGGCTTTACCGATATGTCCTGTGCCAATTACACCCACGCGTTTGCCATGAAGGGTGAAACCCATCAGACCGTTTAAATTGAAATTACCCTCTCGGACGCGATTAAATGCGCGATGGGTTTTACGGTTCAGCGTTAAGATAAGTGCAAGGGCATGTTCTGCGACACTATGCGGTGAATAGGCAGGGACGCGAGATACACACACACGATATTTTTTCGCTGCTTTCAAATCCACATTGTTGTAACCGGCACAGCGAAGTGCGATATGCCGTACGCCTGACTTGGCCAACGCACTGACCACAGATTCATCCAGCGTGTCATTGACAAATACACAGACTGCATCCAGGCCCTGGCATAATGATACGGATTGCCGGGTAAGTGCGGTCTCAAAAAACCGTAACTCTACGCCATTATGGTGCTTTGCAGCCTGACTGAGTGTGTCGCTATCATAAGCCTGACAACTAAATACCCCTATTTTGCATTGCATATTTATCATCCGGTATTTGTGTTAAACAAAGAAAACACGAGAGACTGTCTTATTATGCAGTTTGCCTGGTTTGTGGCAGCATAAGCATAATTAATCAATCATATGCAGAGTATAGCAATGAAAAAAGTCTGTTTTCTCGGTTTAGGCGTTATGGGATTTCCCATGGCAGGTCACTTGTCAGACAATGGCTACGACGTGACCGTGTACAATCGTACTACGGAAAAAGCCAGTAACTGGTGTAAGCACTACGCCGGTCAGATGGCCAATAACGTTACTGATGCGGTTTACGGCGCGGATATCGTTTTGATGTGTGTAGGCAATGATAATGATGTTAGTGAAGTGGCGCAGCAGGCCATTGCCGCTATGAAGCCTGACAGTATTCTGATTGACCATACGACTGCATCGGCAGAGCTGGCTCGTCAACTGGATGAAATGTGTGCAGAAAAACAAATCGGATTTTTGGATGCGCCCGTTTCCGGCGGACAGGCTGGTGCTCAAAACGGGCAGCTGACGGTGATGGTCGGCGGACGCACTGATACCTTTGAGCGCGCGTTGCCGGTTATGCAGGTATTTGCACGTCACGTACAACGCATAGGCGATGCTGGCAGTGGTCAGCTAGCCAAGATGATGAATCAGATATGCATTGCCGGCATTGTCCAGGGATTGGCCGAAGCGCTGCATTTTGGCGAAAGGGCAGGCCTTGATTGTACGCAGGTCATTGAAGTCATTAGTAAAGGCGCAGCACAATCCTGGCAAATGGAAAACAGAGCCGCGACGATGATCAAAGGCGAATATGAATTCGGCTTTGCGGTAGACTGGATGCGCAAAGATCTGCATATTGCATTGGAAGAAGCGCGTAAAAACGGCTCAACGCTGGCACTCACCGCCTTGGTGGACCAATATTATGCTGATGTGCAAAAACAGGGGGGAGGGCGCTGGGATACCTCCAGTTTGCTTACTCGCTTGCATGGTTAATCAGACCGTAATTTTAGTATCATTCAAGCGCTGAGCAGTCAGGCATGAATACCTGTTAGCAGTCACCCGTGCCGTCAGACCGCTAAGGGTGATTGTTATCGCCGTGAAGCTCAGGCTTGCGTGAATACACCTTCTCAATTTTCAGCAGCCTGTTTTGGTTAGATGCAGACAATGTTGCCGCGCTTAGCCGCGCAAACAGGGGCTGCGCACTGACTGTCCGGTAGTCAGCAATGCCTGCCTCAGTCATACAATGCAGCAGGTTTAGCGCAAAAGCGGCTGTTTCAGGTAGCAGCGTATGCGCCTCATAAAA
>CAZOYR010000004.1:34840-67767 GCA_964584105.1 uncultured Alteromonas sp.
AGCGTTGCCGCATCGGTGCGTGCAAAATAGGCGATTGTCTGATCATCCAGCAGTAGTTGCGCGCGCTCATCGTCGCCCTCCAGTACTGCTGCATATGCCATAAGCACAGCCTGTTTCTGACTCTGTTGCATATCATGTTTCTGGCGGCCAGCTATGCCTATCAGGCGGCGCGCCTGACTGAGGCTTTCGGCCCGGTTAGCTGATGGCTGGTGTTCTGCAATAGACAGATAGAATTCAGCCAGTTCAAAGGTAAATTCATTAAATATTTCTTTTGATGAAGTATGCGCGTGGCGCTTCTTTTGCAGTAACTCTATGCCCTCAATTACACGATCCTGACGCTGATAGGTCAGTGATTTTAAGCGCGTCGCAGCAATACTTAATGCTGAGAAAGCGATATGGTCGAGGTAATACTCTGCTTTCTCGTAGGCTTTTTGCTCAAAGCTCAGGCCTGCCAGCCATTCAAATGCTCTGGTTTTGGCAAGGTCACTTTCGATCAGATCGGTAAGATCATCCTGACAATGTGTCCAGCGCCCTTCCATATACAGGCATTTAATTTTGCCCCACTGTGCCCACAATACACGCTCGCAATCTGTTAAGACCGCCTCGTAGAGCTGTCGGGCCTGTTGTATATCGCCGGATTCAAATAACAGCCGCGCTTTAAGTTTGATGATATCAGTACGAATACGTACTGGTATTTCCTGCTTCAACGAGGCTTTTAATAAGCCCAGCGCCTTATCAGGTCGCTGTTCGTCCAGAGCTTGCAAGGCGGTGTGTGCTACTTTTCGGTAGGTCAGGTACTGCTTAATTCCACGGGATAAGGTTTGCAGGTTATAAGGCTTAATCAGCAGTAAATCTGGTTGGCAGTCAATAATTTGCCCAATCGTCTGGGGAAGCCGGTCCGACGTGATAAAAATAATGCCGGTACCCGGGCGGATAAACTGTGACTGACGCAATGTGATAAGCCACTCTACGCCCGTTTTGGTCTCACCCAGATAAAAATCGAAAATGATGATGTCGAAATGCTGAACGCGCAGGGCAGATTGTAATTCACTTCCCTGACTGAAGCTGCTGATTGAAAATGGCTCAACTTGCAGAAGGTGGCTTCTGAGTGTTGCCCTGGCGGTGGCATTATCTTCTACAATTGCAACGCGGTAAGTCATTTAGTCGTTTGTCAGTGGCATCAAAATTTTTTGCTAATACTGACCTAACGCAGTATGAAGCGACATCAGAGACGAGCATACCAGCACACGTGGGCACCGTCATCATAACTTCATATTTATCTCGTCTGACGTGTTGAATCAGTCATCGCATTCTGAGACTTTTCATGTCACATTATGTTTACAAAAAACCAACCTTACGTTTATGGTTAACGTTTACGTCAAGGGGAGCCAGAGTTAAGGTGTCTCCAACGTCCGTTTATCTAAGGAAACAGCGATGAAACATGTACCCTTACTAATCAATGGTGAGTTCAAAAAATCTGATGCAACTCAGTACATTGATGTCACAAACCCGGCCAACAATGAAGTTATAGCACAGGCACCATGTGCTACCGAAGATGAAATCACGCAGGCCATTGCTTCTGCCAAAACCGCCTTTGAAACCTGGAAAGACGTCCCTGTCACAGAACGCGCCCGTTTGATGATGCGTTATCAGGCGCTGCTTAAAGAACATCAAAAAGACATTGCAGAAACACTGGCGCAGGAGACCGGTAAAACTTTTGATGATGCAATGGGCGATGTATGGCGTGGTATTGAGGTAGTAGAACAGGCCATGAACGTACCTTCGCTGATGATGGGAGAGACCGCTGAAAATGTTGCACGCGGCATCGATACCTACAGCTACACACAACCACTTGGAGTGTGCGCGGGGATTACACCCTTCAACTTTCCGGCGATGATTCCACTGTGGATGTTCCCGCTGGCAATCGCCTGTGGTAATACCTTTGTACTTAAGCCGTCAGAGCAGGATCCTCTGACGCCCGTTCGCCTGGCCGAACTATTCAAAGAAGCTGGCGCACCGGACGGCGTGTTGAATGTTATCCACGGTGGTAAAGAACAGGTTGAACCGCTGCTAACACACCCCGACATCAAGGCGGTTTCGTTTGTCGGTTCTGTACCTGTGGGTCAGCACATTTATCGCACGGCGACCGCGCATATGAAACGCGCTCAATGTTTTGCTGGCGCGAAAAACCACACAGTTATTATGCCTGATGCCAACAAAGAGCATGTTCTGAATAACCTGGTGGGTGCCTCTGTAGGTGCAGCAGGTCAGCGTTGTATGGCAATTTCGGTTGCGGTGTTTGTTGGCGAAGCACAAAAATGGATCCCTGAGCTGGCTGAACGCATCAAAGCCGTTAAGCCAGGCCCCTGGGACCAAAAAGATTCAGCCTATGGGCCAGTCATCAGCCCGCAGGCAAAAGAGCGTGTACTACGTCTTATCAAGAGTGGCAAAGAGCAGGGCGCAACCTGTCTGGTCGACGGTTCAGACTTTACCGTAGAAGGCTTTGAGAACGGTAACTGGATCGGTCCGACTGTATTTAGTGACGTTACTGACGAGATGGACATCTATAAAGAAGAAATCTTCGGTCCGGTATTGTCCATCATGAATGCGGATTCGCTGGATGATGCCTTAACGCTGGTAAACAACAATCCGTACGGTAATGGTACATCAATATTTACATCAAACGGTGCAGCGGCACGTAAGTATCAGCATGAGGTTACAGTCGGCCAGGTAGGGATCAATATCCCGATTCCGGTTCCTCTGCCATTTTTCTCATTTACCGGATGGAAAAATTCCTTCTTTGGCGATCTGCATGCATACGGTAAACAGGCGATTCGCTTTTATTCAGAAACCAAAACCATCACATCACGCTGGCTGGAAGATGATATTCCGGGCGGCCCGAATATGACAATTTCTTTGGGGTAAGTAGCGGTTATGAATTTTGAACTTACTGATGATCAACAGGCTTTTGCTGATACCGCGCGCCAGTTTGCCCGAGAGGTGCTGGCGCCCAATGCGGCAGCGTGGGATCGCGAGCATCATTTTCCGGTAGAGGCAATTCAGCAGGCCGGCGAACTGGGTTTTTGCGGGCTTTATACACCTGAGGAAGCCGGCGGCTTGGGCCTTAGCCGTCTGGACTCATCCATAATATTTGAGCAACTGGCGGCGGGGTGTACGACCACAACAGCGATGCTGACTATTCACAACATGGCGACGTGGATGATTGCTACCTGGGGGCAGGATGCAGTTAAACAGATGTGGTGTGAATCGCTGGTCACCGGTCAGAAACTGGCTTCTTACTGCCTGACCGAACCAGGCGCCGGTTCAGACGCCGCATCCCTTAAAACCAGTGCACGCAAAGACGGTGACCATTACTTACTTAATGGTTCAAAAGTGTTTATTTCCGGTGCCGGCAGTACGGATGTGCTGGTGGTTATGGCCAGAACCGGTGAAGCGGGTGCTAAAGGTGTGTCTGCGTTTGCAGTGCCGGCCGATGCTGAAGGTATTTCCTATGGCAAGCCCGAGGAAAAGATGGGCTGGAATGCACAGCCCACACGAATGATCACATTTGAAAACGTCAAACTGGATCCACAATGGTTACTGGGTAATGAGGGCGAAGGCTTTAAACTAGCCATGAAGGGTCTGGATGGCGGACGGATCAACATCGCTACATGTTCTCTGGGGACGGCCCAACAGGCGCTGAATACCGCCCGTGATTATATGCAGGAGCGTGAGCAGTTTGGTAAACCCATCGCGGCCTTTCAGGCATTGCAGTTCAAACTGGCTGACATGGGGACAGAACTGGTAGCAGCGCGCCAGATGGTTCGCCTGGCTGCCTGGAAGCTGGATAATGATGACGCGGATAAAACCACGTATTGCGCCATGGCCAAACGTTTTGCTACGGATGTTGGTTTCAACGTTTGTAACGAGGCGCTGCAACTTCACGGCGGTTACGGTTATATCAAAGAGTACCCGCTGGAGCGCCATGTGCGCGATGTGCGTGTTCATCAAATCCTTGAGGGGACCAATGAGATCATGCGGGTTATCATCGGTCGTCGACTGATTGCCGATGAGCGTGAAGTTCTTTAAGCACATAGGAGACAGCAATGACTGAACACAGTCAGACTTTACCTGTTACTGTCAGCGAAATTCCTCTGGCTAACGGCATGGTAGCCGGTCATCTCACACTCAATAAACCCAAAGCATTAAACGCGTTGGATCTGGAAATGGCGGAAATCATGCTTGGGGCGTTGCAGTCCTGGGCTAACCGCGATGAGGTGGCATTTGTATTGATGGACGCCACCGGTGATAAAGCGTTTTGTGCCGGCGGCGATATAGTCAGTATGTACAAAGCGATGAAAGACAATCCTGACAGTGTGCCGCACTTTGTAAAAACCTTTTTTACTATTGAATACACGCTGGATTACACCATTCGTACCTACAATAAACCCGTTATAGCGTGGGGACACGGCATTGTAATGGGCGGTGGAATGGGCCTGATGACTGGCGCCTCGCATCGTGTAGTGACCGATGCATCACGGCTTGCCATGCCTGAGATCTCTATTGGTTTGTATCCTGATGTAGGCGGTACTTATTTTCTGCCACGCTTACCGGGTAAAACCGGCCTGTTTTTGGGGCTGACGGGTGCCAGTATTAACGCCTCAGATGCACTCTATATTGGTCTAGCAGATCATTATTGTCAGGCTGGTGATAAAGAGGCTGTTCTTGATGCTCTGGCCCAGTGCGATGTCATCAGCGCTGAAGCGGCCAGCCAAGCGGTAACCGAGGTTTTGCAACGCTTTAATGTTTCGCAGGACAAGCGCGTGGCCGGTCAGGTCGAACCGCACAGACAAACTATCGATACTGCTTGTGACGCCGACTCACTGATTACGGTGGTTGAGAATATTGCGGGGCTGGATGCGAGTGACGATAAGTGGTTGTCAAAAGCTCAGAAATCACTGGCAGCGGGCTCACCAATCACGGCGCACCTGGTTTACGAGCAAATCAATCGCGGGCAATCGTTGTCTCTTGCTGAGTGCTTTCAAACTGAGCTTGGTGTGTCCTGTCACTGCGGTGAATACGGTGAGTTCCAGGAAGGTATAAGGGCATTACTTATCGATAAAGACAATTCACCAAAATGGAAGTTTGATGATGTTGCATCGGTTCCTGCTGATGTTGTTGAATATTTTTTCAGCGACCCCTGGCAGGGTGAAGCACATCCGCTTGCGCAACTGGGAGAGAAATCATGAAGAAGATAGCGTTTATTGGCCTGGGCAACATGGGTGGCCCAATGGCTGCAAACCTGCTGGATGCAGGGTGTGATGTTACTGTTTTTGATCTTGTGCCTGCGGCCGTTGAGGCAGCGTGCGCTAAAGGTGCTAAGTCTGCAGGCAGCGCGAAGGAGGCCATCGCAGAGGCTGATGTGATTATCAGCATGTTACCGGCGGCAACCCACGTAAAATCGCTTTATTTGGGTGATGACGGTATTGTTGCGCATGCGAAGTCTGATGCATTGATTATTGACTCAAGTACCATCGATGCACAAAGCGCACAGGATGTGGGTGAAGCGATCGAAGCATCTGGCCGACATTTTGTTGATGCACCTGTATCGGGCGGCACGGCAGGTGCAGCAGCCGGCACACTGACCTTTATCATGGGCGGTAGCGATGAAGCGGTTGCTATGGCGCGTCCTATACTGGCGCACATGGGTAAGAATATCTTCCATGCTGGTCCACTGGGAGCAGGGCAGGTCGCTAAGATTTGCAATAATATGCTGCTGGCGGTGCTTATGGCAGGCACCAGCGAAGCCTTACAGTTAGCGATTGATAATGGCCTGGATCCTAAAGTCATGAGCGATATCATGTTGCAAAGCTCCGGCGCTAACTGGACACTGGAAAAGTACAATCCGTGTCCGGGTGTGATGGATAATGTCCCTTCATCCAACGACTATTCGGGTGGTTTCATGGTGAAACTGATGAATAAAGACCTGACGCTGGCCATGAATGCTGCTGCGCAGAATAACTCTTCTACGCCTATGGCGGCACTGGCCCAAAGTCTTTACCGTTTACATCAGGGCAACGGCTTTGCTGATAAAGACTTTTCCAGCATCTTCTCGATGTTTTCATCACAAAAATAATCGATCTGAAACCGGGTGGCGAATGTGGCCCGGTTTCGCTTTTAACCACATTTCTGCTAGCATTTGTTCCAGTTTTTTGTAATTCGGAACACATTTCATGTGGCAATGCCCACTCTGTCAGAACCCACTTCAACTTACAGATAAATTCTGGCACTGCGAAAATCATCATACGTTCGATAAAGCCAAAAGTGGCTACGTGAATTTATTGCCTGTACAAAGCAAAAACTCAAAACAGCCTGGTGATGATAAGTTTATGCTGGCTGCACGCCGGGATTTTCATAATACCGGGGGTTACGCGCCGCTCATGGAAAAGCTGGCAGCGCAGATCCGTATGGAAGCTTCTCATAAACCGGTTATCAGCCTGTTTGAGGCAGGGTGCGGTGAGGGCGCTTATATTCGCTTTCTGCGCGATGCATTGTCTGCCGATTTTGAATCGCTGAATACAGCGGGTAACGATATTGCCAAAATAGGCGTAGAACGGGCTGCAAAAGCTGATAAAGAGAGTCAGTATATTGTGGCGAGCACATATCACCTGCCGCTACTGGCTGGCTCGGTGGATGTGGCCTTAGAAGTCTTTGCACCGGGCAGTCATGAAGAATACGCCCGGATACTGGCACCTGAAGGAAAATTGATTACTGTCGATCCTGGTCCGGACCATCTGTTCGAGCTCAAACAGCACATTTATGATAATCCGCAAAAACATAGTATCAGCACACAAGAGAGCGCAGCATTGACCATGACTTCTCAGGAACATGTGCATTTCACTGTTGATTTACACGATGACAAACGCCGAGCAGGGCTGTTGGGCATGACACCGCTTTACTGGAAACTGCAGCCTGAAAAGCAAGAATATTTAAATGCGTCCGTAAAACAGGTTACGGCTGATTTTGTCATTCGCACCTGGTGTAAAGTGCAATGAGCCAGCATGATAAACAAACCCGTCTTTTGTTTTTGGACAGAGATGGCATCATCAATGAAGATAAAGGCTATGTCGGTAATAAGTCTGCATTCAGTTTTATGCCGGGTATTTTTGATGTGGTTGGCGCGTTCGTTGATCACGGCTTCCTGCCTGTTGTTGTTACCAATCAGTCAGGCATTGGCCGTGGTTATTACACCGAGTCTGATTTTCATGTGTTAACGCAGTGGATGCGCGAAGCTTTTGCAAAAAACGGCATACCATTTATACCGGTCTACTACTGTCCGCATCATCCCACTGAGGCGCATCCGCCTTATAAAAAACAGTGCGACTGCAGAAAGCCCGGTCCGGGTATGCTGCTCAATGCCGCCGGCGACCTTGGTGCAGATCTGAGTAAAAGTGTGCTGGTGGGGGATAGCTGGCGCGATATTCAGGCAGGCGCAGCGGCGGGTTTGGCCTCGCAATGTTATGTGAGTGACCAGCCACAACCTGCGCCTCCGTTAAGCAATGCTACTGTGTTTCAGGCAGATAACGTAGCGCAGGTGTTGTCGCTGGTGCCACAAATTATTGCGGCGACGAAAACCGGGTAAGATGCTTAATTGCCCGGCTGAGCAGGTCGACATTCAGATTATCGGTACTGCGCGACTGTGTCTGAAGGTCAGTTATCTCATAACTTCCGTTACTTAACACTTCAATACGCTGATCACCGTGCATGACAATAATGCGCTCGCCTGATGTACTGACCAGCCAGTTACGGCTCGGTGATAGTAAATTCTGACCCGTTGAATAAAAGGGCACCGGCGCGGAGCAGCCCAGCGCATTGAGTACGGTGGGGGCCAGATCTTCTGTGCTGGCCAGCCCTGGCTGAATATCCAGGTTTGTCAGAATACGGCCTCTGGCGATGCCACCATCAGGCTGGAAGCCAGATGCAATAAGTATGTTGCTTTGTGCAAAAGCATCCTGATTTAACATCTTGCTAATTTGTGCCGCCGGTAAAAACGCAATATGCAGCCCATCATGGGTATTGGTCACAGGCTGTCTGAACCCTTCCAGTAGTGCATTTGGCAATGGTGCATTGGTATGAATCGATACCGCCGTTTGTAGTGCTACCGGTAAGGCGAGCAGCACCGGATTCTCAGCGCGTAAGGTGTCCTCGTAAATTTCAGGCACGCCAAACAGCGTGGTCATCACCAGTCCTTCCAGCGAGGACGCTGTAGAGTAGTAATTGTCCATTTCGGTGAGGTTAAATGATGACAAATCACCCAGTGGCGCGGAGTCGGTCTGTACAATCATCAGTGTGGTTTTTGTATTTTCTACCGAGCAATAGACAGGCTTGATGGGATAGGTGATCTTATGAATATCGGGATCAAACTGTAACTGCTTTCTTTCTTCATAGCGTGCAAGATCTAACAGCCCATAGCGTGACATGGTTGTTTTTGCTGTCGCCGGATAGGACAGTGGAAACATATTGTCCTGTTTGATTACCGGCTGATAAAGCTGTGCGTCCGCCCAAACATGAATTGCATGACTACTGACAAAACAAAGGACAAAAAAGCTGGTGATCGGCGCGCCAATCCGGTACTGCTGGAGCCGTGCGATACGCTTCCATATGGCGTTGGCCAGAATAAGCTGAAAGCCCAGCCAGACAATAAATAACAAAGCCAGAAATCCCCAGTCTTGTAGCGTAAACTGACTGATCTGGGTTTGCGCCTCGCTTTTGAGCAAGGTGGCGGAGTTCAGGCTGATGTGAAAGCCGGTGCGATTGTACAACAAGGCGTCAAAAGCCAGCAACGCCAGACCGATAGCAGCTATCGATGATGCACAGGCTTTTATTATGTTGGGTCGTGTGGCCAGATAGCACAGGGGCAGAATAAAAATCACAAACCCTGAGAATGTCATAAAGCTGATATGCCCCAACCAGTTTGCAAATAAATAGGCTGTGCCAAGCGCGGTATCAGGCAACGGTGAAGAGAATATAAACACAGATGCAATAATGATAGCGATGGCAATATTAACCAGTGCAAACCAATGCCCCCAGTTAACTAACTTTGTCACCCGCTGGCGGCGTGGGGATTCAGCTAAAATCATAACTTCTCAGTATTATTGTTTGATACTTTTAACCAGCACGTCGGCGAATTTTTCTGCCATCGCAGCGCGATCGTTAGGTTTTACCTGTGTGTCAAAGATGTGGGTGATAACATTACCCAACACCATTAACGATAAATCGCGGTCTGCGTTGTTTTCTTCCAGGGTTTTAATAACCTGATTCATCAATGCTTCAAATTCCGTATCCTGATAACGGCTGTTCTGGGGCATTAGTACGCCTCTTTTGTGTGATTTATTCTTTTAAAAGAATGGTAATATAGATAATGCGATTATAATCGTTGTTTGAGTGATAACAATCATTCATTCATAATTCGCCCTTTCTATATCGTAATTTTTCAATTTTTAATCAACAGGATGCCTTTTCTACTATGAGCGCACTTATTCACCACTTTGTTGTTCATCGTCTGATTGTCAACGAAGAGGAAAAGATTCAGGCTGTCCCCAGAGACAAATGTCTGTCTGTCACGCCACAGATAGAGCACCTGGCTCACCAGATTAATCATAGCTTTAATACCAAACCGGGCAAAGGCGTTGGTCATTTCGCACAGGTTGCTGACACCGACGAGTCAGAAGAGGCCGGTGGTGAACAAGGGCAGTTTGCTGATGCACTGTCTGCCTTTATGCAGGCGCAGAAACAAGGCGCCGATGATCTTGAACCACGCTTTCATCAGTTTTCAGTAGATGCAACGAAACGGCTGATTGATTCGTTAGTTAATGCAGGCAGCGTGGAAACCGGATTTTTGATTTTCTGCCAGTACGAATATCTGGCCACGCAATATCTGATGATTGCGCTGTTAAACACCCGTGCGCATGTTGAGGTGGATCAGTCACTGGAGCTGTACGAACGGGAGCACCTTGATCTGGCAAAGATGCAACTGGCAGTGCGAATAGACCTGACGCAGCTTGATACCCAGCCCGAACAGCAGCGCTATATCAGCTTTATCAAAGGCCGGATGGGCAGAAAAGTATCTGACTTTTTCATGGACTTTATCGGCTGTGAAGAACTGGTGGATGTAAAACAGCAAAACAAACAGCTTATTTCCTCGGTTGATGCTTATCTGGCAGGCGAGAATCTTGACCGTCAGGAGCAGGAGCAGCACCGCGAAGAAGTAAAATCGTATTTTAAAGAAAAGATTGATACTGGTGAGACCCTCTCCGTCAGTGAGCTGTCAGGCCGACTACCGGCCCGTGAAGATGAACAGCATTCCTTTGAGCAATTTACCAAGTCTCTTGAAACGCCGCTGGAAAAAGACATACAGCCGGATCCGGCCGCGCTGCGCCAGTTAGCGAAATTTACCGGTGCCGGCGCGGGCGTCAGTGTGACTTTTGAACGAAAGCTGTTGGGTGATCGGGTAATTTATGATCCAACCACGGATACGCTGACAATCAAAGGTATTCCGCCAAATCTGAAAGACCAGCTGAATCGCCAGTCAGGTAGTTAAACGCCCGTAGATACGGGTGAGCGCCCTGGCGTTTTGCCGTATAATGAAGAAAATTTTAGTTGTAAGGTACTTATGCAACTGTTTGTGAATGATTTAACCGTAATGGATTTTTCTTATTTGTGCCCCCGTCGCGGCATGGTAGGCGAAAGCTGGATTGTTGATGTCATGCTTGATGGTGACCTGAATGATGAAAGCATGATCCAGGATTTCGGTAAGGTAAAAAAAGATTTAAAACGCCTGATTGATGAATATGTCGATCATAAGCTTCTGGTGCCTGCTGAACACGCAGGTGCTGAAATCACGCATCTGGACGATGAGCAGGTGGAAGTACGCTTCACCCTCGAAAGTGATGATATCATTCAGCTGTATTGTCCGGCTGAAGCATACGCGTTTGTGTACGCAGATACGGTAAGTATGGCATCTGTTGGCAGCTATATGCGGGAAGTAATTGCTACGCATTTGCCGGAAAATGTCGCCAATATCGAGCTGAAACTACGCGCGGAACAAATTCTCACGCCGTTTTATCACTATACGCACGGTCTGAAAAAGCATGATGGCAACTGTCAGCGTATTGCCCACGGCCACCGTTCCAAAATTGGTATATTTATCGATGAGCAGGCTTGCCTTGAAAGTCAGCAATATTGGGCGCAGCGCTGGGAAGATATTTATATTATCACCCGTGAAGATATTATTAATTATGAAGCGCGTCGTTCCTCAGGCTCGGTGGATAACCCGCTCGATTATTACTGCTGTGCCTATGAATCCTCTCAGGGCTACTTCGAATTAATTATTCCACGCAAGTACTGTGAAATTGTAGAAACAGACTCTACCGTGGAATGTCTGGCCCAGTTTATTTTTGATGAACAGCGTAAACGAACAGGTCCCGGTGAGCTTCGTGTCATGGCGTACGAGGGCGTGGGCAAAGGTGCAATGGTAGCGGGCAAAGTATGAAAAGACTGTTAGCGGGTATATTGTTAGGTATGACGCTGTCGGCAACGGCAGTTGCCACAGCCAGTGAACTTACTTTAAATGGTAAGCTGACGCAGGGCAGTTTAGTACGTGGTCAATTGCCTGCTGGCAGTACGGTGACACTTAATGGCGAACCGTTGCCGGTAAACCAGCAAGGCAAATTTGTGTTTGGTTTTGATCGCGATGACAGCCTCACGCACACACTGGCTTGGACGCTACCCAATGGCAGCGAGCAGCAAAAAACATTGACCCTGACTAAGCGCGATTATGTCACGCAGCGCATTGATGGTCTGGATCAAAAAATGGTGACGCCACCGGAATCTGTTTTAAAACGGATTAAAAAAGATGCAGCTAATGTGTATAAGGCGCGTTCGGCGAAATCTGATAACGATGCGCTGTTTACCGGGTTTATCTGGCCAGCAGAAGGGCCTGTGACCGGGGTGTACGGCAGCCAGCGCATATTAAATGGCAAACCTAGTCGTCCGCACTACGGCCTTGATGTGGGTTCACCAACTGGAACGCCCGTTGTCGCGCCGGTTGATGGCACCGTGACACTGGCTGATGATCTCTACTACTCAGGTTATACGATTGTGCTTGACCACGGTATGGGGGTCTTCAGTACATTTTTGCATCTGGATACCATGACGGTAAAAGTGGGTGATACCGTTTCCCAGGGAGAGCAGGTCGGCACCATCGGCGAAACAGGCCGGGCCACGGGGCCCCATCTTGACTGGCGGATTAATTTGAATAACCAGCGCCTGGACCCGGAGTTGTTAGTGCCGCCCCGTAATTGAGGCGGCCACTTGTCTAGCGCTGTGTGTCTAACCAGCGCTGTAATTTATCCTTATCCTCTATGACAAAATAGCAGGCATCGTTGGTCAGCGGCTCAAGTGCCATGGTCAATGTCAGTAACCTTCCTTCGCGTGCCACAGTCAGCTTGACTGAATCTTTTTCACTGGCACTGATAACCCTGGGTAAGAGGGTTTCACTGGCGATATAGTCATTTACAGCAAGAATGGTGTCGTTGGTTTGTACGCCAGCATTGCTTGCCGGCGACGCATCCATTACCTGTACCACTGTAACGCCGGTGGCTGCATTTTTGATATTGGCACCAAACTGAAAGTGCGACACTGTATTTTTAGTGGGCGTACCACCCTTGTCAGATAAGCCCTGTTTGGGGCGGTATTTTATTTGAATACCGATATCGTCTAGCCAGGTTTCAAGGGCGACATCATCTGTACCGTAAACCACACTGTCGAGATACTGGGATACATCGATATCCAGCTCATGTTTACACAGAGTGCGTATGACATCATCAGGCGTTCCTGAAATATCCTTGCCATAGTTTTCCCATAATAAGCGCATCACATCATCCAGGCTGTATTTGCCGTCACTCTGGCGACGTAACAGTAAATCCAGTCCCATCGCAATGATACCGCCTTTGGTGTAATAACTGACGATATGATTCACCGAATTGGCGTCCTGCTTATAAAAGCGCGTCCAGGCATCAAAACTGGATTCAGCGGCGCTCTGACGGTGACGACCGCCTGACTGGATCAATCGGGTGATGTTCTGACCGACAATTTCCAGATACTTTTCAGGTTTGATGAGCCCGGTACGGGCTAGCGTCAGATCGTCATAAAAGCTGGTAAAGCCTTCATAAATCCACAACTGATTGGTGAACGCTTCTTTGCCCATATCCGGCGCGACCAACACCTCGGGCTTGATGCGCTTCACATGCCAGGTATGAAATAACTCATGGCTGCAAAGACTCAAAAATGTGGTGTAGCCGTCAGAATGGGTCGATGTCTCACCCACCAACGGCAAATCAAAACGGGGAAAGAGCAGTGCCGTCGAGCTTCGGTGCTCCAGCCCGCCAAACCCTTCACTGCTTAACAGTGTCATAAACACATACCGGTCGACCGGAGCGGGTTCACCGAAAAGCGACAGGTGGTGTTCGCAGACTGGGATAAGGTCCTGGCAGATTCTGTCGATATCGATAGGATCGTGGCCGCTAAATAGCACTACAAATTCAGTACCTTTTACAGTAAAGCTTTTTGTCAGCGCCTGACCGATGAAAACAGGATGATCGATAAGTTCAGCATAATCGCTGGCCTGATAACGATTGTCGTGTGCCGGCATGGTGGTTTCTAGCACCCAGTCCGCTTCATCGGGCTGATGAATAGTCAGGTCATGGGGCCTGTCTTCCATACCTGCAACCTGCAGGAATACCGAAGTGCCATTACAAAAAGCATACTGGTCATTAATAAAGGCAGAGCGTACGGACAAGTCAAACGCGAACACTTCATACGTAATGGTAACTGCCTGTTTTTGGCTATCAATAACCCAGGTTTGCTTATCCCGCTTTTCGATTTTGCAGGTGTCGCCAGATTCTGTCGTTGCGCTGATACTGATGATATGGCGGGCAAAATCCCGAATCATATAACTACCTGGGATCCAGGCGGGCAACGTCAAAGTCAGGGTGTCCTGCTCACACGCCGGAACATGCAGTTTTACACTGAACAGGTGCTTTTGTTTTGAAGCGACTGCCAGCTCGTAATGTGGCTGCGAATCTCGTGTTGTCATTGTGGGGCTGCTATTGCTGAATGTTGCCCCTATGATGCCCAACAATCCTGCTAATGTCAGTAGCAGCACGCATTTGTATCGATTAAACTGATGGTAAAACAGATAGCTATCAACGACTCAGGAGCCATTGGATGTTAGCGCAAAAGGAACTTCAGCTATTACGCGATATCGCCGTGGGTGATGGGGTGGACTTGCAAATATCAACGCCTACCGCCCCTAAACGGGTCAGAACTCGCTACGTAGGCATGGAAGAAGGGCAGGGGTTGTTCTTCTCCGTACCGACCAGTGCGAAGTGGGCATCCACCCGGGACTTGCTGTTGCCAGGTAATACGATTGTCATCAGACATGTTCTGGAAGGAGACAGCGGGACTATTGTGGCGTTTAAAGTCAAGGTGCTGCGCCTGCTGCATAATCCGTTGTCAGTGCTCATTACCTCATTCCCGGAATCCCTTCAATCGCGAGGATTGCGGGCTGTGAAACGTGGTTATCCTGGGATAGGTGTACAGGCCACCGTAGAAGGCCACGACCCGGTAAATGCCATTATTACTGATGCGTCTGTATCGGGCTGTCGGGTAGCGGTGAAGCAGCAGGTCATGCCGGAATTTGATGGTAACAAAATATTAACATTGGACTATCAACTGGAAAATAAAACCCTTAGTATTAATGCATTGGTTAAAAATGTGACCTATGAAAATGACTATGTGTATATAGGCTTGCAGTTTGATGAAAAGCAGGATGCAGTAGCAACCTTACTGGAAAGGCACATTTTATATTATGAGTAGAAGGGCTGATAATGCGCCAGATAGAACACCTGTTAGATCGTTATTCTGAAAGTCACCGGAACAAAACGAATATTCTTATACATGCTATTGCAGTGCCCAGTATCTATTTTGTTACACTGGGCTTGTTATACGCTATCCCGGTGCCTCAATGGCTGGCTCAGTTTGATGTAAGCTGGGCGCACATTATCTCAATTCCAGTGCTGTATTATTATTTTCGCTTATCGGGGCCCATCGGTGCGGCAATGACACTATTGACGCTGGTATGTTTTGGGGGAATTGCTTTGTTAGAAAATGCAGGTATATCAGTGTGGCAGTTCTGTTTGGCACTGTTTATTGTTATGTGGATCCTGCAGTTTATCGGTCACAAAATAGAAGGCAAAAAGCCATCGTTTTTAGAGGATCTGCGCTTCTTGCTGGTGGGCCCGGCGTGGTGGTGGGTGCACTGGCTCAAACGTATGAATATTGGTTATTAATAGTGCAAGTACAGAAGGCGTATGTGCGACCAGATAGCACAGGTTTACGATAGTGTGACACGCAGACCTGATATTTATGCGTATAATTGCACGTAACATCCAAGAAATCCGGTAGTTACGTGAGCCGCTGGCAAAAAACATTTGAAAGCAATGAGCGTCTTTTCTGGACCTTCCACAGCATGGGCTGGGCAGGGTTCGCGCTTATTTATTATATCGGTTCTTTCCTGCACGATGTTCGCCCTATCTGGGTGTTTATCATACTACTTAATGCCTATGCCGGCTGGCTGGTAACTATACCACTTCGCTATATATTCCGGCGCGCCCGGCATCTTTCTCCGCTTAAAATGTTAGGCGTAGTGCTGCTGGCCTGTTATGTCACGGCCCTCATCTGGGCGGTGATTAAAAATATTAATTACTGGGAAATTTATAAACACGGGTATCGTCCCGATGCCTGGTACATGTATTTCACTAACACCATCAACTCCATGATTATGATCGGGTGTTGGAGCGGCCTGTATTTCGGTATTAAAAACTTCCAGATGCTGCAAAAAGAAAAGCAGAACGCTTTAAAGGCCAGCACCATGGCGCACCAGGCGCATATCAAAATGCTGCGCTATCAGTTAAATCCCCATTTTTTGTTTAACACGCTTAATGCGATATCTACACTAATATTGCTCAAGGAAAATGAAACCGCAGAAGCCATGGTGTCGCGCCTGAGTAACTTTTTACGTTACTCGTTGGATAATGATCCCATCAAGCGGGTGCCGCTTAGTCAGGAAGTTAAGGCCCTGCGCCTGTATCTTGAGATAGAAAAAGTAAGATTTGATGATCGGCTGGAGGTCGAATGGGACATTGAGCCTTCCTGTGAGGATGCGCTGGTGCCTAGTATGATTCTTCAGCCGCTTATTGAAAATGCGATTAAGCATGCCATATCTAAAATGGAGCAGGGCGGAAGAATTGCCATTTCTGCCAGAACATTTGGAAATGATTTATTGTTGGACGTCGCCGATAATGGTCCAGGAGCTGATATTAAGGATGGTCAGCTTTCCAGAGAAAAAGGCGTCGGCTTGGTTAATATCAGGGAACGTTTGCAGTCTTTGTATCATCGTAATTTTGCATTTTCAGTGGAGCATAACCAGCCCACCGGTGTCAGAGTCAGACTGCGTATTCCCAGTGAATTAAAAGAATGCAAATTATGAGCAAGCAAACTATCAGAACCATCATTGTTGATGATGAGCCACTCGCACGCCGCGGCTTACGAGCGCGTCTGGAACGGTACGACGATATTGAACTGGTGACCGAGTGCCAGAATGGTCTGGACGCGGTCAGCGCCATCTCTCAGCACCGTCCTGACCTGGTTTTTCTGGATATTCAAATGCCGGGTCTTAACGGCTTTCAGGTTATTCACAAATTGCAGGAACTCAATCAGCCTATTCCGCTGATTGTGTTTGTCACCGCCTATGATAGTTATGCTATTAAAGCATTTGATGTGCATGCGCTGGACTATCTGTTAAAGCCTGCTGATGATGAAAGGCTGAA
Source organism: uncultured Alteromonas sp. (assembly GCA_964584105.1). Lineage (GTDB taxonomy): Bacteria > Pseudomonadota > Gammaproteobacteria > Enterobacterales > Alteromonadaceae > Alteromonas. Next base: position 51,790 of record CAZOYR010000004.1, read on the forward strand.
CGAAGCACTGACCAAAGTTCGCGATCACCTTTCTAATCAGCACCAGGATGAGCAATCGCGTAAACTGGCGAGTCTGGTCGCTGATTTAACCGGGGATGACTACGAGTCTATTCTGCAAAAGCTTGCCAGTGGTGAGTCTATTGATACCAACCCTTATCCGGAAGTGCTGGCCATTAAAGATGGCTCTGAAGTTACCCGGGTGGCGGTGCAGGACATTCAGTGGATTGATGCGGCTGGCGATTACATGTGTGTGCACGCGCTTGATGGAATGCACATCATGCGTAAAACCATGAAGGAGCTTGAGCAGGAGCTGAACCCTCAGTGGTTTGTACGTGTCCATCGTTCAGCTATTGCCAATATTCGTTTTGTTAAAAAGCTGGTCAGTCACATCAGCGGTGAGTACCACCTGATACTCCAAAATGATACCGAATTAAAGGTGAGCCGCAGTCATCGTGATAAGGTTAAAGCAGCGATGAAAATGTGATGGCATTAACGCCATCGCACTTCCATTACTGATACCGCTGGTTCATCAACGTCATCATGGTAGTGACGGCATCGTCAGGCAACGGTTTAGCATCTTCCCAGGTCTGCGGCAATGGCACCGTAACGGCTTTATCTTCATACGTGCCCACCATAACACCACTGGTGGAAGTCTCAACCAGCGTTACCGCATAGGTGCCCAGCTGTACGGCGAGCAGGCGGTCCTGACTGACAGGGCTTCCTCCACGCTGCACGTGACCTAAGATAACAGGTTTCACTTCCATGTTGCTCTGGCTGGCAAGCCTGACACACAAATCATTGATTCCACCCGGCCAGACATTTTCAGCCAGCACGATGACATAGCTAACGGGCCCGCGTTTCGCTTGCCGCTGTTGTATCTGCGTACAAATTTGCGTCAATGTGTCGGCTTCGTTTGTAAATCGCTCTGGCAAAATAACATAGTCCGATGCCGATGCCAGCGCTGCGCTCAGTGCCAGAAACCCGGCATGGCGGCCCATTACTTCAACCATGAATACCCGGTCAAATGCATCGGCCGTATCCCTTACCTTATCAATCGAACTGACCGCTGTTTCAATGGCAGTGTAGTAGCCGATGGTTGCATCTGTTCCGGCAACGTCATTATCAATAGTCCCCGGCAAGCCGATGATCTGCCCATCCCAGAGCTGGCCAAGTGCGTGAGCACCGCGAAATGAACCATCACCACCAATAACAAACAAGGTGTCGACATTTGCTTTAGTGAGGTTTTGGGCCGCCGTTTTTATTCCCTTTTCAGTAGTGAACGCTTTACAACGCGCGCTGTGTAAAATGGTTCCGCCTTGCTGTAGCAGATTATGCATGCGTTCGCAGGTAAGGGTGATGCGCTGATCATCCAACAGCCCGTTATAGCCACGCAGATAGCCGGAAATCTGGTAGCCCTGGCGGTCTGCGGCAATAACGATGGCGCGTATACATGCATTCATTCCGGGTGCGTCACCGCCTGATGTCAGAATAGCAATATGCTTTGTCACAATTTGAAACCTTTTTCAATCAACCAGTTGGCAACTTTTCACAGTACACTGCAGTCAGAAGTAAAACTGGCGGTCTGAATACACTATTTATTCGTATCTGAGCCAGAAGAGTTTTATATCTGATAACAAATTTAGCAAAAAATCAGGAAGATTAATGAGAAAGTGGCTGTGTATATTTATCGTATTACTGTGTGGTGGGTGTTCATCAAAACTGGCCTATGACAACCTCGACTGGTTGATTTACTGGTATATGGATGATTACGTAGAGCTCAAAGATCGCCAGGAAGCCTTATTTGATGAAAAACTTGATAGCTGGATAGACTGGCATCGCAGCGAGGAACTGTCCAAGTACCAACAGCAATTACAACAGTTACGACAACACATACAGAATAATGCGCTGGATCGTCAGACTATTGCCTGGCACCTGGATAAGGGCAAAAGTCATATCGATGCAATCAGAAATAAGCTGGCGCCTGAGCTGGCACAATTAGCCAGCCGTCTTGATGATGAACAGGTTATTTACCTGTTTGCGGCGCTGGAAAGAGAGAACGAAGAGGAGGAAGAAACAATCCTCGAGCGTCAAGAGGAAAGCAAAGCGGAGCGAATTGAGGATCTACAAGACGATATAGAAGAAGAGTTTGAAGACAGACTGGGTGATTTAACCGACCAGCAGGAACAAATAATTGCCAGGTATGCCGCGCAATTCGAACGCTCAGGCATGCAGTGGGTCGCGTATCGACGTGAAATCCAAAATGCCGCCCGTCGTTTGTTTATTACCCGAAACAGCAGCGACAGCTTTGTACAGGATCTCACTTATCTTTTAGAAAACCCGGATGACTACCGCAGCGATGCGTATCTGAAACTCAGAGAAGAAAACCGTCAACGCTATCTGGATATGGCGGCCGAATTAGTACCCACCATGACTAACAGACAAAAAGAACATTTGTTGGAAAAAGTGGATGGCTGGCTCGATGACATTGCATCGTTAAAAGAATAAAGACAGGATGCGAAAGGCCTTTACCAGGCCTTTCGTCGCTGTATTGATTCTCATGGTCCTGCCGCAATTGTAGTTATCGACGCCGGTAGATTTGCACCACTCTCATAGCAGGATTTAGCCATGGCGTTGTCGTTGCGCGATTTTATAGTTATGTAGGTCCGCTGTCTTCTGCTCGGTGTTGTCTGGTGCGCGATGTAATCTCAGTTTGTGCATCGTCATGGCTTTGCTGCATGGCTTCGGCAATGCGTGATTCCAGTTGCATAAAGAGTTTGAGGTAGTTGTTATCAATTCTTTCACCAGAGGCATCATCAGCCCAGGCGGCATACAGGCCATCGGATTGCTCAGCTTCTATATCCAGGTAGACTGCTTTACGCTGCTCAACCAGCGTTTCATGCAAACCAGTTTGGCGTAACGCCTCTGCGCCCATTTCCAGAGCTGAATGATAGGTCTCTGAAACAGTGTAATCAGCCCCAGCATAACGTAACCGGTAGCCATGGCCCCGGTCAAAGGCTCTGGCCAGTATTTTGACATGCGGCATTGCCGATTTCAGGTATTTAACCGTAGTTACGCTGGCTTCTCGATCATCAATGGCAATCACCATCATTTTCGCCTCGTCGATACCCGCGGTATGCAGGATATCGGGCTTTGACGCATTACCAAAATACGCTTTAGTATTAATTCTACGCATCAGTGCCACCTGTTCCGCGCGGACATCCAGCACCACTGTGGCGACACCATTTGCAACCAACAGGCGATTTACGATTTGCCCGAACCGGCCTATACCTGCAATAACCACCGTACCGGATTCTTCTGGCACATCAGGCTGCTGTGCATTACTTTTTTTCGTATAACGGGGGGCAATCACTGTTTCATACAAAATAAATAACCCGGGCGTCAGAAACATCGATAGTGCAACAACAAGTGATAAAAGTTGCGCAGTCTGCGCCGGAATAACATGATTCTGCAGGGCATAGTTAACCAGCACGAAACCAAATTCACCGGCCTGCGCCAGACTCAGCGTTACCAGCCAGCGGTCCGTTCCGCGAATTGAAAACAAACGCGTCAGCCCGGCCAGTATACCGGCCTTAACTACTATCACTGATAGCGTAACAGCGGCAACAATGCCGGCGTTATCCAGCAGCACCTCAACATTGATACCTGCGCCTACAGTAATGAAAAAGAGTCCCAGCAGCAGTCCTTTGAAAGGCTCTACTGCTGATTCTAATTCATGCCTGAACTCGCTGTTAGCCAGAACCACGCCAGCCAGAAAAGTGCCTAAAGCGGGTGAAAGGCCAACCAGATTCATCAGTGCGGCAATACCGATGACCAGCATCAGCGCTGTTGCGGTGAAAGTTTCTCGTAAGCCAGATGCTGCCACAAATCTGAATAGCGAACGACTGAAGTAGTGGCCAATGATGATGACGGCGGCTATGGCACCGATAACAACCAGTCCATACGCCCAACCCGGTAACGCGGTTAGCCAGTGGGAAGCACCGGCATGGCCGTCCTTTGAACTGGCAGCCTGCGCAGCTTCAGCAAGCTCGGGCAATGCCAATAGCGGGATAAGCGCTAACATCAAAATGACTGCGATATCCTGAAACAGCAATATTGAGAAGGCATGCTGCCCCCCCTGTGTTTTTTGCAGACCCTTTTCCTGAAAAGTCTGTAAAACAATTGCCGTAGATGACAACGAGAAAATTAAACCGATGGTCAGGGCGATGGTCCAGACCTGACCCAACAGCATCGCACAGCCTGTGACAAACAGTACGGTTACGCCAACCTGCAGGCCGCCCAGTCCGATTAATTTGTGCCGCATCCGCCATAAAGCGCGTGGAGCCAGCTCCAGTCCCACCAGAAACAGCATGATCACCACGCCGAATTCAGCAAAGTGCTGGATGGTTTCCGTTTCACTTCCTACCAGATTTAAAACCGGTCCGATAAGTACACCGGCAATGAGATACCCCAGGACGGAGCCCAGACCCAGTCGCTTTGCAATGGGTACCACGACCACTGCAGCCACAAGATAAACAAAAGCCTGTAACAGATAACCGGTCATTTCTTTGCTCCTGGCTGTCGCATAATGATAGTTTTTATTTTGATTTACCTAATCAACGCGCGATGCAATCAGCAAGCGCGACCTGACGCAGTACTGTGGGTTTACAATAGGGAGGCACAGGTATATTGGTTCACTTTTAGCCTGTCACGCATTTACTGCCATATTACCAATATAGCGAAAGAGAAATATATGCACTTTGGTATACATTCACAGCCAGCGGGTCACAGGAGAGAGGCAATTTATTGAAAAACGCCGGTGCCCGTGTCTGTTACAGGCTTATTTTTTCGTGATAAGCGCCTGAATATCTTCGCTTAGGGCATCAAACTTTTCTTTGTGCTGCGCTTTAAGTGGCATATCGTGCAGCATTTTATTGAGCCGGCGGCACTCGCTGACCAGCTCATCATTGCTGGTTTTGCGCCCGTGCGTAAGTTTTATAATACACTGAAGAAGGTTCAATGCCACTCCGGTATTGACCGGGGCAAACTCCTGCGCCAGACAAAACTGCTCTCTGGCCTGTTCAAATTTACCGTCTTGATATAATTCGATCCCCTGACGGTTAAACTTAAGAAACTGTTTATGGCGTTGTCTGGACGTTTTCGACATGCCCTGAGCAGAGGTTAATATATGTTTGCCCGCTGTCTCTGCATGCCTATCAAGCATTGAAATGATAGGCTGCGCCTCTTCAAACTCACCCAGTTCCATCATCACATTAAGAGAATCCGGCGCATACATCACCGGATATGTTTCGTATTTGTCTTCAATATCCTGCTGCGACATAAATAATGCACGCTTGGCATCAAGCAGTTTGCCGTCCAGAGCGGCCACCCGCGCCATGATCACCTGCTCAAAAATATCAAAATCAAACTCCGGATTAAGCCTGACTACGCGCTCATCATGCCTGCCTCGCTGCAGGTGTAACAGCGCATCCTGCTGATAGCGGTTTTTGACGCGTTTTTCATCAGCGTGTTCAGCCACATCCAGCATGCTGCGAATAAAGCTGCACCAATGCGCGATATCCTGATGTGCGGTGCGACGGGACAAATCCCAGATAGCGGCACATGCTTCATGGGCAAAAATAAAATCATCATTGCTGCGGGCAATGTCGCATGCCGCAACATAGCGTGGTAACGAGTAGGGTGACAGCTTAATGGCCTGGCCAATTGCGGCGAGAGCTTCTTCACCCTCTGACAGGCCTTGTCTGGCCTGGGCAATAATATCAAAGGCTTCTGCACTGAAGCGGTTTTGCACAAGCACTGCCTCACATACTGCGATGGCCTCTTCGTACCGCTCTATGTATAAATAGGTGCGCGCCAGCGCAATCTGAATCCACTGAACGCCGGCAGCGTCCCTATAAGGTTCAAGCAGATTCAATGCTTCGGTGTATTTGTTCGTCTGCCAGAATAACTCTGTGAGTAGCAGTTCTGTAGAGTGAAGATAGTTGCTGTTTAATGCGATTATCTCCTGACACGCAGAAATCGCTGTTTGGGTATCTTCATCATGAATAGCGCGGTAAACAGGCAACAGCGCCTGACGTTTTTGCCAGGCACGGCTGATACGGCTTTTAAGTTGCGCCTGTGAAAATGGTTTAACAATATAATCATCGGGACGCCGCTCAATGGAGCCAAGCACCACAGGGCGGGCGCTATCGGCGCTGATAAGCACAAAAATGGCAGAGGGTTTTATTAATCGCGATAATCTGAGTTCTTCTACCAGTTCAAAGCCGTTTTTTTGCTCTGCCCCCAGGTGAAGATCGGCAATAACAATATCAAACTTCTCTTTGCGACATGCCGTCAGTGCTTTTTCAGCTGACATATGCGTGACCACCTCGGTCGCTCCCATGGACTGCAGCAGCCCCTTAAGTAGCATGAGGAAAGGGCGTTGGTCCTCAACAATCAGCACTCGTTTATCAGCGTACTTCATAACTCGTGAATCCGTTCCACCTTGGTAGACATCAGGTATATCAGGCTATTATACGCACATATTATCAGGCTGTGATGCCGACACAGCATTAAAGAAAAATTTTTTTGTACCGATATTCTCTGTATCGTACAAAAAAACGGAGTATTGTGTTGTCAGACGTGGCCTTGCAAACCGATGCTATTACCAGGCAAAGCCTGGAATGGGGCGGGCAGCTTAATCGCGCCTCTCACAATGCGTCGTTGTTTTCGCTTTATCTGGCAATGCAGCTACAGCCGGGCAACAATCCGGTAACGGTGGCAGCGGATGAGCAACCTGCCAGTGATGTCAGCGCGCAGTTGAACAAGCTCAACCATTACCGTCGGGCAGCGACCTGTGCAACGGATGATACCTACACTACTTTGACACACTACAGCAGGATGGCTGAAAGTAATGATGGCGCTAGTCTGATGTTATGGCGTGCCATGCACCCGGATCCGCTAAGTTATAAAGATAACGCCCGCCATATCGAACCTGACATTCTGGCTAACTGCAGCTACGCAACCCAACGGCGCTGGCAGAAACAAGATGATGCGTTATGCTCAGAAATTCAGCAGGATCCTACCCGCCTTGCTGATGTGGTAGAAGGTTCCGGTTCATTATTGGTTTGACGCTTTGGTTGGAAATTTTGCGCTGACTTTGCTATATTCGCCGCCGCATTTTTGCACTGGTTTTACGTTCCAACTCGCAAAGGTAAACAATCCAATGAGTCAATATATCGTTTGCGCGATGTACAAATTTGTCGCGCTTGAAGATTATGAACAGCTGCGCGCGCCGCTGTTAGCTAAAATGGAAGAGCAGGGTATTAAAGGTACTTTGCTACTGGCCGCCGAAGGCATCAATGGTACCGTTTCAGGTACGCGTAACGGCATCGATAACCTGCTTGCCTGGTTAAATGCTGATTCACGCCTCAATCCCATCTCTACCAAAGAATCACTGCACGAAGAGCAGCCGTTCTATCGCACCAAGGTGAAGCTGAAAAAAGAGATTGTCACCATGGGCGTTGAAGGTATCGACCCACGTCAGACAGTGGGTACGTATGTCAAACCCCGGGACTGGAACGCGCTGATAAGCGATCCGGACGTATTTGTGGTAGATACCCGTAATGACTACGAAATCGAGATTGGGACATTCCAGCACGCGGTCGACCCAAACACCAAAACCTTTCGTGAGTTTCCGCAATACGTAAAAGAAAACATGGATCCCGGCAAGCACAAAAAGGTTGCCATGTTCTGCACCGGCGGTATTCGCTGCGAAAAATCCACTGCATATATGAAAGAGCAGGGATTTGAAGAGGTCTATCATCTTGAGGGCGGTATTCTTCAGTATCTGGAGGATGTACCCAAGGAAGAGTCTCTGTGGCAGGGCGACTGTTTTGTTTTTGATAACCGCGTGGCGGTTAATCACGATTTACAAAAAAGCCATTATGAAGCCTGTTACGCGTGTCGCTTGCCCATTACTGCAGAAGACAAGCAAAGCGATAAGTATGAACCGGGCGTAAGCTGTCCGAATTGCTTTGGTACGCACTCAGATGAGCAAATCGCGCGATTCAGAGAGCGTGAAAAGCAGGTCCAGTTGGCCAAAGCGCGCAATGAAGAGCACGTAGGTACAGAAGCTCGCGAAGCAATGGAAAAGCGCCGTCAGGAAAAAGCTGAAGAGCAGCGGCAGCGTGCATTAAAAGCTAAGGAAAAACAGGCGTAGACAGCCAGCTATCGGGGCGTTACACTGAAAACCTTATTATGTAGACGTTAGAAATAGGGATTATCAGTGAGCGCCCAACTTTCAGAAGAAAAAATTGCTGAAATAAAAAGCGATTTCAGTTTTTTTGACCGTGACGGTAACGGTCAGATTGACCTGCCTGAATTCATTGAATTATTAACCGTTCTGTCGCCAAAGACAAAAGCCAGTCATGTAGAAGAAGGCTTTAAACTTATCGACAGTAACGATGATGGTTATATCGACTTTGAAGAGTTTCTTTCCTGGTGGCAAGAAGGTTGGTTGGAATATTAATCTTTAGTTTCTGTATCTGTTAGTCTTCAATAACCGTTATCGCTTCAAGGATAGCGGTGACCAGCGCATCAGGCGCATCGACGCCCAGATAAACAGTTTCAATGTTATCGACCGGCTGCTTTAGTTCAATGACTACATTAGGCTGACCAAAATAATTCATTCGTTTGATGCCTTTGCTGCGTCTTACTTCATCACTATTAATGGCGACACGGCGAATAGTTGTCAGTGAAATTACTCTTGGTTTTGACAACCCGTATCGAATGATAAGCATGTCATCGGACAATGATACAGGCCGTTTGCTGATAGCTTTATACTCAGCGATAAAAAAGACGATGCCCATAGCCGTTAACGCTGTCACTATAGTTGCCGCCGTTGGTGACCAGACAAAGTGAAGAAGTAAATGTGCCAAGGGTAGTTCAATCAGGTTGACGATGATAAAGCCTAGTAGGTTGCTCTGCGCACCATCTTTAGTGTGGTAGTAAAAATGTTGGTGGCCTGCGTAGTACTCACTTTTAATTTGTGATGAGAACAAAAGAAACGTCCAGACACGCGCTTCAAAGATCAGCACAGCAGTGAGTAAATTGGTGCCGAATTTGCGTGACAGAGCCATTTCTATTACATCGTCCGGGTCAGCCGCAGTGCTAAGTTGCTTTCTGATCACCCGGCAAACTGAATAAATAGCATAAATCTCAAATAGCAGTAAAACACCCAGAACAAGATAGCGGCCATCTTCAAGATATGGCTGTATAACTTTGTTCTTTTCAGGAATGATGTAGCTACCTATAAAAATGGCAGTACAGGACAATACGCCGGCCTGTAAACAGGCTTTGGTTTTGTCAGAGGTACAGAGATAGCAGATGACGGGCAGAACGAATAAAGTGTCTATGAGGTAAAGCCATTCAAAATTGGCGCTGCCATAACGATTCAGCGTGCTGTTAGATGAATAATAAATGCCCCACCAAACTGACGCAGTAATCAGAAAAGTTACCGGAATAAAACGTTTAATAGGGTATTTCATTTGTCTTTCCTTTTCTGACAGTTGAACCGGACTGATAAAATGTCTGAAAATTACTGACCTGATGCTCTAAGAGGCATCACTTATTGGCGATAATGCTTTGGTAAGTGTTCATCTACCAATAACAATACGCATCAAAATCCTGACCGGAAAATACAACCGTGCCGGAATAGCAAACAGCCAATTTACAGCAGCGTCTGCCAGCACATAAAAGGCGAACTGTTTTACCCACTACACTAATGCGAGATATTCTTGAAGAAATACATCTACTGTCAGGTTTGAAGTAACACCTTCAAATATCAGTGATACCCATAACGCATAAATAGCCAGAGCGCCATCGACGAGACTGCCAGGTATTGAATACCAGCCTAAGACCAACAGGATAACCCGACAGTTCACTGATATCCGTATCAGTTAATGCGACACTGAATCCGAAAAAAGGTTGATAACCAGCACCCCTGCAATGATCAATACCATGCCGAGTACGGCGGCTATGTCCGGTATTTGCTTAAACCACAATGCAGATAACAGGGTAATGAGGACAATACCCGCACCCGCCCAAATCGCATAGGCGATGCCCACAGGTACGCTTTTCACCACCAGTGATAAACAGTAAAACGCGATGCCATAGGCAATAACGCAGACGATACTGGCCGTCACGTGACTGAAACCGTCAGAGATTTTTAATGCTAATGTGCCAACTACCTCTGAGAGTATAGCAATTGCTAAATAAACCCACGCCATATCGTCTCCTTTAACCATGAATGAATTGCGCGTTAACCAAAAATTGCGTCGTCGCCTGATAGCAAATTAGCGGTAATCTGCACGACAGGGCAAACATCGATTAGCACACTTAAACGTAATAATGTGCTACGACTTGTCCAAGGCTGATAAGCACACCCTCACGCCACCGGTATATTTAGCTACTACGTTGAACAGGTAACAAAATACCAGTATCGCAAGGTAGGTCATCACAAAGGTCAGAAGTGGGGTGATAACCAACATCAGACTGTTATAGAGAATGCCCGAACCCGAGATAGTAAAAAGAAAGTTAAACGAGGTGTGAACATCATTGCCGAACAGCAGCAAAATACCGCTACACACAGAGGTGATAACTGACAGCAATGCCAGGGTGCCAGCCAACGTAAGTGATGTTTTATGCGCGCTCAAATGGGTTATTGTATACGTCATAGTGAATCGATCCGTGATCTGCAGGGAAAGTTTTAATTGATAAACCATCAAAATACAGCGGTTCGGGATCGCCCGGCAACAATAAGAAGGTTCTAATTTACGTTTTATTGCATGTATGATGGTTTTTAAGCATAAGCTGTGCGCTTTGGTTTATCTCCTTAACCATAGCCTGAGAATAGTAGGGCGCGTCACTGGCCCAAAAGACAGTTTCTAACTCTGTATAGTTTTTCAGGCCTGATGTCAGCGCCATACAACTCTCAGTAATCAATGTGTCGATATCGTCATTGGCTATATACTTCAGGTGTCGTGCATAAATGTCATTCTGAACAAGCACTTCAGCCTGCCATGAGGCTGTCAGCATTTTAAGACCAAAAAACGCGGCAACCGCGCCCCCGGCCAGAAATGATAGTGTGCAGATAATCCATGTTTTCATAATTTTTCATCCCTTGAGCGGGGCATAGTTCAGGTTTAACGGCCCTGATTCGCGTTAGCAGATAACGCAAAGCTAAGGTCCCAGTACTTCGCAGTTTGTAAGGATTACGGATGAAACCGGGTCGTACGCCTGACCATAGAAAGTTGAGACCAACAGTACCACAGCGATAAGCCCACAACATGCAAGCAATGCGCTTACTACTCGCGAAGTAAATAAAAGCACAATGCCACCCTTATTATTGACCGCGGCAACCACCGCCAAAAAGGTTAGTGATAACATCAACAGGAAAAAGGGCAGGTGGGTGGAGAGTATTGCTTAGGAAAAAACGATTTCTGATGCAACAAAAGTCAGTATTAGTCCAATTATGATTTGCTTCATCGTTGTTATTCAGATCAGCTTTACGCCCTGACGCAAGGTTATTCTGTAATACGCGTGTTTCTTTCACGCACCCAGCAGCGCGGGTGACTGGTAAAGCCCAGTTTCTGATAGTAGGTATTGGCGTCAGGCGCCGCGAGCAGAATAATTTTACAGTTCGGGCCAAGTTGCTGTTGCGTCAGATTTTGTAACGTTTTTCCCAGCCCCAGATGCTGATAGTTTTTATGAACCGCTAAGTCTGACAGATAACAGGCATAGTGAAAATCTGTCACGCTGCGTGCTATACCTACTAATTGCTCGTCATGCCAGGCTGCAATAATGAGGTTACTATTGTTGAGCATGCCCTCAATACACTGTTTATCATCAACAGGACGACGTTCGCCCAGCCCTGAAGCGTTCAAAAGCGCGATAAATTGTTCGCAGCTAATACTTGCGTCTGTGCTGTATGAGATTTCCATAAAATTCCGTTTGGCTAATTGATATTAAACTGAAGGAATAAAAAGGTAAGACACTATCTGCTAAAAAATATAAACAGACGCGACCAATAAAAACCAGAAGAGTGAGAGGACGAGGACAGCTTTCAGTGTGCGAGACTTAACCTTTAGGCGAGCCAGCCAGTAGCCAGCATACGTTCCGGGTATCAGGCAGGCAATGCCGCCTATAATACAACCTTTAACAAAGCCAACAATCACCGCCCATTCACTCTGCACAAAGAAAATTTGGAAAAGAATCGTGCACGGAATCAACGCCACGCAGGCCAAAAACGCAAGAAATGCGCGATTTGCAGCACGTTCCAATTTGCCGTCACTCACAAAATATCGATCCTTCTACTAAGTGATTTAAGAAATATAGGAACTCCCGGCACAATTTTCAGCCACTGTTATCTCTCAGACAGACCTTCCGCTCTTCACCAGGCGACACGCCATATTCCGTGCACTAGCATTTAATGGGTAATGAAGCGGGTCATCCAAATCACGCGCAATGGCATGAATGCAGAAGTGGCAGAAGATCTTTTTTACTGCTTCTTAATTTCACCCCAGGGAGACGGCTCAGCAAAAGTCCTGATATACAGGTCTTCAACTTTGTCTCTTGCCCACTGCGTTTTACGTAAAAACTTCAGCGAGGACTTGATAGACGGGTCGCTTTTGAAGCAGTTAATATTAATTCTGTAGGCTAATCCATCCCACCCGTAATGTTCCTGCAATCGGGTGACAACGGTTTCAAGTGTGATCCCGTGTAGCGGGTTATTGATCTGCGTTTTGCTCATTGCTTTACAGGCACTCCGTTATGCCGTGATTTATGATTAACATTTCCTGTCCAGTCTTAGCAGCGTCGGACCAGGCAACAGCCGATGCTCCGCTGCTAATGCATCTGGTTTATTCAGGCGTTTTTTGGCCACTGTTTTTTTCAGCTTTTTCTGCTCTTTTCTTCTTTTTCCGCTCGTTTTTTTCGGTAACGATTTTCATCGCTTCTTCTTTTGTCAAATTCGGGTGTTTTGCGACTATCTCTTTAACTCTGTCGTCAAATTTTGTCATTGATAAATCTCTTGCTCTCTAATCGTTTAAGTAAAAAAATAAAACAGGGTGCTACGGCGTTGTAGCACTAAATAATGTCATTCCCCGCAATGCTATAAAAGCGTCGCGCATTGACGGTCACATACCTGATACCGGCATCGCGGTAATCATTTCCATCCCCACTGAACAACTTAAGCTAACTGGAAATGCAACGCTTCATTATAGCCCCTGAAACCACCTTTAAACATGCAATTCGCTTTGAAACGGCCGACATTCGTATAGCGGCACGGTCTGATTCAATGGGCTACTTGTCAACGCAACCCTCGATTTAAGATGTGCAGGTGCTCGACTTCTGGGCATCATGCTATGAAACAGACGATAACTTAAGACCCATTATTCCGGTAATTATCAGTAGCACACTGATAATTTTAAACAGATTGACTGGCTCTTTAAGAAAGATAATTCCAAAAAGGACGGCACCCACCATACCAATACCGACCCAAACGGTATAAGCAATACTTAAAGGCAGAGAGCGCATCGCCAGGCTAAGGCAGTAAAAGCTTGCAGCCATTGCGATAACAGTAACAACAGAGGGGAGGGGCTTGGTAAATCCCTGGGTATATTTCAGGCCCACAGCCCAGACAACCTCAAGCAAACCCGCAAAGATAAGTATTAACCAATTCATAACGACACCTGTAAATGGGGTCGTCCCCGTCAGTTAACGATATCTCAGGGTCGTCCCTGAGATGCGCTGCGGAATTTAGCACACCCCTATCACAGGGGCAAGTGGTTATATGTTAATCGATAAAAATGTGCTGGTGGCGAGAAACGGCCTTAAATTAGCTTCGCAAACGCCAATCTTTTTTATAGATGCCTAATCATCTTCAGCAGGTTGCGGCGCAAGCAGCAGCCTTAGACCGTGATACCAGCCTGGTAATGCAACGGTATGGTGGCATAGCTATAAATTGCAGGAGTCCTTTGCTAACCAGCCCTGAATAATGCCTTGAATCTGTAATTTAAGTGCGTCAGGACCGTAATCTGACATGTCGTTGTGTCTGGCTTGGGGGATGTTGACGATGCAACTATTGTACTGTGCTTGTTCTTGCTCAGAGTGAAGAACGCCATCGTCTGCCTCATAGTCACTTGCTCTGATAGATAACACAGGGAGTACCCTGGAGCGCGGTAGGGGAACCCTTCTGTGATCCAGGGTTATAAGCTTTGTCACGTACGAGGGTGACTCCAGTGCAAGCCAGGCAGATATATCCCCACCATTGGAATGTCCGACCAACAGAAGGTTGTCAAAATCGAAGGCTGGATATGTTTCACTGAATTCACGCCTGACAACTTTGAGTGTATCCGAGCCACGCTTCCAGTTTTCCTTGCGCGTTTCGTATAAATTTCCAGACACAGATAATGGCGGATCACCTGCTAATTCATGGCCAATAGCGACAACTAAAAAGCCTAGCCGGGACAAACTATCGGAAAGAAACTGGTAGCTGGTATGAGGTACGCCATAGCCAGCACTGACAAAAGCAACGTTACATTTTGCGGAAGGTGTGCACGCATGCTCGTTTGAGGGAAGGGTAACTTCAACGGGAATTGTGCGGATTCTTTGCAAGTCCAGTACAGCTTCATTTGCAGAATTAACTGCTGAAATCATACTAAGAAAGAGAGCTAAAATGTATTTCATAAACATCCTTGTGAATATATGGCGTGCTTTTATCGGTAGGGGCTTCGGGCATCAGCGCACGGTATAAACGGAATGGAATTAATGAGGTTTTTTGTTTTCAGCTCTAAATGCCACAACTTCTATTTCTAGCAGATGTTTTGGACTATATAACCGTCTTACCTCTACCAAAGTAGAGCTGGGGAATTTACCGTCAGGAAACCATTCCTTGCGCACTGTTGTCAGATTTTTAAACGATTCAATATCAGTTGTGTAAATAACCTGCTTAACGACATGCTCCATACCCAATCCATTATCTTGCAATGTATTTTGTATTAAAGAATAAATGTCATTAACCTGTTCTTTCATCGTTGGTTTATTGCTGGCTATGCCAGATAAATACAACGTGTCGCCTGCAATCACAACCTGGGAATAGCCGATCTCAGCCTCCCATGGGTTATAAGTAATTCGTTCTATCTGATTATCGCAGTAAGCTGAAAAACTGATCTGCATGAGGACAGACGCAATCATCAATTTTTTAATATTTTCGTAGAACACTCATTCTCTCCATAGAATTGTGCACGCTGTGCAGACACAACCAGCCAGAGGCCAGTATTAGTCGAAAAGCAACGTAATTGTGTTAGTAAATTCGAAGCAGGCCTGGCAATTAATAACTATAATTTCTCCATTTAAAGCGTAGACGCTGCAAATTCTACGGCTTGATTTTGCTGCTTGTGAGAAAGTTTATTTTTTAGCTTTGCCGCCCCCTCAACTGCATCCTTATACACACCCTGGTCAGACTCATCCACATCACTAATAGTGGGGTAGAGTAAAAAAATAGACTCATACCAGCCTAGTGCATAAATTAAGTTCTTGTTCTCAAAGTTCGGGTCAGAATAGGCAAATCCAAGATGCCTTCTGGCTTCAAGATCGCCTTTAGCAACGGCTTCTTTCCAATTCTTTACCGCTTTACTTCTGTCTCTTGTTACACCTAATCCCTGATAGGTCAAAAAAGTCATTGTACTCAAAGCCATTGCCTGAATACTTTCGTCGCCATCATTCCTTATCGGAGAATCAATTACATAGTTCCAGTGCGCCGCTGCGACTGAATAAACCTCGTTCCTGTATGCGGTGGTTCCCATGTAGAACTGGCATTCAATATCTTTATAATTCAGCTCCTCCAAATACTTGATTTCACAATTATCTGCGAATGAGGGAGTGCTTATGAAACCAAAAACTATGACACATACTCTGTAG